>DGQR01000197.1 GCA_002390825.1 Rhodoferax sp. UBA4409
TGCGACCCCTGCAGTGTGAAAACGCCAACATTTCACCTTTTTCCCCATTAAAAACAACAACTTAGCTGATTTCAACAGGGTCAAAGTAGTATACTTGTAGTATACCAATTTAATTATAAAGTGATATTTTAAAATTTACTTTGTGACGCCGACTGTAAACCAGTGTCATTTCTTTTTACGGTGCTAGTTTTTTAAGCACCTCTCACATGTCATTGTTGCTCAGAAACGGCTCAATGTATATAGAGTTTTTGCACGGGCTGGCTCAATGTGTATGGAGTTTTACGCATCAGACCGGCAATGTGCATGAAATTTTGGATCGCACCGGCCAATGTATATAGAGTTTTGGTGGCGACCATTGAGCACCCTCCTCCTATGAGTTGGGCGCCGCAAAATGGCGATAGCTTTGTGCGCACCCGATCCAAAGTCAACGTGCCGAATTTGATGACGGTTAAATCGCCGAAACAATTCCACAGTTGCGTTCAAGTGTCATTTCTTTTTACGCTTAGACTTTTTTTAATTGGTGGATAATTGCCGAACACTAAATACACAGGCAAAACCACCATCAAAGGAGCAAAATTTTGGATTCTCTCAGTGCCGCTTTATCAGCCATGTCTATGCGTGCGGGGGTCTTTTACAGCGGCAGTATCTGCGGCTTACACGACTTTGAGCATGACGTTTTCAAGGGACACTTACACCTGATTGAGCGCGGGCCCATCGTGCTGCAAACGCAAAGACAAGCCGATGTTCATCTGAGCGAGCCCACCGTGCTATTTTTGCCACGACCCCAATGGCACCGACTTGTAGCCGAAGATGGAGCAGGAGCCGACGTGGTCTGCGGCACCATCGCTTTGGGTGGTGGCGTGCACAACCCGATCAGCGCCTCTCTGCCCGATGTGGTTCAAGTTCCTCTTTCGGCCATGCCCGGCGTTGAGGCCTTGCTAGGTCTGATGCGGCACGAAGCTTTTGAAGACCAACCGGGTCGCCAGGCTGTAATGGATCGCTTGTGTGAAGTGCTGATCTTGAAGCTGCTCCGCCACTGTATGGCCCAAGGTATCACCTCGGGAGGGGTACTAGCTGGCTTGGCCGATCCAAAGCTGTGCAAGGCTATACGCGCCATGCACGACGACCCGGCAAACGACTGGGATTTGCTTAGCCTAGCCGCCGCTGCAGGCATGTCGCGTGCGCGTTTTGCGAACCAGTTCAAAGTGGTGTTGGGTAACACCCCAGCGCACTATCTAAGCCAGTGGCGCATTCAAATCGCCCAGCAGCTGATGCAGCAAGGCCAAAGCATCCAGCAAGCTGCGCACGCTGTAGGCTATGGTAGCGCTAGCGCCTTCACACGGGCCTTTGCGCGTGAACTGGGCATTTCACCGGGAGCCTGGTTGGTAGCGACATCGCAAAATGGATTAAGTCCCCGGCACTGAGACTTTCGGTCAACTGGATGAGACTTTCGAACTGAGTTCTCAAACATTCACGCTTAAGATGGATGAACTAACATTTATTTCTTCCATGCACCCGTACGACTCTCCAAGCAGCTTGACCATCTGGTGTCTTTGCGCGGAATGGTGTGTGATTTGTCGCGAATTCAAATCTACCTTTTTGAACCTGCAATCCGTCCATCCAAAGCACCAATGGCGCTGGATAGAAATTGAGGATCACGATGAAGCGCTTTCCGACATCGACATTCAGGGTTTTCCCAGCGTCGTCATTGCAAGTAGCAAAAGCCAATGGTGCTTTGCAGGCACCATAGAACCACGGACCGATACTCTTTTGCGAATTGTTAGGGCATCACTGGCCGGCGAACTGAGGCTGACAGCTGCAGATGAAAAACAATGGGAAGTCTTACTAGGGCTTTGATGCCCTTTAAGTTGATGACCGTGAAAAAAATCATTTCCAACCATTCCGGAAAAATTTTCATTGCCGCTTTTGTGCTGCTGTTGGCGCTTGGAAATTACTACTACCGCTGGCACCTCAAGCCACCCGTGCCGCAATACAAAAGTCAGTGTGAAAAAGAAATTGCCGAACTGGATCAGACCATCAAGAACCAATATGGCACCGGAGCGCTTCGTGTGCTGAATCTGCGCGATGATGCAAAGGTGACAGAAACCGAGATTAACGTTGCGCGAAGCATTCGCAGAAATGCAGTTCAACTTTTGCAAGCCCACCAACAAAGACTTTGTCTTGAGGACATGGCTAAGGCACGGCAAGTCATGAAAATGCGATAACGATTTGCTAACGATCAGTCATCTCGACGCACCGTGCGTTTGTCGCGCAGGGTCATGAACTCTTCGGCCGATGTCGGGTGGATGCCGATGGTGGCGTCAAAGTCGGCCTTGGTCGCCCCCAGGTTCAAGGCCAGCGCCAGGCCCTGAACGATCTCGGGCGCATCCGGCCCCACCATGTGCGCGCCCAGCACGCGCTGGCTGGCGGTATCGACCACCAGTTTCATCAAGGTTTTTTCGGGGCGGCCCGAGAGCGTGTGGCGCATGGGCTTGAAGCGCGATTCGTACACGTCGATCTCGCCGTACTGGGCCAGCGCCGCCTCTTCGCCCAAACCCACCGTGCCAATCGGGGGCTGGCTGAACACCGCCGACGCCACATGGCCCAGCTGCGCAGCCTGGCGCTTGGGCCCAAACAGGCTGCGGGCCACCGCACCGCCTTGCGCCAGCGCCACCGGGGTCAGGGCGATGCCCTCGGTTACATCGCCCACAGCGAAGATGTGGGGCACCGCGGTTTGGCCAAAAGCGTCCACCTTGACACCCCGACCCGGGGCTGCGCTCAGGCCGGCTGCGGCCAGGTTCAGGCCTTCGGTTTGGGGCGTGCGGCCGGTGGCATACATCACGGCATCAAAGTGCTCTGCGCCCGTCACAGCGCCATGCAGCTGCACCGCGATCTGGCCGTTGTCCAGGCGCGCCAATGAAGCAGCCTGGGTTTCGGTCAGGACGCGGATGCCCTTGCGCGCGATCTCTTCGTGCAGGTGCTGCGCCACCGCGCCATCGAAGCCGCGCAGCAACTGCACGCCCCGGTGGATCAGCGTGACCTCGGCGCCCAAACCGTTGAAGATGCCCGCAAACTCCACCGCGATGTAACCGCCCCCCACCACCAGCACACGCCGTGGCAAGGTGGGCAAATCGAAGGCCTCGTTGGAGGTGATGGCGTGTTCGATGCCCGGGATGTCGGGCAAGGCGGGGGTGCCGCCCGTGGCGATCAAAATGTGGCGCGCCGTGATGCGCTGGCCGTTCACGCTGAGCGTGTGTGGGCCATCAAAACGGGCATGGCCCTGGAAAATCTGCACGCCCGAGTTCTTCAAGAGGTTTTCGTAGATGCCACTCAAGCGCGTGATCTCTTGCTCCTTGGCCGCCACCAAGCGGGGCCAATCGAAGGAGGCCGGGGGCACCGTCCAGCCAAAACCGGCCGCGTCTTCCAGGTCTTCGGCGTAATGCGAGGCCTGCACCAACAGCTTCTTGGGCACGCAGCCCCTTATCACGCAAGTGCCGCCGTAGCGAAAGCCCTCGGCAATGCCCACCTTGGCCCCCAGGCTGGCCGCCACGCGCGAAGCGCGTACGCCGCCCGAGCCGCCACCGATCACAAAAAAGTCAAAGTCGTGTTGCTGCATGTTGCGCTTTCATCCCAAAGTGGGCTTGATTTTGACAGCACGCGCAACGCATCGCAGGGGCGCGCTCAATTGGGGTCAAGACCCTGAGACGAATGGTCAATTCC
>DGQR01000106.1 GCA_002390825.1 Rhodoferax sp. UBA4409
TGGGTGGGTAGCAACAGCGTTCAAAGGCAATCTCCCGGGGCAGGAGGCAAGCATGCCTCGATGCAGTTCACAGACGATAAGGGCTGGCGGCTATTTCGTACAGGTTTTTGGCTTGACGCAAGTCAATGTGGAGAGGAATAGCGCTCGCCAACACCGCCGCCTGTCTGGATGCAGCCGGCCCCTTGGGTGCGCGGAACCTGCCTAGCGCCCGCGCAAAAACAGCGAGTCCAGCTCTTTGAGCGTGAGCTGGCGCCAGGTGGGGCGGCCGTGGTTGCATTGGTCGCTGCGCTCGGTGGCTTCCATGTCGCGCAGCAGGGCGTTCATTTCTTCGAGTGTGAGCTTGCGGTTGGCGCGCACCGCGCCGTGGCAGGCCATGGTGCCCAGAATCTCGTTTTGTGCGCGCTGGATCACGGTGCTGGCGTCGTGCTGGGCCAACTCAGCCAACACGCTGCGGGCCAGCTCAACGGCGTCGCCTTGCGCCAAGGTGGTGGGCACGGCGCGCACGGCCAGGGTTTTGGGGGAGAAGGGGCTGATTTCCAGGCCCAGGGTGTTGAGGGTGGCTACGTGGGCTTCGGCCGTGGCGACTTCGTCGGGGGTGGCGGCGAAGGTGGCGGGGATCAGCAGGGGCTGGCTGGCCAGCGGGTGCACGCTGCCGTCGGGGGCGGTCAGGCTGATTTGAGTCTTCAGCCGTTCGTAGACGATGCGTTCGTGGGCAGCGTGCATGTCTACGATGACCAGGCCTTGGTTGTTTTCGGCGAGGATGTAGACGCCTTGCAGTTGGGCAATCGCGCGGCCCAAGGGCCAAGCGTCTTGGTTGCTGTCACGGCCCGGGGGCCAGGCTTTTTCGCTCGCTAGATGGCTGGGTTACTTTGCCAAAGCAGGCTGATGTCGTTGACGCGGTGACCAATCAGGCCTTCTTCTGCTTCGAATTTGATAGCTGGCTGCGCACTGTACATGGGCGCTACAGGCCTGTTGGGCACATAAGTTCCCGGCGCGGGCAGGGTGCTGATGACCTCGCTGGTGGTGCCAAACAAGCTGGGCGCTTGGGGCTGGCCCGCTGCGGTGCCTGCCGCTGCGGCGGCGCGCGGCGCGGCTAAGGTGTCTTCTACGGCGTGGCGCACGGCCTGGTGCACTTCCCGGCTGTCGCGGAAGCGTACTTCGATTTTGGTGGGGTGTACGTTCACATCCACCCGTGTCGGGTCCATGGCGACATACAGGGCGTACACCGGTTGGCGGTTGCCATGCAGCACGTCTTCATACGCACTGCGGGCGGCGTGGGTCAGGACTTTGTCTCGCACAAAGCGACCGTTGACGTAGCAGAACTGCTGGTCGCCGCGTGAGCGGGCGGCGTCGGGCACACCGGCGCGGCCCCACACGCGCAGGGCGGGTTGGCCCATTTCGTTGCTTTGCTTGCTGTGCCAATCTACGCGCACGCTTTGGGCAAGGAACTCGGAGCCGAGCACGTCAGAGAGGCGTTGGTCCAAGGCGGCGAGTGCAGCGTCCATGGCGGCATCCGCCAGCGGTACATCCAGGCAGCGTCGCCATTGCTCGACCAGCTTGCCTTCATGCCAAATGGCAAAGCCCACATCGGGGCGGGCCAAGGCGTGACGGCGCACGGACTCTATGCAGTGAGCGAGTTCGGTGGCGTCGGTTTTCAGGAACTTGCGGCGCGCGGGCGTGCTGTAAAACAGCTCTTTGACTTCGACGGTGGTGCCCTGGCCCCGCGCCACCGGACGCAGCTCTCCGGTGCGGCCGTCTAGCAAATAGGCATCATTCAGGCCGCTAGCCCTCGAGAGTATTGCGCAATCAGCTATGGAATTGATAGCGGCCAGCGCCTCGCCGCGGAAGCCCATCGTCGCCACGCTTTCCAGGTCGTGCAGGTTGCCGATCTTGCTGGTGGCATGGCGCTTGAAGGCGATGGGTAGCTCATCGCGCAGGATGCCTTGGCCGTCGTCTTCCACGCTGATCAGGCGCACACCGCCGGCCAGCAGCCGCAGGGTGACTTGGGTGGCGCCGGCGTCCAGCGCGTTGTCCACCAATTCACGCACCACGCTGGCGGGGCGCTCTACGACTTCACCCGCCGCAATCTGGCTGATAAGTTCGTCGGGGAGTTCGCGGATTGGGCGGCGGGGTGCGGGAGTCGGAGGTGCGTTCACATTTGTATTTTAGGCGGGCAGCATAATCCCACCTATGGAACTTATTGCTGTACTCATCGACTTCATTCTTCATGTCGACAAGCACCTTGAAGTGTTTGTCCAGACCTACGGGGCTTGGGTGTATGCCCTGCTATTCATGATCATTTTTGTGGAAACTGGCGTGGTGGTCATGCCGTTTTTACCGGGTGACTCTTTGCTCTTTGTAGTGGGCGCTATGTGCGGTGCAGGCTTGATGAGCTATCCGTTGGCCGTTGGCCTCCTGCTGGTGGCGGCCGTTTTGGGCGATCAGTGCAATTACAGCATCGGCCGGTATTTCGGGCCTAAGGTCTTTCAGTGGGAGCAGAGCCGGTTTTTCAACAAAGCGGCTTTTGACAAAGCGCACAACTTCTACGAGACCTACGGAGGTTTCACCATCATCGCTGCACGCTTCATGCCGTTTTTGCGCACCTTCGTGCCCTTTGTGGGCGGAGTGGCAGAAATGAACCGCGCCAAATTCACCTTCTTCAATATCGTAGGCGCGGTGCTGTGGGTGGTGGGAATTTGCACCGCGGGTTACTTTTTGGGCAGCATTCCGTGGGTGAAAATGAATTTGGACAAGATTATTTGGGCGATGATATTGATCCCCGGATTGATCGTGATTGTGGGAGCACTCAAGAGCCGAACCAAACGGCCAGCTTAATCATTGACCCCTGTGCAAAAAATTGTTGCAACTTTGCTGGAGCGGCTGACGACCTATGTGTTTCCGGTTGTCCTTATCGTTTTTGCTTGCATAGCAATCGCGTGGCAAAGTGGGGAATCTGAAAGTGCGATTGGAGTCCCCATTGCTGCGGCGGTGTGGGAGCAAAAAGAACCTGCAGCATTTGTTAGCCCCATGGAGATGGCTGCTCAGTTACGCGGGCAGGTCCGTGTAGAGACTTCTCGCACGGGGCGTTCAATCAATCCGTTTTGGATTTTCTTTGTGAACCCCTCATCGGACGGGGCAGCGCAAAGCGTGATTGACTTTCCCTCCCGCCATGCCACTCAGTTGACCTGTTGGGATGGCCTGTCGGGCGGCCTCATCGGGAGCGCTGACTACTACACGGCTTCTGGTGACATATCCAGGAGCAGGGCTGGTTTCAAGATGCTCCTACCGCCTGGCCAATCGTCACAGGAAGTCGTTTGCCAAGCGAACTTCAGGGGGCCCGCCAAAATTGCCGTGGAGTTGTGGAGGGAGTCTGATCTCCGCAATGCGCAGCTGGCGCACAAGCATACCGGCGTACTTATTGAAGGCGCTATCGGAGTGCTCGCCTTGTTTATGTTGCTCACAGCGATCGTCAATGCGAGTCCGCTGTACCTCGCTTTTGTAGGCGGCCTCATCCTGAACATGCGGATGGCAGCTTTGTCGGTCGGGACTGACTTTTTCATCTTGGGTACGGAAATACCCCCTGACTTGCTTTTTCCTCTCCGCCAAGCGACTCTGGTTTTGTACTTTGCCAACACAGTGGGCCTGTTCAGCGTGCTTTTCAAGGCAGAGCTGGCACATTCGAATACGCGGTGGCCCCTCACGTTTCACGAAGTCCTGGCCGTTGCGTTGTTAGTTGTCGCGCCTTTTTTAGCCTATGAATCAGTGCTGCCAATTTTGTGGGTAGCCACGTTCACGGTGGTAGCTGTGATGCTGGGTTATCTGTATTGGATTCTTCGTAGAACACACTCGCGCGTTGCGGCATGGTACGGGGCTTCGATCGTGGTGACTTTGATCTCCACTTTGAATGAAGTCATCGTTGCCGCGACTGGCGCTCGTATTTTGGAGTCTGGCCTTAACAGCGTGACTGGAGCAATTGCGTCCGCCTTGTTAGCTACGGCTGCCGTTGCGGAGCATATGCGTACCCATCGTATGCAAAGCATCCGTGCCCAGAATTTGTTGAAGGCTGCCTATCAAGACTCCCCGATAGGCTTGTTTTCAGTCAGTCGGGATGGGGCGATCATCAAAACAAACCCTGCGTTCTATGCGATGGTCGGAGTCTCTGTTCCTGAGGGCAACCCCTCTCTTGCTCAAGTTTTTGATCAACAGCTGGTGTCTTCGATTCAGGTGCTTAGCCAATTGCCCGGAGGCGGTGCCATTGAATTGGAAACGATGGCGCTAGGTGACTCCGGTGGTCTGCCGCGTTGGTTGTTGGTGAAGGCATCTACCGTTGACGGGAACATCACAGAGTGCTCTCTGCAAGATATCACTGAGCGAGTGTCCGCCACTGATCGGTTGGAGTATCTGGCCAGCCATGATCCTTTGACGGGTTGTCTGAATTTGCGTGGACTCAGTCAGCAATCGCACGTCGGTGAAGGCCTGCCTTATGCCCTTGCCTATTTTGATCTGGACCGGTTCAAACTCATCAACGATTTGTACGGACACACCGCAGGTGATCAGGTTCTCAAGCAAGTCGCTGAGCGCATGAGGGGAGTCCTAGGCCCTGGTGAAGTGCTTGCGCGATTGGGTGGCGATGAGTTTGTCGTCATTTTTTATGAGCGCGATATTCTGACCTGCGAGGTGCAATGCAACACGATTGCGACATTGATTGGATCCGCACCATTTCAAATTGACTCCCAGAGTTTCACCTTGGATATCTCAGGCGGGTTGGTATCCACAGATCAGTTTGCGCGCGCCGACTTGAAAGACATTATTTCGGCGGCCGATACTTTGTGCCGCATGGCAAAGAAGCGGCCGACCCAACGGGTTGTCGTCGTGCAAAAAGGGGATCGTTTTTTCGAACAGCACCAAGACGAACTGGATCTGATTAACTGCCTGGAGCGAGGCCAAGTGCCCGCCGGACTGTTTTTGATGATGCAGCCGGAAGTTTCTTTGACCCGACCTTTTGATTCTTTGAACTTTGAAATGTTGATCCGGTTGCGCAAGCCAGACGGTTCTGTCATTCCCGCAGTGACCATCATTGAGGCGGCAGAGGCGCATGGAAAAACCGCAATCATTGATCGCTGGGTGATCAATACCGCCATTGATTGGTTAGAGGCGCACGCAACGCAATTGCAGAATACCCATTTCGTGGGAGTTAACTTGTCGGGGGGATCGCTTAACGATGAGGTATTCACCGAAGAGCTATTCTCACTCTTCAAGCTACACCCGGTCGCTTTGGAAAAAATTTGCCTTGAGATCACCGAGACTGTGGCGATCACCGACATGCGCAACATGCAAAAGTTTATCGACCGGGTTCGATGGATGGGGGGCAAGGTGGCGCTTGATGATTTTGGAGCAGGGTATTCCTCCTTTGGTTACCTGAAAGGCCTCTCAGTGGACTCCTTGAAGTTAGACGGATCACTGGTGCGCGACGCCGTCCACAGTGAGGCCGGACAAGCGATCGTGAATGCTATTGCGGGATTGGTTAAGAATTTGGGTATGAAGTCAGTCGGTGAGTTCGCAGAGGATCTACCAACCATCAAAGTGCTGTACGAAGCCGGTATTGATTACGCACAGGGCTACGGGATCAGCAAACCGGTCACTCCCGAGGCCATTCTGTCAGTGACTAGCGGAGCTGACTTCATCCAAGATCCGGCCATCCTTGCTTTTCTTCAAGAGGTGCAAGAGGGCAGCACAGACACGATGCCTTTGTTTAAAGACTCACGTAGGAACCCTATTTTTTAGGCAAATCAGCTGCTCAACTGGCCGTGCAGTTCCTGACTGTTTGTCGTCCTCATGAACATCTGTTCTCTGACCAAGATGGGTTGAATCGCAGGTCCCCCGCGTACGATGGCAGGCGCTTGGGCATCTAAGCTTGCTTGAGCCACCGGGCAAGACCAACCAACTGCCAAAAGACTGGTCGCGCCTGACAAATCGATGTCTGGATGATGCGTCTCAAAAAAGAATCCGGTAAGGCTATGGTTCGCACCTGTCCATAGTGTTCGTACAAGCTCCGGGACTAGTGACATCACGCGATGTGGGACCCCGCCTGTGAACGCCATAGGGTAGAACTGACCGGTTTCACCGACGTCAGTAAACATCAACCCGTCATACATCCGGTCCAAAGGCCGACGTCCTGTAGCCATCATTTGATCTACGCCCTGCGCCATGCAATAGGAGTAAAAAGCTTTAAAAAGAGCGGCTCTGACGATGGATGATCCGGTATCGCCCTTTACGCAGAGTCGCGTCGATTCAACCATTCGTTTGCCCGCATATGAGCCAGGCAGATTGAGTGAGCGTTGCAACGGCAACGGCTCCATCACATTAGAGTGCGTCCGCAAAGTACCCAGAACGGAGCCATCGAGTTTGGAGGTGGCCACAAACACTTCGCACCCGTAGGCAAAGTCGGCGGCTTCAGGCTCTCGCAGTTTGGCGCCCAATTCCGGCAGGTGTTTGCCGTAGGAGGCTGCGCGCAGTTGGATGACGCCATCCAGCTGCGCCTCGGTGGCAATTTCTACCTTGAAGGGCAACAATTCGGTTCGTGCAACCGCTGCTTGAATTCTCTCTACCAGAGCCATAACAACCTCCTTCCAATGAGTGACTGAAAGGTTCAGTCTAGGGTTGCTACCTACTTCCATCCGGTGAATGAAGCAGGGTTTAGCCCGCCATCTCCGCGCCAAAAACACATAAACCATTACTTTAAATGGTGATTTTTGTGTTTTAGCTGGTGGTGCGGTTGCGTGTGAGGGGCGGGTTTTTGGCGAAGTAGCCTTCAATGCCGCGCATCAAGGCATCAGCCAGGCGGTTTTGGTATTCGTCGCTATTGAGCTTGATCTCTTCGCTGGGGTTGCTGATGAAAGCAGCCTCGACCAGCACACTCGGAATGTCGGGCGCCTTGAGCACCGCAAACGCGGCCTGTTCGACTTTGGGTTTGTGCAGCTTGCCGACCCGTTTGATCTCGCCCAACAGGTTGCCACCGAGTTTCAGACTGTCATTGATCTGTGCCGTGGTGCTCATGTCGAGCAAGGCGCGCTGCACCGTGGCGTCTTTGGCTTTGACGTTGAGGCCGCCGATCAAATCCGCCTTGTTTTCTTTGGCCGCCATCCACCGCGCAGCGCTACTCGACGCGCCGCCCTGGCTCAAAGCGAACACGCTGGCCCCTTGCGGGTCCGGGGTGAAAAACGCATCGGCATGGATGCTGATGAACAAGTCCGCCTGCACCCGCCGGGCTTTTTGCACCCGGGTGCTCAGGGGCACAAAGAAGTCGGCGTCGCGGGTCAGAAACGCGCGCATTGCGTTGCCGTTGACGCTGGCGGCGTTGATCCGTTCGCGCAGCAGGTGCGCCAGTTTGAGCACGACATCTTTTTCCCGGGTACCGCCGGGGCCGATGGCGCCAGGGTCTTCGCCACCATGCCCTGGGTCCAGTGCAATGATGATCAGCCGGTCGGTCGGGGTGCTGGCCTTTTCCGCAGTTTTGGGATCTTTTGTGCCTCCAGCGCTCGTGGATTCTGCGCGGGCAGCTCCTGATTTGATAGCGTCTACCGGTCTCAATGGGCTGCTGGCAGCGGCAGCCGGCACAGGGGGGCGCTGGGTGTGCTGGGCAATCAGGGCATCCAAAGGGTCTTGCGCTGCCGCCTTGGACTGCTGAACGGCTTTGGCCTCGTTGGCACGGTCCGTGATCAGGGCATCGAGCGGGTCGACCTCGGCCAGCGGGTACAGGTCCAGCACCAAGCGGTGCTGGTAAGCCGCCACAGGCGCCAGGCTGAACACTTGCGGCCGTATCGGGTGCTTCAAGTCAACCACCAGGCGCACGATGTCGGGGGTGAACTGCCCGACGCGGATGCCTGCGATGTTCGGGTCATCCGCCTTCACCTTGGCGACCAGCTCTTTAAGTGCCGGGTTCAAACTGATGCCCTGGATATCCACCGCCAGCCGTGGCGGGTTGGGTACAAATAGCTGTTTGGCGCTGAGTGCGGAGTCGGACTCGATGGTGACGCGCGAATACTCCGGTGCAGGCCATACCCGCACGGTCATGATGGCGGCACCCTTGGCGAGCTCGGCGGTGCCCAGTGTCAAGACCAGACTGCCGGCTTGCAGCAGGGTGCGGCGCCTCAAGCTCGGGCTCCTTGGGCTGCTTGGATAAGTTGCAGGCCCGCAGGGGTGCCTGCAGTCAGGCGCACCTCGCGGCGGCTGTCATCCAGGGTGTGCAAATGCAGGGTGATATCTGCCACCGGCAGCATGCTGGCCGCTTTGTCCGGCCACTCGGCAAGCTTCAGGCCGGGGCTGGCAAAAATATCGCGGAAACCGGCTTCTTCCCACTCCCGCGGGTCATTGAATCGGTAAAAGTCAAAGTGCCAGATGTTCAGCTCAGGCAGCTCGTAGGGCTCTACTACCGCGTAGGTGGGGCTCTTGATGCGGCCAGTCACCCCCAGCGCTTGCAGCAGGTGGCGCACCAAGGTGGTTTTACCGGCACCTAAATCACCGTGCAGGGCAATAAATGCGTTTGCCAGGGATGGCGCGCGGGCCCACTGCTGCGCAAAGGCGACGGTGTCGGATTCATCAGCCCATTCCAAGACGATGCTCGGGGCCGCGCTTTCTACAATCGGGTGGTGACGATCAACAGCACTCAAATCAAGGCTCAATTCGATGGCGACGAAATGGTCGCTCAGATACAGGGCTGGGCCCGGGAACTCGGATTCTCCCAAATTGGCGTGGCCGGTGTGGATTTGTCCTCCGCGGAGGCCGGATTATTAGCGTGGTTGTCGCACGGTTTCCACGGTGGCATGGGCTACATGGCGCACCACGGGCTTAAACGCGCCCGTCCGGCCGAGTTAGTGCCCGGCACGGTGAGTGTGATTACTGCGCGCATGGACTACCTGCCGCGTGGCACAGAAGACGGCTGGGCCGACGCTGAGCTGGCCCGCTTGCAACGCCCGGGAGAGGGCATTGTGTCGGTCTATGCGCGCGGCCGGGACTATCACAAGGTCTTGCGCAACCGGCTCCAACAATTGGCCGACCGCATGGCGGCCCATATGGGCCCCTTGGGTTACCGGGTGTTCACCGACAGCGCGCCGGTGCTGGAGGCTGAGCTTGCCAGTCGCAGCGGGCAGGGCTGGCGCGGCAAGCACACCTTGCTGCTCAACCGCGAAGCGGGCTCGATGTTTTTTCTAGGCGAGGTGTATCTGGATGTGGCGCTCCCGCCAAGTGTTCCTGTCGAAGCGCACTGTGGCAGTTGCAGCGCCTGTATCAGTGCCTGCCCGACGCAGGCCATCGTGGCCCCCCACCGTTTGGATGCGCGGCGCTGTGTGTCTTACCTGACGATCGAACACGATGGCCCGATTCCGCTCGAGATGCGCCCTCTTATTGGGAACCGCATTTACGGTTGTGACGACTGCCAGCTGGTGTGCCCCTGGAACAAGTTTGCCAAGCGCAGCACCTTGCCCGACTTTGATGCCCGGCATGGCCTCACCGGCAGTGCACTGGCCACGATGATGGACTGGACTGAAGACACCTTTTTGCGCAATACCGAAGGCAGCCCGATTCGGCGCATCGGCCATGTGCGCTGGCTGCGCAATGTGGCCGTGGCCATGGGCAATGCCTTGCAGGGCAGTGCGCTCTCGGCACCTGAGCGCGCGGTGTTGGTCCAGTCTCTGCAGCGTCGCATCAGCCACCCAGACCCTTTGGTGCAAGAACATGTGCACTGGGCGCTTCACTTACCGGCCTCGACACCAACACCCTCCCAAGCCTTGCCATGACCACTTACGATCTGCTCATCATCGATCCGCAAAACGACTTTCTTGACATCGCGGGAGCCGCTTTGCCGGTGCCGGGCGCTAGCGCGGACATGCAGCGCCTGGCCGATTGGTTGGTGCCCCACGCCACCCGGGTGCGCAGCATCACCGTCACCCTGGATTCCCACGCCAGCGTGGGCGTTGAGCGCACCACGTTCTGGTTGCAGTCCAACGGCGAGCCGGTCGCGCCGTTCACGGTGATTACCGCCGCAGACTTGGCCCGCGGCCAATTCAAGCCGCGCAATCCGGCGCTGCAGGCCGAGGTGCAGGCCTATCTGCACGCCCTGGAGGCCACCGGTCAACGCCAGCTGGTGGTCTGGCCGGTGCACTGCGTGCTGGGTACCTGGGGCCACAACATTCACGCCGGCTTGAGCGAAGCTTTGGCCGCTTGGGAGCTGGCGACCGGCCAGATGGTGCACAAGGTGCTCAAGGGCCAGAACCCGCTGACCGAGCAGTACAGCGCCTTCAAGGCTGAGGTTCCGCGGGCAGATGACGCACGCACCTTGCTGAATCGGCCTTTGGTCCAATCTCTGTCTGCGCAAGGTGCTACGCTTTTGATAGCGGGCGAGGCCCTGAGTCACTGTGTGGCCGCATCGGTATCCGACTTGATGGCGATCCTGCCCGCTGAGCGTTTGGCGGAGTTGGTGCTGTTGACCGATTGCATGAGTCCGGTGGCTGGCTTTGAGGCGGCAGCGCAAGATTTTTTAGCCCGCGCCAGTACGGCAGGCTTGCAGGCAACGACGCTCAGCGCCTTGGTTTGACTCAGCGCGGCAGTCCGTCAAACACGTCCATTGGTGTCCAAGCGGCCGGCAAGCGGATGTTGACGCCGTCCGCGGCGCCTTGTTGCTCCAGGAACGCCATGGACGCCTCAAAGTCGTCCAGAGGGCGAGGCATGGGCTGCATAGGTTGTGTGGAGGGAATCCAGAAATCGTCCCAATGGATGGGGATGACCCGGCGGGCACCCACGGTGCGCACGGTTTCATTCCAATAGGCGAGTTTGTGTTCGGGGCTGCGCGGGCCCATGGCACCAATCCCGAGAAGCACCACATCGGCGCGCACATCTTGCAGCGCGCCGGGTACAAAGCCTGCAGTGCCCGTGATTAGCAAGGTGCGGCCCTCGTGCGCTATGTGCATGGCGTAGCTTTGGCCTTCCAGATAATCGGTAGCCCGCACCGGAGGCTTTAATGGCTGCGCAATCACGCCTCCGGTAAAGCCGGTCGGGGTGTGCAACGCAGGGTAGAGCGTGATCGTGAACCGGCCGAAGCGGTAGGGCGTGTGGAGCTGTGCCAGCTTCATACGATCAGGCGGCAGCCCCCAGCCTTGGCCCACCATGAGGGTAGAGCCTGAACCCATCAATAGGGCGCCGGTCTGGCGCGCCACTTCGGGCGCGTCCATGGCATGGTCGTAATGCGAGTGCAGGGGAATCACAGCGGCCAAGCGACTCGCACTCCCGGTAATGCCGGCGCGTTGCAAGCCCTCGGTGATGGCCGGCACGTCGGGCTCCACCTTGCGCAAGAAAACAGTGAGTTTGTCGGGTCGCGAGAAAAAGCCGTCCGTCAACAGAGCCGTCTCGCCGTCGTCCAGCAACACGGTGGCAACGCCCAAAAAACGGACTTTGAGTGGCGGAAGCGGCGCGGAGGCGGTGGGCCAGCGCAAAGACTGCACACCTTCCATGCCGGGTGGGGGGTTCAGCAGCCAAGTCAGTGTGCCGGCTCCGATTGCCAGGCACAGCACCAAGGTGCCAAGGATCCATTTGATTCGCATACGCCCAGTCTAGGCGCTCAGCGCGGGTCCGGCTATCGGGTATTGCGCTTCAAGGCCCACCATTCCAACGCGCCTTGTAAAACAGCCATCGTCAGCGCCAACCCTTGGAGGGTCCGGCGACGCATCGCCGGGGTACCGCGCCGCGTCATATCTCGATCAACGCGATGGGGGCTAGCCACTCGTCGTCGAACAATTCATCCAACAGTCGTTGCAAGCCCAGCAGTTTGAGGATCATGACAGCTCCCGGTTACGTTTTGCTGAAATGAATTTAGGTCTTTTGTGTGACGCTTTGATGGCAGTGTGGTTGACGCGCTGCAGGGCTTTGAAAGCGTGTCTCGGGCCGCTAAGCTCGTCAATAACAGGAGACTTTGTGCCATCCACCAACTTGCCCGCGCTGGCGGAACTCGACCGGATACTGCAGCTTGCAGGTGATCGCGTGGAGGTACGTGTGATGCACCAAGTCGCATCAGAGAGTGGGGCCTTGCCGGTCTATGCGATTGCCATGGGGAACCCGTCCCCCGAGGTGCCCGCCATCGGCTTTTTTGGCGGGGTGCATGGGCTCGAGCGCATTGGTACCGAGGTGGTGCTCGCCTTTCTGGCCAGCTTGGTCCAGCGCATGGCGTGGGACCATACCTTGCACCAGCAATTGCAAACCATGCGCATGGTGTTCATGCCTTTAGTCAATCCTGGCGGAATGTTGCGAGGCACAAGGGCCAACCCCGCAGGTGTTGACCTGATGCGCAATGCCCCCATCGACGCCCTGGAGCCGGTGCCCGCTTGGGTCGGTGGCCAGCGTGTCAGTGCCAAGCTGCCGTGGTACCGCGGTGCACTCGCAGCCCCCATGCAGCCTGAAGCCCAGGCGCTGTGCGATGTGGTGGAGTCAGAGCTGACGCACCGCGCATTCAGCATTTCCATCGACTGCCATTCCGGCTTCGGGGTGCGGGACCGCCTATGGTTTCCGTATGCGCACACGCGCCAGCCCATCACGCATCTGGCAGAAATGTATGTGCTGCAGCGCATGTACCGGCAGAGTTACAGCCACCACCCCTATGTGTTTGAGCCGCAAAGCCTGCAGTACCTGACCCATGGCGATTTGTGGGATCACTTGCACACCCGACTGGAAGATCCCGCCCGGCAGGTGTTCCTGCCCTTGACACTCGAGATGGGTTCTTGGCTTTGGATCAAAAAGAATCCCCGGCAACTGTTCAGCCGCTATGGAATTTTTAATCCTTTGATCGGGCACCGCCAAGAGCGGGTGTTGCGGCGCCATATAGCGCTGCTGGATTTTGTCTCGCGGGCCGCCTGCAGCGCGCCGAGCTGGTTGCCTCAAGGCAGCTACCGGCATGCGATGCACGCCGAGGCCTTGCAGCGCTGGTACGAGTAAGGTTACAGCCCTCGCAACACACCCAGCGCAAACGGCAAGCTCACCACACCCAGCAGGGTGGAGAGCGTCACCAGGCCCGCCACATAGGCGCCGTCATAGCCCATGCGTGCCGCCAACACATAGCAGCTGGAGGCGGTGGGCA
>DGQR01000171.1 GCA_002390825.1 Rhodoferax sp. UBA4409
ACTGCACTTCAATCATTTCCAGCGCCAGCTTGCCCGGATTTTCCAAGCGGTGCGTCGTGCCCAAGGGGATATAGGTCGACTCGTTTTCCGATAGCAACAGGGTCTTTTCGCCCACTGTCACCTTCGCTGTGCCGCTCACCACAATCCAATGCTCGGCGCGGTGGTGGTGCATTTGCAATGACAAGGCAGCCCCCGGCTTCACCACGATCCGCTTCACCTGGAAGCGCTCGCCATGGTCAATGCTGTCGTACCAGCCCCATGGACGGAACACCTTGCGGTGCGCCTGCCCTTCACTGCGGCCTGCTTGCTTCAAGCGGTCCACAATTTTCTTCACATCCTGGGTTTTGTTTTTGTGGGCGACCAGAATCGCATCTGCGGTCTCGACCACAATCAGATCATCCACACCCACACAGGCAATCAAGCGCCCCTCCGACAAGGCCAGGGTGTTGCGGCTGTCTTGCATCAGCACATCCCCCTGCGCCACATTGCCCGCATCGTCCTTGGGTAGCACGTTCCATAAAGCCTCCCATGCCCCGACGTCCGACCAACCCGCAGACAAGGGAATCACCACCCCCGTAGGCAAACCTTCAAGCACTGCGCCGCTCTGGCCGGCGAGCCGCTCCATCACCGCGTAGTCAATCGAGTCACTGGGGCAGGCGCTAAAAGCCTCTTTGCCCACACGCACAAACTCACCGTCCGCACGCCCCTCGCTCCAGGCCGTCGCACAAGCCTGGGCAATATCAGGTCGGCAGCGCTCCATGGCAGCCAACCACACCGACGCCTTCATCAAGAACAAGCCGCTATTCCAAGAGTACGTGCCTTCATCCAGATACGCCTGCGCGGTTTGCAAATCGGGCTTTTCCACAAAGCGTGCAATTTGCTTGGCGCCATCTGCACCAAAGTCTGCGCCTGACTGGATATAGCCGTAGCCCGTCTCAGGCGCATCCGGGGTGATGCCAAAAGTCACCACCGCACCCGCTTGCGCCAATTGCGCGCCCTTCACCACCGCAACACGGAACGCCGCACCATCCATGATCACGTGGTCTGCCGGCATCACCAGCAGCACGGGGTCTGCTCCGTTTTTAATAGCAGCGTGCGCAGCAATAGTGAGGGCTGGAGCCGTATTTCGCCCCAAAGGCTCCAATACCACCGTACCCGGCTTGCCCATCAGACGCATCTGCTCGGCGATCACAAAGCGGTATTCCTCGTTGCACACCACCATCGGAGCGGCCAGCTCCACACCGGCAATCCCCTCGACCCGGCGCACGGTTGCTTGCAACAACGAATCTTCGCCTATCAAAGGCAATAACTGCTTGGGGTACTTTTCGCGGGACAAAGGCCACAAACGGGTGCCGGAACCGCCCGACAAAACCACGGGTTGAATCAACATCACACATCCTTCACAAGTCAAAAATCAAGATCAAGCGCGGGCATCGCCCCAGCGCAGGCGGGAGGTGTCATCGCCGGCATACAGCGTCTCGCCATAGCGGTTCACGCAATACAAGCGCGAAACAATCATTTCGTGGAAATGCATATCCGGCGCAATCCGGGTGTACTCAAACAAAATACCCCGGGTAATCCGCGCCCCCGAGCGGATCACGCTGCCGTGCCCGATCCAGGCCGGCCCGACGATGGTGGCTCCCTCTTCAATCTTTACGCTGGAGCCGATGTACACCGGCCCCTCAATCTTGACCTTGCCCCAGGGAATGCTGGTGTTCAGGCCCACCCACACACCAGGCTGCACTTGTTTGCCGGGCATCGGCATGTTTTCCACCTCGCCCTTCAAAACCCGCTGCAACACCGTCCAGTAATCGCTCACCCGGCCAATATCAATCCAGTGAAACGGCCGGTTCTGTACATAAAACGGCGATCCATCCTGCGCAAGCTGCGGAAACAGCTCTGAGCCGATGTCGTACACCGTGTCCTTGGGCACTTTTTCCAAGATTTCGGGCTCAAAAATGTAGATGCCGGTGCTGGCCAAGGTGGATTTGGCATCCTCCGGCTTGGGCTTCTCCTGAAACGAGCGAATCCGCCCATCCTCATCCGCAACGACCATGCCATAGTTTTGCACCTCTTGCAGCGGCACCTCGAGGGCCACCACGCTGGCCAGCGCGCCTTTGGCTTTGTGCTCGGCAATCGCTGCGGTGATGTCGAGGTCGATCAGCGCATCCCCGCACAGCACCAAAGTGGTTTCGTCAAAAAAACCACTGAAATCCTGAATCCGACGCATGCCGCCAGCCGAGCCCATAGGGCGAGGCAATATATCGCCGTGCTCGCGCACCCCTTCGTAGGAGTAGGCAATCTCCACACCCCAGCGACTGCCATCGCCAAAGTACTGCTCAATCCGCTGGTGGTGGTAAGCCACGTTGATGATGATTTCGCGGATGCCATGCCTCGCCAAATGCTCGATCAGATACTCCATCACCGGCTTGCCCAAAATCGGCACCATCGGTTTGGGCAAGTCTTTGGTGAGCGGGCGGACCCGTGTGCCCTGGCCTGCAGCCAGGATCATTCCTTTTGCCATTTTTTACTCCCGTGATCTGATGTAACCCGCTCCACAGAGCGCGTGTTTCACAGCCTAAAAGTGTACTGGCTCAGGTGTAGCTCTTTCGACCCCATTTGCGCACTCTCAGCCCACATCCGGCAGCTAAAAAGGCGATACCGGAGCGATACAAAGCGAACACAAAAACCAAAATTCTCTGGGCAAGTGTGACTTTTTTCACGCCGAACGAACTTCAATTGTCAAAAAGTAGTGGATTCACCCATTTGGGGGATAGGCCTAGTCATTTGGACTACGTAACATCGCGGCTTCGCTGTCACCCTAGCAATAACCCTCGGTTATTTAGTTACAAAAATGTCTTTGTTGCCCTCGCTCTCTACCGAGGATCTCCATCACTACCACCGCGTGGTCACCCACTCGGTGGAGGTGCGCAGCCATTTCGACATGCTCATCTGGCTGCAGGGAGACATGCAGAAATACCTGCCACACGACATCCTGATCGCAGCCTGGGGTGATTTCAGCAGCGGCCATGTGCAGCACGACATCATCTCCGCCCTGTCCGGCGTGCGCTCGCACGCGGCGCAGTCCGAGTTTTTATCGCCGCTCATGGTGAGCTTGTTCAATCGCTGGGCTGAGTTCGGCAAAAAGCCTTTCAGTCTGAATGCAGGCGAGTCCGGCTTCTCGCTGGACGAGTTTGGCCTGAAGAGCGCTCTGGGCGGCGCATTGCTCAAAATGCGCAGTGCCACCATCCACGGCATTACCGATGAGCGGGGCAGCCATGACTGCGTCTATGTTGTGTTCAGCGCCCGCAAGCAGTTCACCGACCTCGAGCGGAACGCCATGGCCATGGTTCTGCCCTATATAGATACCGCGCTGCGCCAAGTCGAACACCTGCCGCACCAGTCCGGCGTCAGCTCGTCAGCCTCTGCCAACCCGACAGCAGAAACAAAATTACCCGAGCCCGATGTCCTCACCGAGCGCGAAGCCGAAATCCTGAAATGGGTTGCCCTGGGCAAAACCAACCCCGAAATCGGCAGCATCCTCGACATCAGCGCCTTCACCGTCAAAAACCACATGCAGCGTGTTTTCAAAAAACTCGATGTCTCCAACCGCGCCCAAGCCGTGGGCAAATTCCGGGCATGGGTCAACCATGTCTAAGGCCCACATTACTTTTTCAGCGGCAGAGTTCAACCGCAGCACCGAACACGCCTCCATGGGCCGTGACAACCTGCTCGGCATCCTGGAGACCTGCCTCTGCCCCACCGCGCTGGTCGGCTCACTGTGGGTGCTGGCGTATTGGTTCGAGGGCAGCGTGCCCCCTGCCTATCTGCTGCTCGCCGTGCTCGCGTTTGCGCTCACCTTCCCCGGCGAGCCCCGCCTGCAAGCCAGTAAATCCGGCAGCGTGCTCGACATCTGCTTGAACTGGGTGTGGATCGCCGCCCTGCTCGGGCTCACCGGCTACGCCACCGGCTATATCCGCCAGTTCGACCTGCAGGCCCTCACCGCATGGTTGTGGGCGGCCCCGGCTACCGAAATTGCGCTCACCTTCGGCCTGCGCATTGCCGCCCCCATCATCATCAGCCTGCAAGGCCCCAAGCAACGCGCCTTGATCGTCGGCATGAACGAGCAAGGCTTGGCCCTTGCCGAAAAACTCAAAAGCTCACCTTACTCCAGGGTGGAGCTCGCCGGCTTTGTCGATAGCCGCAGCACCGACCGCCTGAACGCCAGCGCCCCCGTCCCCCTGCTCGGCAAACTCGATGAGCTCGCCACCCTGGCCAAATGCAACCGCATTCAGGTTATTTACCTCTCGCTCCCGATGGCCTCCCAGCCCCGGATCCTGCAAGTGCTGGACGAGCTCAAAGACACCACAGCATCCATTTACTTTGTGCCTGACATGTTTGTTACCGACCTGATCCAAGGTCAGCCCAGCGCTGTATGCGGCATGCCTGTGATCTCGGTCTGCGAAACCCCATTCCGCGGGACCAACGGCATCGTCAAACGCCTGAGCGACATCGTGTTTTCTATTGGTATCTTGACCTTGATTACGCCGGTGCTGCTGGCGATTGCTGCTGCGGTCAAATTCACCTCGCCCGGACCCATCATCTTCAAGCAGCGCCGCTACGGCCTTGATGGCGAAGAGATTCTTGTCTACAAATTCCGCTCCATGAGCGTGACTGAGGACGGCGGCGTTGTCACCCAAGCCACCAAGAACGACAGTCGCATCACGCCCTTGGGCGCTTTTTTGCGCAAGACATCGCTTGACGAGTTGCCCCAGTTCATCAACGTGCTGCAAGGCCGCATGAGCATTGTGGGGCCCCGCCCTCATGCGGTGGCTCATAACGAGCTGTACCGCAAACTCATCAAAGGCTACATGGTCCGCCACAAGGTCAAACCCGGCATCACCGGCTGGGCACAGGTGAACGGCTACCGCGGCGAAACCGACACCCTCGACAAAATGCAAGGCCGTATTGACTACGACCTTGACTACCTCCGCAACTGGTCGCTCCGGCTGGACATTCACATCATCTTGCGCACCGTGCGCTTGGTGGCCAAAGACCAGCAGGCCTATTAATCCATGCGCAACCACTACTTTCTCTTGCACGCCGGCCTGGCACTGCTAGGCACGGCCCCGGTTTTCTCCCAGCAAGACCCGCTGACCCTGAGCGCGGGCTACTCGGTGCAAACCGACAGCAACCTCTTTCGCCTGCCGTCTAGCACCAACCTGCAAAACACCATCGGCAAAAGCAGCGCTGCTGAAACCATCGGCGTCACCACCGTCGGGCTGGGGTTCAACACCCGCCAGAGCCTGCAAACGCTGGCCCTCAATCTGAACCTGGTGGACTACAGCTACCAAAACTTCAGCTACCTCAGCTTTACGGCCAACAACTACAACGCCGCTTGGGAATGGGCCGTTACCCCGAAGTTCACCGGCAAACTCAGCACCGACCGTAAAGAAACGCTCAATAGTTTTACGGACTCCACCAACGTCAAACAACGCAACCTGCGGCTGGACACCACCACCCGCTTTGACGCCAGCTACGCGCTCGACGGTCCATGGCGCCTGATTGCGGGTGCCAGCACCACCCGCCAAGAGAACCAAGCCGCGCTCGTGACTGGCAGCGACTTCACTACCAACGCAGTAGACGGCGGTGTGCGCTACCAGTTTGCCACCGGCAGCTCTTTGAGCTACCTGATGCGCACCAACAAGGGCAGCTACCTCAATCGGACGGTGCCCAACGCTGACGCGTTTGACGACCAATACACCCAGCTCGACAACGACCTGCGCCTGCGCTGGCTCATGGGCACCGGCAGCACGGTCAACGCCAACCTGACCCACATCAACCGCACCCACCCCCGTTACGGCCAGCGCGACTACAACGGCTTTAACTTCGGCGCCGGTGTCGACTGGGCCCTGACCGGCAAAACCAGCCTCAGCACCAGCATCAGCCACACGCTTGACGCCTATGCCACCAGTAACAGCAACTACAGCGGCACCGACAAAATCAGCGTATCTGCCGGCTGGCAAATCAGCCCCAAAGTCGGCTTGCGCCTGAAAAACGACTGGGCACAGCGCAGCTACTTGGGCAGCCCCAGCACCACTGCCAGCAGCAACCGCCAAGACATCACCCGTGACACCACCTTGTCGGTGAACTGGCAGGCCCACGAACAACTGGCCCTGAGCGCATCCCTGCAACAAAGCAGCCGTGGCGTGAACCAAGCCAACTTCGATTACGACAGCACCATGCTGTTTTTTACCGCACAACTCACCTACTAACCGGACCGCACCATGAACACCACACGCTTTACCGCCACCGTGTTGGCAGCCGCCATCGCCCTGACCCTGGTCGCCTGCGGCGACAAAAAAGACACCAAAGTCGCCACCCAGGTAGCCGCCAAAGTGGGCAGCGAAGAAATCTCGGTGCACCAGATCAACCAGGTTCTGAGCCGCACCAACACCAGCGGTGCCAATTCCGAGCAAGTACAAGCCATGAGCCGCGAAGTGCTCGAGAAGCTGATCGACCAACAACTCGCTGTCGACCAAGCCACCGAGAACAAACTCAACCGCTCACCCGACGTGGTGTCCCAGATCGAGGCCGCCCGCCGCGACATCCTGGCCCGTGCCTACATCCAGCAAATCAGTGCCGGCGTGGCCAAGCCCAGCCCCGAAGACATCAAAAACTACTACACCAGCAACCCGCAGCTGTTCAGCGAGCGCCGCATTTTCAATGTGCAAGAAATCGTGGCGCCCAACGCGCCGGGCGTAGCCGCCACCCTCAAGGAGCTGGTAGCCGCCGGTAAAAGCGCCGAAGAAATGGCCGCAGCCCTGAAGGCAAAAAACATCCAGTTCAATGGCGGCGGCGCCACCCGCGCGGCTGAGCAAATTCCGTTGGATGTGCTGCCCAAAATCCACGCCCTCAAAGACGGCCAAGCCACCGTGATCGAGGCACCCCAGGCCATCACCATGGTGCGGGTGGTTTCGTCCCAGCAGTCTGCAGTGCCCGAAGCCGCTGCACTCCCCCGTATTGAGCAGTTTTTGACCAACCAGCGCGCTGGCGAGGCTGTGGCCGCCAACCTCAAGCAACTGCGCAGCAACACCAAAATCAGCTACATGGGTGAGTTTGACAAAGCTGCAGCGCCCGCAGCTGCCCCTGCGCCCGCCGCTGCTGCTGCCCCTGTCTTGCCCGCAGAGCCCGTGCTGGCCCCCGCTGTGGATGACAAGGCTAAAGCCGTCATCGACAAGGGTATCTCCGGCCTGAAGTAAGCCCCACGGCCCTGTAACTCTGCCACCCGAGGTTTCCCCCACCATGAACAAGCTTTTACAACTCCTGACCGCCGGCCTGCTGGCCTTGGGTGCTCTCACGGCCCACGCGCAAGACGGCAAAGCCGACTACCCCCTGGGCGCGGGCGACACCATCCGGGTGCAAGTGTTCCAAAACCCCGATCTGACGATTGAGACCCGAGTATCCGAGAGCGGCGTTATCACCTATCCACTGATCGGCGCTGTGCCATTGGGTGGCCTGTCGGTCGCCGCGGCTGAAAAGAAAATTGCCGACGCCCTGCAAAACGGCGGCTTTATTCAAAAGCCGCAAGTCAACATTGCACTCATACAAATCCGTGGCAACCAGGTGTCTGTGCTGGGCCAAGTGGCACGGCCCGGCCGCTTTCCGCTGGAAACCGTTAACACCCGCCTGAGCGACATGCTGGCCAACGCCGGTGGCGCTACCGCCGGTGGCGACGATGTGGTGGTGGTGAGCGGTGTGCGCGATGGCAAGCCCTTCCGCAAAGAGATTGATATCCCCAACATCTTCTTGGGCAACAAAACCCAAGACAACCTGCTGCTCCAGGGCGGCGACACCATTTATGTGCACCGCGCACCGGTGTTCTTTATCTATGGCGAAGTGCAGCGCCCCGGCTCGTTCCGCATTGAGCGCGATATGACCATCATGCAAGCTCTGGCCCAAGGCGGCGGCCCCAACGCCCGTGGCTCTGAAAAGCGCCTTCGCCTTCACCGCAAACTGCCCAATGGCAGCGTGCAACAAATCGAGCCCCAGCTAACCGACGCTGTGCAAGCGAATGACGTGCTCTACGTCAAAGAAAGCATCTTCTAAACCGGGCCCCACAGACCATGACACTCCAACAATTTCTGCTCATCCTGCGGGCCCGCTGGATGATCGCCCTGCTCGCCTTTGCGCTCACAGTGGCTACCACTGTGGCCGTGAGCCTGTACCTGCCCAAGCAATACACCGCCAGCGCCGCTGTGGTGCTCGACGTGCGCTCTCCCGACCCGGTTAGCGGCCTCATGCTGCAAGGCATGATGGCGCCCGGATACATGGCCACGCAGGTGGACATCATCAACAGCGACCGTGTTGCCCAAGCCGTGGTGAAAAACCTGCGCATGGAAAGCAACCCTGCGGTGCAAGCCCAGTGGCAAGAAGCCACCCAAGGCAAAGGCCTGCTGCGCGACTGGCTGGCTGCTGCCTTTCAACGCAACCTGGACGTCAAGCCCAGCCGCGAGAGCAACGTCATCAACATCAACTACACCGGCGCAGACCCTCAGTTTGCAGCAGCCATTGCCAACGCATTCGCCCAGGCGTACATGGATGTGAACCTGGACTTGCGCGTCGCCCCGGCTCGCCAGTTTGCTGCGTTTTTTGAAGAGCAAACCAAAACCGCCCGCGGCCGCTTGGAGGCTGCGCAGCAGGCCCTGTCTGACTACCAACAGGCCAACGGCATCACCTCTGCCGACGAGCGCATGGACTTTGAAACCGCCAAACTCAACGAGACCAGCAGCCAGCTCACCGGCGTGCAAGCCATGACGACCGACAGCCAAAGCAAGCGCCAAAACAGCAAAGCCGACACCGTGGCCGAAGTCATGCAAAGCCCACTGATCAACGGCCTGAAAGCCGACATTGCCCGCCTGGAGGCCAAAATCACCGAAACCAGCGGCAACCTCGGCAAAAACCACCCGCAAATCCAGCGCAGCGAGGCCGAGCTCGCCACCCTGAAAGCCCAGCTGGACGCCGAGACCCGCAAAATCACCGCCTCTATCGACACCACCTACCAGGTCGGCAAGCAGCGCGAGGCCCAGTTGCAAGGCGCCTTGGCCGCCCAAAAAGCACGTGTGCTGGAGCTCAACAAACAGCGCGACGAACTCAATGTGCTGCGCCGCGACATCGAATCCGCCCAGCGCGCTTTTGAGATCGTGAGCCAACGTGCATCGCAAACCAATATCGAGAGCCAAACCAACCAAACCAACATCGCAGTGCTCAACCCCGCCAGCCCGCCACCAGCCCCCTCCAAACCCCGTGTATTGCTCAACGTGCTGGTGTCTGTGTTTTTGGGCACGCTGTTGGGCGTTGGCCTGGCCCTACTGCTGGAGTTGATGAACCGCCGTGTCCGCTCTACCGAGGACCTGGTCGAGGCTCTGGAGCTGCCTGTGCTGGGCGCTATCAGCTCTGCATCGGGCATGTTTAAACGCACCGCCCTGGGAGCCCGCTAATGAATAACAGCACCAAAACCATTGGCGACATTCTGGTCGCTACCGGCCGCCTGACGGTGGAAGACGCTGCCCGCATTGTCGAACGCCAGCGCAAAGACCAGGTGCAGTTCGGCGAGGCAGCCCTCGCCCTGAAGGTGCTGAGCAAAGACGACATCGACTTTGCACTCAGCAAACAGTTTGACTACTCTTACCTCAGCGACCAAGACCAAAGCGTCAGCCCCGAGCTGGTAGCCGCCTACAAGCCCTTCAGCCGCGTGGGCGAAAACCTGCGCGCCGTGCGCAGCCAACTCATGTTGCGCTGGTTTAACACCGACCCCGCCCGCAAAGTCATGGCCATCGTGAGCCCCGGCAATGATGAGGGCCGCAGCTTCGTGGCAGCCAACCTCGCGATTGTGTTTGCACAGCAGGGCGAGCGCACATTGTTGATTGATGCGGATATGCGCTCCAAGCCCGAGCGCGGGCAACAAGCCCTGTTCAAGCTGGGCAAGAGCGCTGGGTTGTCTGCCATCCTAGCCAACCGCGCGGGCCTAGAATCAGCACAACTCATCCCCGGCCTGCCGGGCTTGGCAGTGCTGCCCGCAGGCGCCACCCCACCCAACCCGCAAGAGCTGCTGGGCCGGCCCGCCTTTGGGGACTTGCTGCGCGCAGCCAGCCAGCAGTTTGATGTGATCATCATCGACACCCCCGCCGGAAGCGACTTTGCCGACGCTGAAATCACCGCCGCCCGCGCCGGCGCCGCCCTGCTGGTGGCCCGCCAGCATGTGAGCCTGGTGCCCCGCGCTACCCAACTGGCCCGCCGCCTGCAAGACAGCGGTGTTGCGCTGGTGGGCTCGGTGCTCAACGACGCATGAGCTCCACCATGAACCACGTTCACACTGGCAAACCCGCGCTACCTGCTCAGCTACTGGCCTGGTTACCCGTCATGCTGGGGCTGGCGGTGCTGTACTTGCCCAGCCTGTACGACTTGTTTACCGGCATCTGGGCGAAAGACGAGCAAATGCACGGCCCCATCGTGCTGGGCATTTCGTGTTGGCTCATTTACCGCAACTGGCCCACCATGCTGGAGGCCAGCCGCGGCGAGCAACCCAGCGCTTGGGGTTGGCCGGTGTTTGTGTTCGGGCTGCTGCTCTATGCGCTGGGCCGCTCGCAAGACATTTTGATTTTTGAAATCGGCTCGGTCATCTGGCTGCTGATTGCGCTGGCACTGATCAACTTTGGCCCCAAGGCGCTCAAGGCGCAGTGGTTTGCGCTGTTTTTTATGTTGTTTATGGTGCCCTTGCCCGGCGCTGTGGTCGACACCGTAACCATGCCCATGAAGATGGCTGTGTCTTATGTGGCGGAGCATGTGCTGTTTTGGGTGGGATACCCCATTGGACGGAGTGGTGTGATTTTGCAAATCGGGCAATACATGTTGCTGGTGGCAGACGCCTGCGCTGGCCTGCACACCCTGCTGACCCTAGAG
The DNA here is from genome assembly GCA_002390825.1 of Rhodoferax sp. UBA4409. Taxonomy (GTDB): domain Bacteria; phylum Pseudomonadota; class Gammaproteobacteria; order Burkholderiales; family Burkholderiaceae_C; genus Allorhodoferax. The sequence continues at coordinate 10,963 of DGQR01000171.1, forward strand.
GCCCTGGGCCTGCTGTATTTGAACCTGGTGCGCCGCGATTCATTATTTCGTAACGTGGGCCTTGCAATATTGATTGTGCCAATCTCGTTTACCGCCAACGTAATCCGCGTAATGGCACTCAGCTTGATCACCTACCACTTTGGCGACGAGGCCGGGCAAGGCTTTTTGCATGGCTTTGCCGGCATGGTTTTGTTTTTAAGTGCCTTGTTGTTGATCATCGGTTTTGACGGCTTGCTGGTTACCTTTGAGCAGTTCAAAAGCCAACGCAAAGTAGCCGCAAAGGGTATGGCATGAAACTCCAATTCAAGAGTCTGTTGATGCTTGCGCTGATGGTGTGTGCCGCCTGGATTGCGCACGCCAGCAAACCCACTGAACTGATGGCGCAAAACCGTGGCAACCCCAAGCTTGAAGCCATCGTGCCCGCCGCCTTCGGGCCATGGCGGCAACTGCAGCAGTCTGCGGGGCAAGTGGTCAACCCGCAACAAACCGCACTGCTAGAGAGCCTCTACTCCCAAATTCTGACCCGCACCTATATCAATGCCGATGGCGGCATGATCATGTTGTCGATTGCCTATGGTGAAAACCAAAGCGATGGCCTCGCGCTGCACTACCCCGATGTGTGCTACCCCGCCCAAGGCTTCAAGTTAAGCGGCAGCGCCAATAGTGTGTTGAATACCAAATATGGCGACATACCGGTACGGCGGCTGCAAACCGAGCTGGGCCAGCGCAAAGAGCCCCTCACTTATTGGGCGACTATCGGCAACAAAACAGTGCAAGGTGGCACTGCACGCAAGCTGGAGCAAATGCGCTATGGCTTCCATGGTCAAATTCCAGACGGCTTGATTTTTCGGGTTTCCAGCATCACCGGCAACACTCCGTTGGCCTATGAATTGCAAGCGCAATTCATTAGTGACCTGCTGGACGCCGTACAACCCCCGCAACGACAATTTTTATCGGGTCTTTTGTAAGTAAATACTATGAAAAAAGTAGCACTTATTACTGGCGTGACCGGCCAAGACGGTTCTTATTTGGCAGAGCTTTTGCTCAAAAAAGGTTATGAGGTGCATGGCATCAAGCGCCGGGCATCGAGCTTTAACACCGACCGTATTGACCACCTGTACCAAGGCGAGATTGTTTTTGATGCCACCAAGCCGGATGGGACGCCGCGCAAGTTGATGGATGTTGGCCTGCTTAACAGCACGGGTTGGATGGCCAAAATTGCCTTAATAAACGGTGTCAGCATCGCTTATGAAGAGTTCAAGCAGCGTCACGCCTGAGCCATGCGTGCGCTACAAAAATACTGAGAACTCATGAAAATATTGCCCATTAGCCACTTGTCAACGCAAGGCAGAAATTTAGCGCTGAAGCGTTCTCTGATGGCAATATTAATTTCGCTGGCAGTTATTCTTATTTCAATAATTAGTGGTGCGGCAATTGCACAATTCGGCTTAAGTGCAGCGATTGTCGTAATTGGGGTTTTTGGTGGGTTAGTATGTTTTTTCCTTCCTCTGCGTTATCTTCTCGTCCTGACGGTGTTAAGTGCCTACTTGTTAATGGGGCAACTTATTTACTTTGCCCGAATTGAAAAAGCGCTATGGATCCCGTTTCTTTTCGGATTGATTCTATTGGTCAGATTACCAGCAGACTTAATGCGCAGAAATCGTGAAAATCCTTGGCAAGCCTCCTTCGATCCGCAGATCAGTCCCGCACTGCGTATATTAATTGGCACCTATTTTTTAACGGCAATCGCTTCCACGCTGATTAACCAAAACAGCGTAATGCAAATTATCATTACGAGCAAAGAATATTTTTTCCTGTGGGGCACATTCTTTGTAGTCGGCGTTGGCTTGATCAATGAAAAACAACTGAAGACTTTGTGGCGATTGTCTCCGTGGCTCGTCGTATTGCAGTTCCCGCTTGTTTTGTATCAACGCTTTGTGATATCGCCCCGACGTGCAGCAACAAAAATGGGTGCTGAATGGGATGCAGTCGTTGGCGTATTTGGCGGTGACCCTGATGGCGGCGGTGCCAGTGGCGCAATGGGGTTATTTACCGTTTTTGCCATGGTAATGATGACTGTTTTGTGGCGCCAAGGGTTGGTCAAAAAAAGTCATGCTGTTCTTGTTGTGTTCACAGGGTTGGCCA
>DGQR01000224.1:0-4052 GCA_002390825.1 Rhodoferax sp. UBA4409
CGTACAAGCCGTTCAAAACGCAGTTGCCGAAGACCTGGAAAAAAACGGTCTTGAATTGGAGTCCGTCTCGTTGACCAATATGGACCAAACTGCCAAGAATTTCTTCAATCCCAACAATGCGTTTGATGCCGAAGGTTTGACTCGCTTGACTGAAGAAACAGAGGCCCGCCGCAAGCAGCGCAACGATATCGAGCAGGATACAGAGGTTCAGGTGCGGACCAAGAACCTGGAAGCGGAACGCCAAAAGCTGGACATCACCAAGCAGCAGGAATTCGCAGTGCTGACCCAACAGCAGCAGATTTCTAATGCCAAGGCGGTGCAGGTTGCAGAAATCGCCAAGATTGAGGCTGAACGCCACCGCGAAGCGGAAGAAGTGCGCATCAACGCCGAACGTCTGGTCAAGGAAAAGCGAATCGAAGCGGACCGAACTGTGAACAGCGCCGAGATTGACAAGAATCTGGTGATTCAAAAGAAGCAGATCGAGTCCGAGCGCGAAACCAAGATCAAACAAGCCGAGCAACGCCAAGCGGTGGAGCTGGCCAACCAGGATGCAGCCATTGCCATTGCACGCAAATCGCAAGAGCAATCCGAAGCGGACGCTACGGCTAACACGGCTCTGTCCGAAGCGGTCAAGTCAGAAGAGCTCGTGAACACTGCCCGTGAAATTGCCATCGCGGAGCGGAACAAATCCATCCAGCTGATTGACGCGACTAAGGTTGCTGAACAGCAGGCGATTGGCGTGAAGGTGGCGGCACAGGCCGAGCGGGAAGCCGCCGAAAACCGGGCCGCAGCCATCAAAGTGGAAGCTGATGCGCAGAGAGCTGCCTCATTGGCGGAGGCAGAAGGTATCGCAGCCATTAACGAGGCGAAGAACCGTTTGGGCGCCGCGCAAATTGATTTGGCCGTGCGCATGCAACTCATCCAGGCCTTGCCGCAAATCATCGACAGCGCATCGAAGCCGTTGGAAAAGATTGATTCCATCCGGTTGTTTCAGGTGAATGGCATGCCCATGGGGGGCAACACCGGAGGTGGCGAGTCCGGTGGATCCGGAGGCGGTACCCTGCCTGAACAAGTGGTGAATTCAGCGCTGAACTATCAGGTAGCCAAACCTATTGTGGATGCCATCATGAAAGACGCAGGTTTGAACAATCCATCGCTTACCGGGATTGCGCAGACCATCGCGGGCATGGTTACGGCCGCTCCAGTCGCGGTGCCAACAGAAGGTGTAACTTCCCCTGAAAGATAGATGAGAAAGGGCGCGCTGGCGCCCATTATCACTGCGCGGGCAGCTATGAAATGTGTAGCGTATCTGCCGTGACTACTTTCCCTGGCAGCTAGGCTGGCGCAAATGTCGACAGCCTAAACAATTGGTTTCTACGCGACAGGACCATGATATGGAAGCCATAGATCACCGTTCTGACACCCGCAGCCATTTCATCGCTGCATCCCCCTCAAAGGTATTCGCCGCCCTGAGCGACCCTGAACGGGTAGCCCGTTGGTGGGGGCCAGATGGTTTCAGCAGCACCATGCACACGTTTGATTTCCAGAATGGTGGCAGCTGGGTGTTGACCATGCATGCTCCGGATGGGACGGACTATCCGAATGAGAGCCGGTTCACCCGGATCGTCCCGGATGCGCTTTGGGAAATGGAGCACCTCAATGGCCACCATTTCACACTGACTCTGGAACTCAAGCCCTCAGGCGAAGGTACCGAAGTGTGCTGGCAGCAGACCTTTGACACAGCAGAGCATTACCGAGCCCTCGCTACCTTTGTGGCAGCGGCCAACCAGCAGAATCTGGAGCGATTGCCTGCCGAGGTACTGCGTTAACGCAGACCAACACCCGCTTCTTGCGGTGCCTTCTGGATCAACTCAATCTTGTAGCCGTCCGGATCGGTCACAAATGCGATGACGGTGCTGCCGCCTTTGACCGGGCCAGCCTCGCGGGTCACGTTGCCGCCTGCGGCCCTAATCTTCTCCACTGCGGCGTAGGCATCCGGCACGCCCAAAGCGATGTGGCCGTAGGCGGTGCCCAGCTCGTAGCTTTCCACGCCCCAGTTGTAGGTGAGCTCGATCTCGGCTTGCGCGGGGTTGCCACCTTCAAAGCCGAGGAAGGCGAGGCTGTATTTGTACTCAGGGTTTTCTGAGGTGCGCAGCACTCGCATGCCCAGCACGTGGGTGTAGAAATCGATGGAGCGTTGAAGGTTGCCAACGCGCAGCATGGTGTGGAGGAATTGCATGCGGCAAATTGTGCACGAGGGTCTTTGTCCTGTCTGTGCATGGTGAATAATCCGGCCAACTTTCAAAGGGCCACCATGAGCAGCTTCACACAAGTCATTTTGTATACCGACACCGACGGTTTTGCCAAGTTCCGTGAGGAAACGATTCCTTTGAACGAGGGCAATCCGCAGTCCATGCTCTCGGCGGTGTTTGCGTCGGGCGGTTACCAGTTGCGCACCAGCCCGGTGGGCTTTCGCAGCCAGTTCCATTGCTCGGGGCACACGCAGTGGTGCTTTATCTTGCAAGGGCAGATGGAGATCGGCGTGCACGGCAGCTCGCGCGTGTTCGGGCCCGGCCAGCACTTTTACTCGGCAGATTTGCTGCCCGAGGGCGCCACGTTTGACCCCGCCATCCACGGCCACTGGAGCCGCCAGGTGGGTGACCAGCCCTTGGTCACCCTGTTTGTGCGAGGCTAAACCGCAGCAGCGCGCGCCGCTGCGCCTTGCAACGCACCCGACAAGATGCGCTGCACGCCGGGCTTGCCCGCTTTGACAGCTTGAATCAAGCCAGCGGCCACGTCCTCAGCTTGCACGGGCAGGTAATTCGCAGGAATGAGTGGCTTGAGCAGTTTGCTGACCATCAGGCCGATACGCTCGCCGGGTCGCTCGGGTTGGTTCAGTGGGCCGCGGTCGCCCACCAAGAGGGAAGGGCGAACGATGCTGACACTGGTGTAGCCCAGCTGGGTAATCGCATCTTCCACTTCGCCTTTGACGCGGTTGTAAAACACGCCGGATTTGGCATCCGCCCCCATGGCGCTGACTACTCCTAATTTCGTAGCACCCCGCGCACATCCCGCCTGGGCTACAGCCAACACAGCGTCATAGTCCACCGCGCGGAACGCGGCTTGGCTGCCGGCCACCTTGATAGTGGTGCCCAGACAAACAAAAACATCGTCGATCTGCGGCAGCTCAGGGAGCGCCGCAAAGTCGACGATGTGTTGGGTCAGCTTCGGGTGGGTCAAGGGCAGCGTGCGCCGCCCCAGACTGTGTACCGCGCTGGTGTGTTTATCGGCTAGAAGAGCCGCCAGGACCGCGCGGCCCACGAGGCCCGTTGCCCCCGCGACCACCGCCACCCGTGCGACCACCGCCGCCGAAGCCGCCCCCACCACCACCGTATCCGCCGCCATTTCCACCTCCACTGCGACCACCGCCGCCAAAGCCACCGCCACCACCGCGGCGGGCGCCACGGCCAGCCATCATATCGACGCTGGTGCGCATGGGGTCAGGTTGGGCCGTAGAAGGGCGCGGTGCGCGACCTTCGTGGGTGAAGCCTGCGGGCGGCTGGAACTCGGCACTGCCGCCATCACGGCGCGGGCCGCGGTTTTGCGCGGGGCGGGGACCCTGCGCGCGTGGTTGCTGGAGGTCGCCACCACGATCGGGGCCACGGCCACCGCCGCCATTGCCGCCACCGTTACCGCGTGGGGCTTGGCCACCACGGCCGCCGCCATTGCCACCGGCGCCTGGGCCGCTGGCTGCACGACCGCCGCCTTGTGCGGCTTTGTTGTCACGCACGCGTTGCAACATTTCGGTGCGGGCGGCCTTGGCGGCTGCCTGCATGACGTCACGGCTTGGAGGCTTGCCTGCGCCGCCCCAGATGGTCTGGCGACCCATGGCAATCGGCTCGCCCTTCTCGCCTGGCTCGGGGCCGAAGCCTTCGATGACCTTGACTTCAATCTTCTGCTTGGTGAAGCGCTCGATGTCCTGCATGAAGCCTTCTTCGTCCAGGCACACCAGGTTCACTGCGGCGCCATCGGCACCTGCGCGGCCCGTGCGG
>DGQR01000224.1:4231-4539 GCA_002390825.1 Rhodoferax sp. UBA4409
GCGGTGCACATAGTCTTCGCTCACGTTCGGGATTTCGTAGTTCACCACGTGCGGCAGGTCGTCAATGTCGATACCGCGGGCAGCAATGTCGGTGGCTACCAGAGCGCGTACATCGCCGCTCTTGAAGCCTGACAGGGCTTGCGTGCGAGCTGCCTGGCTCTTGTTGCCGTGCAGAGCCATGGCTGTGATGCCGTTCTTCTCCAGAAACTCAGCCACGTTGTTGGCTCCGAACTTGGTGCGGGTGAACACCAGCACCTGGCTCCAGTTTTGCTCGTTGATGATGTGGGCGAGCAGGGCCTTTTTCTTGC
>DGQR01000212.1 GCA_002390825.1 Rhodoferax sp. UBA4409
CGAATCCGCAGTAATTGGCATTGATCACATCAATGTTGGCCGTAATGGTGACGGGCTCGCCCACTTTGACGTTGGTGGAAGACGCCGTAATGGTGCCGAGCACCTGGGCTTGGGCAGCGCCGGCGAGCAAGAGGCTTGCGGCAGTCAGGATAGAAGCGAGAGTACGCGATGTCATGGGGCGGTCTCCAAAGAATTGCGAGCCGCTGCACCCGGTTGGCCAGCGCGCTACAGCAGCCATTGTGTGACTAGCTCGCGCCTGCCGCTAGGGGCTGATTGGCCGCTTTTGCAGCGAAACCAGCTATCTGTGAACTATGTCAGCCCCCGATGCGGACTTATTTGGCAAACAAACGGCCGATGTCCGAAAACGCTTTCACCTCAATCGCGTTGCCCGAGGGGTCCAAGAAGAACATCGTTGCCTGTTCACCCGGCTCGCCTTTGAATCGGATATAGGGCTCGATCACGAACTCGGTGCCTTGCGCTTGCAGGCGGGATGCCATGGCCTCCCAATCCGCCATGGGCAACACAATACCGAAATGGCGCACCGGCACGCCGTGGCCATCGACCGCGCTGCGGGCCGCACTGCCGCATTCGCTAGGTGCAAGGTGGGCCACGATCTGATGCCCATAGAAATTGAAGTCGATCCAATCCGGGGAACTGCGGCCCTCGGGGCAGCCCAATGTCTCGCCATAAAACCGGCGGGCGGCCGCCAGATCGTGCACCGGAAAAGCCAGATGAAAAGGCGACAAAGGCGCCGGGTTGGTAGCAGGCACCGGCATCACCACCGCAGTAGATTCAGACATACAGACCTTTCAAAAAAAGGAACAGGCTCAAACGCCGGGGTGAGCCGCCACTGCCGCTTCCAGCGCATCGATAAACATCACCGGCACATTGAAGCCTGTTTGGTCGGTGATCTCCTGGAAGCAGGTCGGGCTGGTGACGTTGATTTCGGTCAGGCTGTCGCCAATGATGTCCAAGCCCACCAAAAGCAAGCCACGTGCGGCCAAGATGGGCCCCAAGGCTTCTGCCACCGCACGGTCGCTGTCCGAGAGCGGCTGGGCCACCCCTTTGCCCCCTGCAGCCAGATTGCCACGCACCTCACCCCCTTGGGGAATGCGCGCAAGGCAAAACGGTACCGGCTTGCCGCCGATGACCAGCACCCGCTTGTCACCTTCACTGATGGCGGGCAAAAACTTCTGCACCATCAGGGTCTGGGCACCGTCTTTGTTGAGGGTCTCGATGATGCCGCCGAGGTTCAAGCCATCGTCTTTGACGCGGAAGATCCCCATGCCGCCCATGCCGTCGAGCGGTTTCAAAATGATGTCGCGATGCTCCGCATGGAAGCGGCGCACGTCCTCAGCATCCCGGGTCACCAGCGTCGGGCCGATGAACTGGGGGAACTCCAGAATCGCCAGCTTTTCGGGGTGATCCCGCAAGGCGCGCGGCTTGTTGAACACCTTGGCACCCTCACGCTCAGCTTGCTCCAAGAGGTGGGTGGCATAAAAAAACTCGCTATCAAACGGCGGGTCCTTGCGCATCACCACGCAGTCGAAATCTTTGATGGCCTGTGGGCGTTCGTCCGGCTTGCTCTGGGCTGCGGTGAACCAGACATCGGGCTCGCCGGTCAGGGTGATATCCCGCACATAGGCGGTGACCACGCCGCCGCGCTGCCACATGATGTCTTTGGGCTCGCAAGCGCTGATGCGGTGGCCGCGCTTCTGGGCCTCGCGCATCATGGAGAAGGTGGTGTCTTTGTAAATCTTGAAGGATTCCAGCGGATCGGCCACGAAAAGAATGTGCATGCTGTCTCTTTGCAAAAAATAAGGGGGCTGCCCCAAGGAGGCAACGGAGCCCGTCAAGCCTTGCTTGGGGGCACACGACCGCTATGTTGCACCAAAAGCGCCAACACGCCGGCTACCACACCCCAAAAGGCGGAGCCGATGCCGGCTATTACCACCCCGCTCAGGGTGACCAGAAAAGTAATCAGGGCCGCCTCGCGATTACGCTCGTCTTGCACCGCCGTGTGCAAGGCGCCACCGATAGTGCCCAGCAGCGCCAACCCGGCAATGGCCGCCACCAGCTCTTTAGGAAAGGCCGTGAGCACGCCGGTAATGGCGGCACCAAATAGGCCGATCACCAGATAAATGGCCCCGCAAGACGCGGCAGCGGTGTAGCGCCGCTCGGGTCGGGCATGTGCCTCCGGCCCCATGCAAATGGCAGCCGTAATGGCGCTGAGATTCAGTGCGAATGCACCAAACGGAGCCAGCACCAGCGTCATCACACCCGTGAGGGCAATGACCTTGGACACAGGGATACCGGCATCGCCCCCTTGTGCTCGGCGGTCTGCAAAGCCCGCCGCCTGAATCGCCGCCACCCCCGGCAGATTTTGCGACGCCATGGTCACCACGAAAAGCGGCAGCGACATGCTGATGAAGGCCGCGAGCGAAAACGCCGGCGCCACAAACACCGGCACAGTGAAGCCAAAATGAATGTCTGCGCTTATGAATTCAGCGCGAGCAGCTACAAAAACAATAGCAATCAACAGCGTGAGCGGAACGGCATAGCGTGGAGCCCAGCGCTTGCCCGCCAAGTAAGTCACCAGCATCAAGCCCACCAGAGGCAGGGCAGTTTGCGCCGCGGCAAAACCCTGCAAACCGAACCGGGCCAACACCCCGGCCAGCAATGCAGAAGCCAGCGACAAAGGGATCTTGTTCATCACCCGCTCAAACCAGCCTGTAGCACCTGCCACCGTGATCAAGACGGCACACAGGATGAAAGCGCCTACGCCGTCCGCCATGGTGAATCCGCCGGCGGTCGCAGCGGTCGCCAGCACCGCGGCACCCGGAGTGCTCCAGGCCACCATCACCGGCTTCTTGAGCCAGAGGGAGGGCAACAAGGTGCACAACCCCATGCCGATGCCCAAGGCCCACATCCAGGATGCCACCATGTCCGGTGTGGCGCCCAGCGCCAGCGCCGCCTGGAACACGATCGCCACCGAACTCGTAAAGCCCACCAATACCGCCACAAAACCGGCCGTGAAGGCCGAGAGACTCAGGTCTTTGAAAAAATGCATAGGCAGATTGTCAACGACCTAAGCAACAGCGGAGCGGCGGGGCTCCATCGCTTAGATTTCGATTTTGGAACCCAGTTCTACAACCGAGTTGTTGGGCAAATTCAAGAAGTCGGCAGCGCCACTCGCGTTGTGGTGCATCTGCGCAAACAACTTTTCACGCCACGGCGCCATGCCCTGACCCAAGGTAGGCACCACCGTATCGCGCGACAGGAAGTAGCTGGTGGTCATGGCGTCCAAGGCGCAGCCGCGGCCCCGCATCTGCTCCAGGGCCTTAGGCACATCGGGGTCGTTTTTGAAGCCGTAGTTGATGATGACTTGCCAGCAATCATGGCCAAGCGACTCGATCTGCAAGCGCTTGTCCAAGCCGATCCACGGCACCTCGTGGCTCTTGACCGTCACAAACAAGTTATTGGCATGCAATACCTTGTTGTGTTTGAGGTTGTGCAGCAGGGCGTTCGGCACACTGCCTTTGTCTGCGGTCAAAAACACGGCTGTGCCCTCGACCCGTGCGGGTGGGCTGACAAAGACCGCTTCCAGAAAACTCGAGAGATCCAGCGAATCGGCACGCAGTTTTTCGTTGAGGAGTCTGCGGCCGTCTTTCCAAGTCACCATTAGCGTAAAGATCGCGCCGCCGATCGCCAGCGGGAACCAGCCGCCTTCAAAGAACTTGAGCAGATTGGACGTCCAGAAGGCGAAGTCCACCACAAAGAAAAAGCCGGTGGCGCCGATGCACAGCCACAGCGGGTACTTCCAGTTGTAGCGGATGACATAGAAAGTCAGGATGGTCGTGATCAGCATATCGGTACAGACCGCAATGCCGTAGGCCGCCGCCAGATTGCTGGAGGACTTGAACATCACTACGGCCAGCACAATCGCCACGAACAAGCCCCAATTCACAAACGGCATGTAAATTTGGCCGGTGTCTTTGACGCTGGTGTGGTCAATCCGCAAACGGGGCAGGTAACCCAATTGGATGACCTGTTTGGTCACCGAAAACGCGCCCGAGATCAAGGCCTGCGACGCAATCACGGTGGCCATGGTGGCAAGGCCGACCAGGGGCAGCAAGGCCCAATCAGGCGCCATCAGGTAAAACGGGTTTTTGACGGCTTCCGGGTAGTCCAGCAACAAGGCGCCTTGACCAAAGTAATTCAGGGTCAGCGCTGGCATCACGATAGAAAACCAGGCGAGGCGGATCGGTTTTTTCCCGAAATGGCCCATGTCGGCATACAAGGCCTCTCCGCCGGTCACGCACAAGACCACTGCCCCCAGAATAATGAAGGTGGTGCCGGGGTTGTTCCACATAAAGCCCAGGGCGTAATGCGGGCTGATCGCCCACAAAATCCGCGGCTGGTCAATGATGTGGCTCACGCCCAGAACAGCGATGGTGACAAACCAGACCACGGTGATCGGGCCGAAGAACTTGCCAATGCCGGCGGTGCCACGCTTTTGCACGGCAAACAGGCAAAACAAAATCACCAGCGTGAGCGGAATCACAAAGCGCTTGAAGCCCGGAGATATCACCTCCAGACCCTCCACGGCAGACAGCACTGAAATGGCCGGGGTGATCACCCCGTCACCATAGAACAAGCAGGTTCCAAAGATGCCCAGCAGCAGCAATACCCGGCGCAGCTGTGGCTTGTCTTTGACCGACTGCGACGCCAAAGCCAACATGGCCACCAGCCCCCCCTCGCCATGGTTGTCGGCCCGCAGGACGAGCACCACGTACTTGATGGAGACGATGACCGTCAGGGTCCAGAAGAAGATGGAAAGAATTCCGTAGATATTCTCTTCCGTGAAGGGGACATGGCCTGAGCCGAAGACCTCTTTGAGCGCGTACAGCACACTGGTGCCGATGTCGCCGTATACAACGCCGATGGCACCGAGCGTGAGTGCCGCGAGAGACGATTTGGATGCTGACACAAAAACCCCCAGCCTGCATGAAGCGCCGGGTTCCGTTCCTTGAGGGACCGCTATTTTGCGCTTTGTAAACCGGCCGGCAAGTACCAAACACGCGTTTCTCGGGCTTTTTCGCTCCGTGTTGCACTGCAGCAACTTGGAGCATCTTGGGCCCGAGAGGGCTTGACGGCGCTCAGTCGTAGCGCTCTGCGTCGGGGTCTGTCGCTTCCAGCTCGTAGCTGGCTGCCAGCATGGCCAGGCGGCCGATCACACCGTACATGTAGAAGCGGTTGGGTGCACTGGCACCGGGGCGCACACCGGGCTGAGGTAAGTGCGTACTCTCGGCGAAAGCCAATGGCACGTAGCTGGAGCCAGGGGCACTGAGGTTCTCGTCGACCCCACGTTCGGCATGCATCCGGTAAAAGCCACCCACCACGTAACGGTCCATCAGGTAGACCACCGGCTCGGCCACTGCATCGTTGACGCGCTCATTGGTGAGCACCCCTTCTTGCAGAATCAGCTCCAGAGGATCGGGCCCGGCTTCCAAACCGGCGCCCATTTTGCGGAGTTTGGCCTCTAAATCTTTGGTGTCGCGCACCGAAAGAATCGTGTTGCCGCTGGTCCGGTTGTCCGCCTTGATCACGAGGAAGGGCTTTTCCTTGATGCCGTATTCCTTGTATTTCTTCTTAACCTTGGTCAGCATGCCCTCGATGCGGCTCACCAAAGCGGCAATCCCCTCGGCGCTCTGCAGATCCACCACGCCGTAGGGTTCGAACATTGGCGTCATCAGCCAATGGTCCACACCGATCAACTTGCCGAAGCGCTTGGCCACCTCTTCGTAGCAACGGAAATGGGTGCTCTTGCGGCGGGTCGACCAACTGGCGTGCAGGGGCGGCAACAGGTACTGCTCATGCAAGTCTTCGAGAATGCCTGGCACGCCGGCGCGCAAATCGTTGTTCAGCAGAATAGTGCACGGGTCGAAATCTTTGACTCCCAAACGACCTTTGGTGCGCACTACCGGGTCCAGGGTGATCGAATCGCCGTCGGGCAAATCAATTTTGGTGCTTTTCTTGATGTCTGCGCTGATCGAACCGATCCGCACATTCAAGCCAGCCATGTTGAAAATGCGCCCCAACTGGGCCAGATTCATCAGGTAGTAGGTGCTGCGCAGGTTGTTGTCAGGAATGATCAACAGGTTGCGCGCTTCAGGGCAGATTTTTTCAATCGCCGCTTGAGCCGCCTGCACGGCCAAGGGCAGCATGGCAGGGGTCAGGTTGTTCCAGCCGCCGGGGAAGAAGTCCGTGTCCACCGGCGCGAGCTTGAAACCCGCATTGCGCACATCGACGGCGGTATAGAACGGGGGCGTGTGCTCCATCCACTCCAAGCGGAACCAACGCTCGATCGCAGGCATGGAGTCCAAGATCCGCTGCTCGAGTTCATTGATAGGACCGGTCAACGCGGTAATGAGATGGGGAACCATGAAGTGGCTTTCTTTGAATGATCGTGACCAGTCAGTTTACAACATGACTGGTTAGGCTAGGAAGTTTCAGTTTAGTCATCATTCGCACACAGCGCGACGGAAGATCAGCGTCGCATAGGCTCAGGCGCGCACTTCGCCCTCGCCCAACACCACGTATTTCAGCGAGGTCAGGCCCTCGATGCCCACCGGGCCCCGGGCGTGGAATTTGTCGGTACTGATACCGATCTCTGCCCCCAGGCCGTATTCAAAGCCATCGGCAAACCGGGTGCTGGCGTTCACCATCACGCTCGCTGAGTCCACTTCGCGCAAGAACCGTTGGGCGTGCACGTGGTTGGTGGTCAGGATGGCGTCGGTGTGGTGGCTGCTGTACCGGTTGATATGGGCAATCGCTTCGTCCACGCCGTCCACCAACTTCACGCTGACGATGGGGGCCAAGTACTCTTCATACCAGTCTTGCTCGGTAGCGTCTGTGACCTTGGCACCGGCTACACCTTCGAGAATGGCTCGCCCTTCGGCATCGCAACGCATCTCGACACCCTTGTCCGCATAGATTTTGCCGATCAGCGGCAAAAACTGGGCGGCTACACCGCGCGCCACCAGGAGGCCTTCGGTCGCATTGCAGGGGCTGTATTTGTTGGTTTTGGCGTTGTCGGCCACCTTGACCGCCATGGCGATATCGCAAGGGTCGTCCACATAGGTGTGGCAATTACCGTCCAAGTGCTTGATGACAGGCACCTTGGCATCGCGGCTGATGCGCTCAATCAGCCCCTTGCCACCGCGGGGGATGATCACATCTACAAACTGCGGCATCGCGATCAACTGGCCCACTGCCTCACGGTCGGTGGTTTGCACCAGTTGCACGGCATTGGCAGGCAAGCCGGCTTCAGTCAGGGCCTGTTGCACCAGCTTGGCCAGCGCTTTGTTGGAGTCAATCGCCTCCGAGCCGCCTCGCAAGATGCAGGCGTTGCCGCTCTTGATGGAGAGACTGGCAGCCTCAATGGTCACATTCGGGCGGCTCTCGAAAATCATGCCGAACACCCCGATCGGCACCCGCATCTGG
>DGQR01000256.1:0-780 GCA_002390825.1 Rhodoferax sp. UBA4409
CGCTTCATCGCGCGGCGGAACATGATGCGCTTCTCGAGCTGCTGGGTGATGCTGTCAGCGATCAGCTTCGCATCGATTTCGGGCTTGCGCACTTCTTCGATGTTCACTGCCACTGGCACGCCCAATTGCTTGCCCAGGTCGCGCTTCAAGTTTTCGATGTCTTCGCCCTTCTTGCCGATCACCACGCCCGGACGAGCCGAGAAAATGGTGATACGTGCGTTCTTGGCAGGACGCTCAATCAGAATGCGCGAAACCGAAGCGTTTTTCAGCTTGGCCTTCAGGTACTCGCGAACCTTGATGTCTTCCGACAACATGCCGGCGAAATCACGGTTGCTTGCGTACCAGCGAGAAGACCAGTTACGGCTGATCGCCAAACGAAAGCCGGTTGGGTGGATTTTTTGTCCCATATCTTCCTGGCCTCTTTCAGTTTCCAACCGTCACGTACACGTGGCACGTGGGTTTGCGGATTTGATTGCCACGGCCCTTGGCGCGCGCGGTGAAGCGACGCAGCGAAGCACCTTGCTCGACGTAGATGGTTTTAACCTTCAATTCGTCGATGTCAGCGCCGTCATTGTGTTCGGCGTTGGCAATTGCGGACTCCAAAACCTTCTTGATGATCACAGCAGCTTTTTTCTGTGTGAATTGCAAGATGTTCAGAGCTTGATCAACTTTCTTGCCACGGATCAAGTCCGCGACCAGACGACCTTTGTCAACAGACAAACGGACGCCACGAAGGGTTGCACGAGTTTCCATGGTCACCTCCTTATTTCTTCTGGACTT
>DGQR01000256.1:851-4063 GCA_002390825.1 Rhodoferax sp. UBA4409
GACTTTTTTGTCCGCAGGGTGACCCTTGAAAGTACGTGTGAGCGCGAACTCACCCAACTTGTGGCCAACCATTTGATCGGTGATATAGACAGGCACGTGCTGTTTGCCGTTATGCACAGCAATGGTCAAGCCGATGAACTCGGGCAGGATCATGGAGCGACGGGACCAAGTCTTAATCGGCTTCTTGTCCTTGTTTGCCACGGCCTTTTCGGTCTTGGCAATCAGGTGATGGTCGACGAATGGACCTTTTTTCAGTGAACGAGTCATTTACCTACCCCTTACTTCTTGCGACGCGACACGATCATGACCTGCGTGCGCTTGTTGTTACGGGTACGGTAGCCCTTGGTCAGATTACCCCAAGGATCGACTGCATGACGGCCTTCACCGGTCTTGCCTTCACCACCACCGTGCGGGTGGTCAACAGGGTTCATCACCACGCCACGAACGGTTGGGCGAATACCCATCCAACGCTTCACACCGGCCTTGCCCAACTGGCGCAGGCTGTGCTCTTCGTTTGCTACTTGACCAATGGTCGCGCGGCAGTCAATGTGGATCTTGCGGACTTCGCCAGAACGCACACGCACTTGAGCGTAGGTGCCTTCGCGAGCCAGCAAAGTAGCAGATGTACCAGCGGAACGGATAATTTGAGCACCCTTGCCAACTTGCAACTCTACGCAATGGATGATGGAACCCACTGGAATGTTACGGATAGGCAATGTGTTGCCCACGCGGATAGGAGCTTCGGAACCGTTTTGAATGGTTGCGCCAACTTCCAGGCCACGAGGAGCAATGATGTACTTGCGCTCGCCGTCTGCGTAGCACACCAGAGCGATGTGCGCGGAACGGTTTGGATCGTACTCAATGCGCTCAACCTTCGCAGGGATGCCATCCTTGTTACGGACGAAATCCACCACACGGTAGTGATGCTTGTGACCACCGCCCTTATGACGGGTGGTGATATGGCCGTTGTTGTTACGACCGGCTTGTTGGAATTGTGGCTCCAACAAAGCAGCGTGGGGAGCACCCTTGTGCAGGTGGTCACGCGAAATCTTCACCACGCCACGACGGCCTGGGGAAGTTGGTTTCATTTTAATGACAGCCATGATTACGCAGCCTCCCCGCCGAGGTTCAGCTCTTGACCTGGCTTCAGTGTCACGTAAGCTTTGCGAACATTGTCGCGACGGCCAACAGACTTACCGAAACGCTTGGTCTTGCCCTTGGTGTTCACCACAGAAACGCCTTTTACCTCGACCTTGAACATCAATTCCACAGCGGCCTTGATTTCATACTTGGTAGCGTCTTGCAGCACCTTGAAAGTCACAGCATTGCTCTTTTCAGCAACCATAGTGGCCTTTTCGGACACGATGGGAGCGACGAGCACTTGCATCAAACGACCTTCGTCGAATTTGGTCAGATTGGGACCGTGGCTCATGCAAACATCTCCTTGAGTGTGTCCATGGCAGCCTTGGTCACCAGCACCTTGCGGTAGTGAACCAAAGACAGGGGGTCAGCATAACGGGGCTCAACCACCAGAACATTCACCAGGTTACGGGATGCCAGATACAGGTTTTCATCAACCTCATCAGCGATCACCAACACGGATTCCAGATTCATTGCCTTGAACTTAGCAGCCAAAGCCTTGGTCTTGGGAGATTCCACTTTCAGGGAATCCACCACGGCCAAACGGCCTTCGCGTACCAGCTGAGACAAGATAGATGCCATACCTGCGCGGTACATCTTCTTGTTGATCTTCTGGCCGAAGTTTTCATCAGGCATGTTCGGGAAGATACGACCGCCGCCGCGCCACAGTGGCGAGGAGGTCATACCAGCGCGAGCGCGACCGGTTCCCTTTTGCTTGAAAGGCTTCTTGGTGCTGTGCTTGACCTGTTCACGGTCTTTTTGTGCACGTGTACCTTGACGAGCGTTGGCCTGGAAGGCCACGACCACTTGGTGCACCAGATCTTCGTTGTAGTCACGACCAAAAACTGCTTCAGGAGCGTCGTATTTGGAAGTTGCCTGACCTTGTTCATTCAGGAGTTCGACTTGCATCAGTTCGCTCCTTTAGAGGCTTTGGCTTTGACTGCAGGACGCACGGTCACGAAACCGCCCTTGGATCCAGGGATAGCACCCTTGATCAACAACAGCTGGCGAGCTTCGTCAACACGAACTACGTCGAGGTTTTGAGTTGTCACGGTGGCATCACCCAGGTGACCAGTCATGCGCTTACCAGGAAACACGCGGCCAGGATCTTGAGCCATACCGATAGAACCGGGCACATTGTGCGAACGGCTGTTACCGTGAGATGCGCGCTGCGAGGACATGTTGTGACGCTTGATGGTACCGGCGTAGCCTTTACCAATCGAAGTGCCCTGCACATCCACTTTTTGACCCACAGCAAAAATATCGGTCACTGGCACAGTGGCGCCAGTTGCGTACTTTGCAGCAGATTCAGCAGTAACGCGGAACTCTTGAATGATTTCGCCGGCTTCAACGCCAGCTTTGGCCAAATGGCCTGCGACGGGCTTGGTAATACGCGAAGCTTTGCGTGCACCAAATGTAACCTGCAAGGCTACATAGCCGTCGTTCTCTTGGGTTTTCACCTGTGTCACACGGTTGTTAGACACATCCACCACGGTCACAGGAACAGCGTCCCCGTCGTCCGTGAATAGACGCATCATGCCAACTTTGCGACCCAGCAACCCTAAGTGATTGCTAAGACTCATTGTTTTCTCCGTAACTCCCAACCATTGCAACTTCAATTGGCTGCAATGTTTTTTTACTTGGGAGACTGTTAATAAAACCCCGCGCGTCTCCACGCAGAGCCAGCGAGTATAGCCTGCACTTGCGGAGTGCGCAAGTGCTCGGCCGCTCGCCTAAAAAGGCCCCGCAGTAACGGGGCCTCAATTCGATTACTGCAGCTTGATTTCTACGTCCACGCCTGCGGGCAGGTCGAGTTTCATCAGTGCATCAACGGTTTTGTCCGTTGGATCCACGATGTCCATCAAACGCTGGTGCGTGCGGATTTCGAACTGGTCACGACTAGCCTTGTTCACGTGAGGTGAACGCAGGATGTCGAAGCGCTTCATGCGTGTTGGCAAAGGCACGGGGCCTTTGACAATCGCGCCGGTGCGCTTTGCAGTGTCAACAATTTCAGCTGCCGATTGATCGATCAGCTTGTAGTCAAACGCCTTCAGGCGGATGCGGATTTTTTG
>DGQR01000226.1:0-1210 GCA_002390825.1 Rhodoferax sp. UBA4409
CCTCTGGATACACACCATGAATCGCTGCCTTCGCGCCCTGAGCGCACTTACTTTGCTGGTCGCCTTGCCCTTGGGCAGCATGGCGCAAACCAGCCCCACCGCACAGGTCATCACTGACCGCAATGGCAACTCTGTGACGGTGCGCACGTTCCCATCCACCGCTTTGCGCGGAACGCTGCAGGTGGTGCAACCACCCGAAGTTTTGTTTAACAACGTGGTGGCACGCCTCTCCCCCGGCGCCCGGATCCGCGGAGCCAACGGCATGCTGCTGATGTCTGCCAGCGCCGTCGGACAGACCCTGCAAGTGATGACCGTACTGGACAGCCAATCCATGCTGCACGACGTGTGGGTATTGAACGAGACTGAAGTCGCGCTTTACCCCACCAAGCCGTCGTACTCCCGATAAGCAGCCTCGGGCTTATTCGCCTTTTCGGCCTGTAGCGCACGCACTGCTTGCGCCATGCGCTCCTTTATTCATAGCATTTTCACGGGATACGTCATGTCCAAAAAAGTCTTTATCAAAACCTTCGGCTGCCAAATGAACGAGTACGACTCGGACAAGATGGCTGACGTACTCGGCGCCGCCCAGGGCTACGAGCCCACTGATGATGTGGAACAGGCTGACCTGATTTTGTTCAACACCTGCTCGGTGCGCGAGAAGGCGCAAGAAAAAGTGTTCAGCGACCTGGGCCGCATCAAACACCTCAAGGCCAAGGGCGTGCAAATCGGTGTGGGCGGTTGCGTGGCCAGCCAGGAAGGCGCCGAGATCATCAAGCGGGCACCTTATGTGGATGTGGTGTTCGGCCCGCAAACCCTGCACCGCTTGCCGGAGCTGCTCAACGCCCGCAAGGCGCTGGACAAGCCGCAGGTTGACATCAGCTTCCCCGAAATTGAAAAGTTCGACCACCTGCCCCCCGCCAAGGTGGATGGCGCCAGCGCCTTTGTGAGCATCATGGAAGGCTGCAACAAATACTGCAGTTACTGCGTGGTGCCCTACACCCGTGGCACGGAAATCAACCGCCCGTTTGAAGACGTGCTGGTAGAGATTGCCGGCCTGGCCGACCAGGGCGTGAAAGAAGTCAACCTGCTGGGTCAGAACGTGAACGCCTGGCGCAACGCCATGGGCGACTCGGGCGAGATGGCCGACTTTGCCACCCTGCTGGAATACGTGAGCGACATTCCGGGCATTGAGCGCATCCGCTACACCACC
>DGQR01000226.1:1314-15893 GCA_002390825.1 Rhodoferax sp. UBA4409
CTACACCACCAGCCACCCCAACGAGTTCACGCCCAGCCTGATTGCGGCTTATGAAAAGCTGCCCAAACTGGTGAGCCACCTGCACCTGCCGGTGCAGCACGGCAGCGACAAGATTTTGATGGCCATGAAGCGTGGCTACACCGCCATGGAGTACAAAAGCACCATCCGCAAGCTACGCGCTATCCGCCCGGACATGAGCATCAGCTCGGACTTTATTGTTGGCTTCCCAGGCGAGACGGACGAAGACCACGCCAAGATGATGAAGCTGATCCACGACATCGGCTTTGACAACAGCTTCAGCTTCATCTTCAGCCCCCGCCCCGGCACGCCGGCGGCCAACCTGCACGACGACACCCCACACGAAGTGAAGCTGGCCCGCCTGCAAGAGCTGCAAGCCGCTATCAACGCCAACATTGCCACCATCAGCAATCAGCGTCTGGGCACGGTGCAGCGCATCTTGGTAGAGGGCGGCAGCAAGCGCGACAACGGCGAGCTCATGGGTCGCACTGAGTGCAACCGCGTCGTCAACTTTGCCGGTAACCCGCGCTTGATCGGGCAGCTGGTGGATGTGACGATTACGGAGACGCGCAGCTACACCTTGCGCGGCGAAGTGCTGACGGCTGAGCACGTCGCCTGAAGTCCAAGAACCTCCCATCAAGGGCTCCTGCGGGAGCCCTTTTTGCTTTTTGCTTGCCTTAAGTCAAGAATTTCACAGGGGAAAACCCGCGGGTGACACGTAAGATGAGCCGCGCCGCCAGCCTCTTGCGCTGGCCCTCTTCACGCAAATTCCCGGGAGTTTTTGACATGTCATCGGCACACCGCATCCAACACCCTGCCTTTCAGGCCAAGGTAATGTCCGCAGAGGCCGCCGCCGCGCTGATACCAGCCGGGGCGAATGTGGGCATGAGCGGCTTCACGGGCTCCGGCCACCCCAAGGCGGTGCCCCAGGCGCTCGCCCAGCGCATGGAGGCATTGCACGCCGCGGGCGAAGACTTTCAAATCGGCCTGTGGACCGGTGCATCCACGGCCCCCGAGCTTGACGGCGCACTGGCCCAAGCGCACGGCGTCTCCATGCGGCTGCCTTACCAGTCCGACCCCACGGTGCGCAAGCAGATCAACACGGGGCAGATGCAGTACACCGACATCCACCTCTCACACGTGGCGCAGCTGGCATGGTTCGGTTTTCTGGGGCCACTCAACGTGGCGGTGGTGGAAGTGGCAGGCATCCCGCCGGACGGGCGGCTGATTCCTTCGTCCTCGGTGGGCAACAACAAGACTTGGCTAGACCTGGCCGACCACATCATTTTGGAAGTAAACAGCAATCAGCACGCCGGGCTGGAGGGCATGCACGACGTTTACTACGGCACGCGCATTCCACCGCACCGCCAGCCGATCCCGCTGGTGGCACCCGGGGACCGTATTGGCGACTGCTACCTGCACTGCGACCCGGCCAAGGTGATTGCAGTAGTGGAAACCAGCGAGCACGACCGCAACTCGCCTTTTTCTCCACCGGATGAAACGTCCGAACGCATTGCCGGACACATCATCCAGTTCCTGCAGCAAGAGGTAAACGCCGGTCGCCTGCCTGCGGACCTGCTGCCCTTGCAGAGCGGCGTGGGCAATATTGCCAACGCGGTGCTCATCGGGCTGAACCAGGGCCCCTTCAACAACCTCACCGCCTACACCGAGGTGCTGCAAGACGGCATGCTGGAAATGATCAAATCCGGCAAGCTGACCATGGCCTCGGCCACGGCGCTGTCCTTCAGCCCGGCGGCGCTCGAAGAGTTCAACGCAAACATCGACTTTTACCGCGAGCGCATCGTGCTGCGCCCGCAGGAGATGAGCAATCACCCGGAGGTCATACGCCGCCTGGGCCTGATTGCCATGAACGCGATGATCGAGGCAGACATCTACGGCAACGTAAACTCCACCCACATCATGGGCAGCAGCATCATGAACGGCATTGGCGGCTCGGGCGACTTTGCGCGCAACGCCTATTTGTCATTCTTCATGACGCCCTCGACCGCCAAGGATGGCGCCATCTCCTGCATCGTGCCCATGGTTTCGCACACCGACCACACCGAGCACGATGTGGAGATCATCGTCACCGAGCAAGGCCTAGCCGACTTGCGTGGCAAGTCACCCACGCAGCGCGCCCAACTCGTCATCGAGCACTGCGCCCACCCCGACTTCCGCCCTGCCTTGCGCGACTACTTCAACCGCGCCCTGCAGACAGCCCCCGGCCGTCACACCCCGCACATCCTGAGCGAGGCGCTGTCGTGGCACGACCGGTTTGTGAAGACCGGACGCATGCTTTAAATTGCTATTGATTTAGGAGCTGCTAGCGCATACTTCATAAAGGCCAGTGGCTCTTTTCGCTTAAAAAAGCACGCTGACACTGCGGGTGGGCTAGCGCAAAACGAATGGCACAAAGAGCCATGCCATCAGGCCCAACCACCATGCTGCAACACCGTAGCCAACCCAAGATTTAGGCAGCCAGACGATGAGGGGCAGCACCGCCAATATCAGGCAGGTTTTGCCAAACCATATGGCGTCGTCGCCCACCATCGTCCAAATGCCGGTGTACTTCGACGATCCGGTGTGGGTTTCTGTGACGATGGCGAGTTGCCCAACAAACACCAGCACCAAGGAGATGGCCGCGAACAGCCATTTGTGTTTGTTTGTCATGGTGGGTAAGAGAAAAGTTGGAGCTGCTGCATGTTATTACGCGTAAGCGATGGTCAACACCACAAACACGCACATCAACAATACGATGCCCATTAAGCGTGCAGACTCAACCCAGCCCCTGCGCTCCGGCCTGATTTCCTCTAAACCGTGCGGAACTTAGTGCTCCGGCGCCTCCGCCGCAGCCCGGCTCTCATGGGCCGTAAGCCACGCCCCTGCCGCGCCGCACACCGCAATCAGCCCCATACCAACCAAGGTCCAGTGGTCAGGCACGTGGGAGAACATCAACCAACCACCGAGCATGGCAAACGCAATCTGGGCATACATGTAGGGCATTAGCACCGCCACCGGCGCGCGCTTGAAGGCCTGGATGAAGATGAAGTGGCCCAGACTGCCCAGAAACCCCATCAACAGCAGGCCGCCCCACACCGCTGGCGAAGTGATGGGTGCCCATGCAATGGGCAATGCCACCGCAGCCACCAATGCACCGGTCCAGCCGGTGTAGAACTGCATGGTCATCGGGTCTTCGGTGCGGGCCATACGGCTAGTGAGCAGCTGAAAGCCTGCATTGGCCAGCACCACGCACACCGGAAACAGCAGCGCCCAATTGAAATCGGCTCCTTTGGGCCGCACGATCGCCAAGGTACCGGCAAACCCGCCGGCCACGAGCAACAAGCGCAGGCGCGACACCTTTTCATGCAGCATGCGGGCGGCCAGCAGTGTCACGATGAGCGGGGTCAGCAGCACAATGGCGGTGAACTCGCCCACCGGCATGTGCTTGAGGCTTAGAAACGCAAAGATACTGGTCGCCAGCAACAAACCGCCACGCGCGATGTGCAAACCCAAATGCTCGGTCTGCAGCAAGGCGCGCCCCTGCCGGGGCAGCTCAATCGCCGTGGTAGCGAGGGCCTGAAATGCATAGCGGAAAAACATGGCCACCATGAGCGGGGCACTCAGCGACACCCATTTGGTGGTGGTGTCCAGGGTGGCGAAACAGGCCATGGCCAGGATGGCCAGGCCAATGCCCTTCAATACTTGTTGCTGCGTGTGTTCGGCCATCAGAAGGGCATCTTGGGCATGCCTTTCATGCCCCCGAGCCGCTTCATCATCTTCATCATGCCGCCGCCCTTCATCTTCTTCATCATCTCTTGCATTTGCTCAAACTCTTTGAGCATGCGGTTGACTTCTTGCACATGCACGCCCGCACCGGCAGCGATGCGGCGCTTGCGCGTGGCCTTGATGAGCTCGGGCTTGCGGCGCTCCAGCGGCGTCATGCTGTGGATGATGCCTTCCTTGCGCTTGATGTCTTTCTCGGCCTTATCCATATCCACCTGGCCGGCCTTGGCCGCCATGGCGGCAGGCAGCTTGTCCATAAGGCTTGAGAGACCGCCCATTTGCTTCATCTGCTGGATCTGGGCCAAAAAGTCATTCAAATCGAAGCCTGCGCCACTCTTGACCTTGTCCGCCAGTTTTTTGGCGGCTTCGATGTCCACACCGGCGGTAACCTGCTCCACCAGCGCCACGATGTCGCCCATGCCCAGAATGCGGCCAGCGTGGCGCTCGGCGTCAAACACCTCCAGACCATCGAGTTTTTCGCTGGTACCAGCGAACTTGATGGGTGCGCCGGTGATCTGGCGCACTGACAGCGCGGCGCCACCACGCGAGTCGCCATCGGTTTTGGTGAGGATGATGCCGGTCAGTGGCAGGGCTTCCTTGAAGGCCTTGGCAGTGTTGACCGCATCTTGGCCCTGCATGGCGTCCACCACAAACAGGGTTTCGACCGGGTTGAGCGCGGCATGCAGATTTTTGATTTCCGCCATCAAGGCTTCGTCAATCGCCAAGCGGCCGGCGGTGTCGACCAGCAGCACGTCAAAGAAGTGCTTTTTGGCGTAGTCCAACGCAGCGCGGCCAATGTCGACAGGGTTTTGATCGGGCGTGGAAGGGAACCACTCCGCGCCAGCCTGCGCAGTCACCGTCTTGAGCTGCTCAATCGCGGCGGGGCGGTACACGTCGCCAGAGACCGTCAGCACCTTTTTCTTGCGCTTTTCGATCAAGTGTTTGGCGAGCTTGGCGGTGGTGGTGGTTTTACCGGCACCTTGCAAACCGGCCATCAAGATCACCGCGGGCGGCTGGGCAGCGAGGTTGATGTCGCTTACGCCTTCGCCCATGGTGGCGGAGAGTTCGCGGTTGACGATACTCACCAGCACCTGGCCGGGCTGCAAGGAGCCCAGCACCTCTTGGCCCAGTGCTTTTTCTTTCACCCGGGCAATGAAGTCGCGCACCACCGGCAGGGCCACGTCGGCCTCTAAGAGCGCCATGCGCACTTCGCGCAGCATGTCGGTGACGTTGGACTCGGTGATACGCCCCTGGCCTCGCAGGTCTTTAACGAGGCGGGAAAGTTTGTCGGTAAGAGCGGAGGCCATATTGAAGTATTCCGGCAGGCGCAACCTGCGGTGTGAGCCGGACAGTGCCGGCAGGGAGCAAAACGCTAAACTGTGCACATGATTTTAGCCAGTGCGTCCCCTACCAGCTTAGCCTTGTCGGTTTTGGCGGCCTGTTCTTATGCGTGGCCGGCACTCAGGGCCGCGCACCTGAGCTCCAACGCGGCCCGTGCATGGGTGGCGTGGGCCTGGTTTTTGCACGGGGCGGCACTCGCCTGGGGCCTGCTTTTGCCGCCCACCTACTTTGGTTTTGCCACGGCACTCTCCATGACGGCGTGGGTCGTGGCTGCGGTGTACGCGATTGAAAGCCAGATTTACCCGCAACTCCAAACCCGGTGGGCCTTGTCGGCCGTAGGTGCAGCGGCGGTGCTGTTGGCGTGCATTTTCCCGGGCGCCCCCCTGCCCAGCACGGCCACCATTTGGCTACCGACGCACCTCGCCTTTGGCGTAGCCAGCTACGGGCTGTTTGGTACTGCCGTGGTGCACGCTTGGTTGATGAGTCGCGCGGAGGCTCGTATCCGCCAAGCCGCAGACCCGCACAGTGGTTTGCCCTTGTTGACCCTGGAGCGCCTGACCTACCGGTTTGTCGCGGCAGGGTTCGTACTGCTGACTGCCACGCTGGGCATGGGCTATCTGTTTGGCGATGTGGTCTATGGCAAAGGCCACGCATGGCACTGGGACCACAAAACCGTGTTCTCGGTACTGTCTTGGATCACGTTTGCCGTCTTGTTGCTGGGCCGTGCGCGCTTCGGCTGGCGGGGCAAACGCGCCGTGGCGGTGCTCTACACCGGCAGTGTGCTGTTGTTGCTGGGGTATGTGGGATCCCGGTTTGTGCTCGAAGTCTTGTTGGGCCGGTCGGCATGAAGAACCTGGTGATCCTGCTGGTCATCCTCGGGGTGATCTGGTACTGGCGCAGCCAAAAAGCCAAGCGCCCGCCCACTGCACCGCCGCCAGAGGCGCCGCCCAAGGCAGGCAGCGTCGCCATGGGGGCTTGCGCGTATTGCACGCTGCATGTGCCCGCTAGCGAATTGGTGCAAGGGCAGCGTGGCGCCTATTGCAGCGCGGAACACCTGCGCTTGGCAGAAAACGGATGACGAACGACCCGGGCGAAAATTCTTGGTTTGGTGCGTCATCGCTGGAGGCGCCCCCAGAGCAAACGCCGGACACCAGTGACTTCAAGCGCCTATGGCAGGCCTTTATGACCGCGCGCTGGGTGCTGGGAGCCGCTTTGGTGGGCCTGCAAACCACGTTGTTTGTCACCAGCACCACGCACAGCAAGACCTTGCTGGTCATCACCGCGGTGTACTTTGTCAGTACGCTGGGAGCGCGCTTGCTATTGCAACCCCGGCCTTTGGGCGGTGCGTTCAGCAAAACCTGGGGCGTGCTGATCGGGATTGATGTTCTGGTTTTTTCAGCGCTGCAGTGGCTCAACGGCAACAACCTGAACTACACACCCCTGTTCGCCTTGCCTGTGCTGCTGGCCTCGGTGCTGGGCTCGCTGCGGCTGGCATTGGGCACGGCGGCTGGCGTGACCATGCTGCTGCTGGGCGGCGCCAGCTGGACACTGCTGGTCAACGACATCGACAACCCGGCCGCGTTTGCCCAGGCGGGGCTCAGCGGCATTGGCTACTTTGCGGTGGCCTTTTTGGCGAACCAACTGGCAACCCGCTTGGCCAACGAGGGGCGCAGAGCCCGGCAAAACCAATTGGCAGCCTCCATCCAACGCGAGGTGAACGAGTTGGTCATCGAAGCGATGCCCGAAGGGGTGGTCATTGTGGATCAGCGCGGAATCGTGCGGGCCGCGAACCCGGCGGCTCGTGCCCTGCTGGGCGACGAAGACCGGCTGCGCTCCGCACTCTTTGACCTGAAAGCAGACCCGGCATGGCGCCCGCTGTTGCTACTCACCCGGCTGAGCCACGGGAGTGGCCAAAGCCAGGAAGCCGAGGTGGAACTCGTGCACGACCACGGCAGCACTCTCAAGGTACTGGCGCGAACCCGGCTTGCGGCGCCCCAAGGTATCGGCGAAGACAGTCTGTGTGTGCTGTTTTTGCAAGACCAGCGCCATGCAGAGGCCCGCATTCGCACCGAAAAGATGGCCAGCATGGGGCGCATGTCGACCGCCGTAGCCCACGAAATACGCAACCCCTTGGCCGCGATTGCGCAGGCGAATGCGCTGTTGTCTGAAGAGCTGCAGGATCCTAAGCAACTGCGCCTGACCACTATGGTGAGCCAGAATGCCAAGCGGCTGGGCAAAATCGTGGACGACATTTTGAATGTGGCCCGTGCCCGCACCACATCTGCAGGCGAACACGACGCCCTGTATGGCCTGAGCGAGACGGTTCACCGCATGGCGCAAGACTGGGCACAACACAAGAGCATTGGCGGGCTGATTGGCATCGACATTGACCCCCGTCCACACGCAGTGCGCTTTGACCCGGAGCACCTGCGCCAAGTTCTGATTAATCTGCTCGACAACGCGCTGCGCTACGCGAGCAAACAGCTGGAAGCTGTGCAGATCACGGTGACCTACACCGACACTGCGGCTTGCGTCTCGGTGTGGAGCGACGGAGCCCGTATGGACCAGACGGTGGAGCGGCATTTGTTTGAGCCGTTTTTCTCATCCGAGAGCCGCTCTAGCGGATTGGGGCTGTACATTTCACGCGAACTCTGCGAACGCCACGGTGCCACCTTGCGGTACCAACGCAGCGCCCGCATCCGGAGCGGGCAACTCTACGAAGGCAATGACTTCACGCTGACACTGAGCCTTATCAAGGGCCCCATGACCCAAGACACCGACGGCAACTCTCTATGGCAAGCATCCCTGTACTGAACAACACCCGTATTCTGGTGGTCGATGATGAGCCGGACCTGCGGACCTTGTATGAGCTCACGCTGCTGCGCGAGGGCCATCAGGTGGACACCGCTGCCTCGGTACACGAGGCCCTGGATGCAGTCGCTGCTCACAAATATGACTTGGTGATCACCGACATGCGCCTGCCCGACGGCATGGGTATCGACATCCTGCACGCTCTGCGCGAACACAAAGGCAAAGAGCGCTGCATTGTGATTACGGCGTATGGCTCGGCCGAGAATGCGGTCGAGTCGCTGAAGGCCGGCGCATTTGATTACCTGACTAAGCCCGTAGATTTGAAGCAGTTCCGCAGCGCGGTCATGGCGGCCTTGGGTGGCACCAGCTTTGGCGCTGCCCCGCTCACTGAGCGATCTGCCCGGGGTCCTGCCGACAGTGGCACAGAAGGCGCCAAAGCGCTGGAGCAGTTGGTAGGGCGATCGCAGACCATGGTGGCCCTGAAGGAGCGTATTGCCAAGGTGGCGCGCAGCATGGCGCCGGTGCTGATCCGGGGCGAGTCGGGCACCGGCAAAGAGCTGGCCGCGCGAGCCCTGCATGCCAACAGCCACCGGGCCGCCGGGCCATGGGTGGCGGTCAATTGCAGTGCGATTCCGGAGTCTTTGCTGGAAGCAGAATTTTTCGGTGCCCGCAAGGGTGCCTATACCGGCGCGACACAAGACAGGCCGGGGTTTTTCCAGGCGGCCCACGGCGGCACGTTGTTTTTGGATGAAATCGGCGACTTGCCTCTGGCGATGCAAGCCAAGCTGCTGCGGGCGATTCAGGAGCGAAAAATCCGCCCTCTCGGCAGCAACCAAGAGGAGAGTGTGGATGTCCGCCTGGTCAGCGCCACCCACAAAGATCTGGTGGCGGAGGTTGCCGCACAGCATTTCCGCCAAGACCTGTATTACCGCTTGAATGTGATCGACCTGCAGCTGCCACCGCTACGGGAGCGGAGAGACGACTTGGAGGCACTCTGCCGGGCACTGGTCGCCAGAATTTGTGAAGAGACTGGTGTGCCAGCTCCCTCACTATCAGCAAGCCTGCTGGCGCAATTGAAAGCGCTGCCGCTCCCGGGCAACGTCAGGGAGTTGGAAAACCTGCTGCATCGCGCGCTGGCGTTGTCTGAAGGCGATGTTTTGGAACTCGACACCCATGGCCACGAATCCGAGCCCGTTGGTTTGGGCGCGACGGATCTGCCCGCCCCCGTGGCACCAGCGTCTGAGCCCGGCTCGTTCAGCATTCCCGCCGATTTGCAAAGCCATTTGGACGCTCAGGAGCGTGAAATCCTGATCCATGTCTTGCGTGAGACCCGTTTCAACCGGACCGCTGCAGCCCAGCGCTTGGGCATCAGTCTGCGACAAATCCGTTACCGGATGGAGCGCTTGTCCATCGATGTGCCCGAACATGACGATGGAAAATCGGAATAACCCCCCCCGAGGTGCGACCGGCAGCTGGTCGGAAGGCTGGTGGAGCGAAGCGCTCCACGAGGCCTCGCCCAATTTCGGCCCACGGCCTGCAGATGCAGACACCGACTTGGTAGTACTGCACTCTATCTCGCTGCCCCCCGGCGAATATGGAGGCGACGGTGTGCGTCAACTATTCACCAACACCCTGAACTGGGATGCGCACCCGTATTACCAAACGATCCGGGGCATGGAAGTCTCCAGCCATTTCTTTGTGACGCGCACGGGCACTGTGTGCCAGTTTGTCAGTTGCGATGCACGTGCCTGGCACGCGGGCGCATCCACCTATCGAGGAAAGCCCAATTGCAACGACAACTCGATTGGCATTGAGTTGGAGGGCATGGACAACGACTTGTTTACCGCCCATCAATACGAGAGCTTGGAGCGCCTGTGTGCGGCAATCGCGCAGAACTATGACATCCGGTACGTCGCGGGCCATGAGCATATTGCACCCGGCAGGAAGACAGACCCGGGTCTCGGGTTCGAGTGGGACCGACTGAAGCTCTGGGGCGCAATTTCGGACTGGGAGTTACCCGCTACATGGCAAGAAAGCCACAAGTCTTGAACAGATCGCCAAGCTTCTGAAAAAAATTTGGGGGTCCATCAGACGCCCCTGAAAGCACGACACCCGCATCCATCTTGCCGTTCCACGCCAAATGCGGCTGCAAGCCGCATCAAACCTCATTCGGCTTGAAAACTTTACGCCAATCAAGGCTTTGATGCACCCTTTCCGGCAAGTGGAATGCGAGGGGCAAAGGCCCTTATCAAAATACAAGGGTGCCGAGCAGATACACTACCGGTAGTGGGTTGCAAGCACCCCAGACCCCAGATATAGTGTGCCTTGGTTGATGCGCGGGTGCGAAGCCCCTTAGTCGCAGCAAGCCACGCGGCACACAGATCACACAAAAATACACCCGATTTAGACGAGGAAACTATGCAATCTATTTCCACGGCCGTACCCACGGCACCCGCCCCGCTACTGTCCCCCGTTCCCGGCCACGAAACGCCGGCGACGCAAGCTTATTCGCACTACCAGATCATCCGCCGCAACGGCGCAGTGGTGCCATTTGAGCCGAACAAAATTGCAGTTGCCATGATGAAAGCGTTTCTTGCAGTGCACGGCACCCAAGGCGCAGCATCCGCCAGCGTGCGCGAGACGGTCGATGGCCTGACGCAGCAAGTGATTCGCGCGCTGGTGCGTTCCCGTCCGGGCGGCGGCACCTTCCATATCGAGGACGTGCAGGATCAAGTAGAGCTGGGCCTGATGCGCGGTGGTCACCATGAAATCGCCCGTGCGTATGTGCTGTACCGCGAGCGCCGCACCCAAGAGCGCGCCAAACAAGTCGCTACCGAGGCTCCTGCCGCTCCGGTGATCCACGTCATCGACAATGGCCAGCGCGTACCGCTGGACTTGGCCCAACTGCAATCCCGCATCGAGACGGCATGCAGTGGTTTGGGTGCTGACGTCAAGGCGGCCCCCATCTTGGCAGAAACCATGCGCAACCTGTATGACGGTGTCCCCTTGGACGAGGTATACAAGGCTGCCATCCTGGCAGCGCGGACCCTGATCGAAAAAGACCCCGACTACACCTACGCCACTGCGCGTTTGCTGTTCCATACTATTTCCCGCGAAGTGCTGGGTCGTGATGTGGCGCAAGCCGACATGCAAGAAGCCTATGCGGACTACTTCCCTGGCTTCATCAAGCGCGGCGTCGAAGCCGAACTGCTGGACGAAAAACTGCAGCAATTCGACTTGAAGCGCCTGGGTCAAGCCCTCAAGGCCAGCCGAGACCTGCAATTCGATTACCTGGGTCTGCAAACCTTGTATGACCGCTACTTTCTGCATGAAGGCAAGACCCGCATCGAACTGCCACAGGCATTTTTCATGCGCGTCGCCATGGGCTTGTCGCTGAATGAAATTGACCGTGAAGCACGTGCCATTGAGTTCTATGAAGTGCTCTCCAGCTTCGACTTCATGTCGAGCACGCCTACCCTGTTCAACAGCGGCACCTTGCGTTCGCAACTGTCGAGCTGCTACTTGACCACAGTGCCAGACGATCTAGACGGCATCTACGAATCCATCAAAGAAAACGCGCTGTTGTCGAAATTCGCCGGCGGCTTGGGCAACGACTGGACCCGCGTGCGCGCTCTGGGTTCCCACATCAAGGGAACCAACGGCGAATCACAAGGCGTGGTCCCCTTCCTGAAAGTAGTCAACGACACGGCTGTGGCGGTAAACCAGGGCGGCAAACGCAAGGGTGCAGTTTGCACTTACTTGGAAACATGGCACTTGGATATCGAGGAGTTTCTGGAGCTGCGCAAGAACACCGGCGATGACCGCCGCCGCACCCACGACATGAACACAGCGAACTGGATTCCTGACTTGTTCATGCGCCGGGTCATGGAAAAAGGTACATGGACACTGTTCTCTCCGTCCACCGTGCCCGACTTGCACGATCTGTTCGGCGCTGACTTCGAGAAGGCCTACGTGGCTTACGAAGAAAAGGCTGCTCGCGGTGAAATCAAGCCATCACGCACCCTGCAGGCCAGCGACCTCTGGCGCAAGATGCTGACCATGCTGTTTGAAACCGGTCATCCTTGGATCACGTTCAAAGATGCTTGTAACGTCCGCTCGCCCCAGCAACACGCAGGTGTGGTGCATTCGTCGAATCTGTGTACAGAAATCACACTGAACACATCCGACACCGAAACCGCCGTCTGCAACTTGGGTTCTGTGAACTTGCTGCAGCACTTGAAAGATGGTGCACTGGACCACGATAAGCTCAAACGCACGATTTCGACCGCGATGCGCATGCTGGACAACGTGATCGACATCAACTACTACGCCGTGAAAAAGGCACGTGACTCCAACATGCGTCACCGTCCTGTTGGCTTGGGTCTGATGGCGTTCCAGGACAGCCTCTACGAGTTGCGCATTCCCTACGCCAGCGAAGCTGCCGTTGAATTTGCCGACAAGTCCATGGAAGCAATCAGCTATTACGCCTACTGGGCTTCGACAGACTTGGCACGCGAACGCGGCAAATACCACAGCTTCAAGGGTAGCCTGTGGGACAAGGGCGTCCTGCCACTGGACACCATTGACATGCTGGCCACCGCACGCGGCGGCTACGTAGAGGTAGATCGCTCATCTACGCTGGATTGGGATGCCCTGCGCAACAAGATTGCAGCAGATGGCATGCGCAACTCCAACTGTGTAGCGATTGCTCCTACAGCGACGATTTCCAACATCATTGGTGTGGATGCGTCCATCGAGCCTTGCTTCGGCAACCTGTCCGTCAAGTCCAACCTGTCCGGTGAATTCACGGTCATCAACAGCTATCTGGTGCGCGACTTGAAGCAACTGGGCCTGTGGGACGACGTCATGGTGATGGACCTCAAGCACTTTGACGGATCCCTCCACCCGATCGACCGTGTGCCACAAGAAATCAAGCAGCTCTACGCCACTGCGTTTGAAGTGGAAACACGCTGGCTGGTGGAAGCCGCTGCACGTCGCCAGAAGTGGATTGACCAGGCACAGTCGCTGAACATTTATATGGCGGGCGCTTCCGGCAAAAAGCTGGATGAGACCTACAAGCTGGCTTGGTTGCGCGGTCTCAAGACCACTTACTACCTCCGCACCATGTCTGCCACGCACGTGGAGAAATCCACCGTCAGCGCGGGTCGCCTGAACGCTGTGTCTTCCGGCAATGAAAGCCAAGGCACACCCAAGATGTCGAGCGCACTTGAAGCCGCTGCGGCGGCTGCTCAAGAGCAGATGCAGCTGTCGAGCAGTGCTGCCACCGACATCAAATTCTGTGGCGTGGACGACCCGACCTGCGAGTCCTGCCAGTAAGTTCATCAGCATCGCAAGACCACTTGCGATGCTCGTGAGCAACACAAATTTTCAGTGAATTGAATGAACACTTTTCAATTCAATTCACTGCTCACATAATCCGAAGATTGGAAAAAACTATGTTGTCCTGGGACGAAGAAGTCAAGCCCGCATCGCCGTCGAATTACGCGCGCAATCCGTCTGAAAACAGTCAGGGCGCGCAGGCGTCGGTGTCGTCTGCGACAGGTACTTCAGCGTACAGCGCCACCATGTCCCAAGCAGTGCAAGTGGCCAAGGCCAGCGCCAGTGGCAAGCGCGTCAATGCATCAGACAAGCGCATCATCAACGGACAGACCGACGTTAACCAACTGGTGCCATTCAAGTACAAATGGGCTTGGGAAAAATACCTCGCCACTTGTGCCAACCACTGGATGCCACAAGAGGTCAACATGACGCGCGACATCGCGCTGTGGAAAGACCCGAATGGTCTGACAGAAGATGAACGCCGCATCGTGAAGCGCAACCTCGGCTTCTTTGTGACGGCCGACTCATTGGCTGCAAACAACATTGTGTTGGGCACCTACCGCCATATCACTGCACCGGAGTGCCGCCAGTTTTTGTTGCGCCAGGCGTTTGAAGAAGCTATCCATACGCACGCCTACCAGTACATCGTGGAATCTCTCGGCCTGGATGAGAGCGAGATTTTCAATGCGTACAACGAAGTCCAATCGATTCGCGACAAAGATGAGTTCCTGATCCCCTTCATTGAAGCGATCATGGATCCCAACTTCCATACCGGCACGCCCGCCACCGATCAAACGCTTTTGAAGTCGCTGATCGTGTTTGCTTGCTTGATGGAGGGCTTGTTCTTCTATGTGGGCTTTACTCAGATTCTGGCGCTCGGACGCCAGAACAAAATGACGGGTGCAGCAGAGCAGTACCAGTACATCCTCCGGGACGAGTCCATGCACTGCAACTTCGGCATTGACTTGATCAACCAGCTCAAGCTGGAGAACCCGCACTTGTGGACACCGGAATTCAAGGCAGAGATCAAGACACTGTTTGAGAAGGCGGTGGAGCTGGAATATCGCTATGCCGAAGACACCATGCCCCGTGGCGTGTTGGGCATGAACGCCTCGATGTTCAAGGGCTACCTGCGATACATCGCCAATCGCCGTGCGACACAGATCGGCCTTGAGGCCTTGTTCCCGAACGAAGAAAATCCATTCCCATGGATGAGCGAAATGATTGACCTCAAAAAAGAACGTAACTTTTTTGAAACGCGTGTTATCGAGTACCAGTCCGGCGGC
>DGQR01000059.1 GCA_002390825.1 Rhodoferax sp. UBA4409
GGTTCGCATCGGGCAGTGGATGCCAGACATGGTGGTCACCGACCTCAACATGCCGGGCATGAATGGTTTTGAAATGGTGCGCTCCCTGCGCGCCGGTGGCGTCAGCTTCGCCGGGCTCCAGGTGGTGGCGGTGACGGCCCTGAGCCCGGGCGACGTGGCGGATCGCGGTGGCCTGCCCGAAGGCACCGCGCTGTTCCAAAAGCCGGTCGATTTTGCAGCGATCGAGCTGCTCGCCCGCAACCGTCAGCTGTCCCTCTAAGCCCTTTCAGGGCTTCCGCCAGAAGGCTTTCCAGGGCATCTGCTGGCGCACCTGCCGGCGCAGGTGTTGCAAATTACCCCGGGGTTTACAGGTCCACAGCCAAAGGTATCCAAAGGCTCGCCGTTGTTCCGTGTCCCAACGCGCTTTGCAACACGGCGCGGCCTTTGTGCAGCTCGGCGATTTCTTTGACCAAGCTGAGTCCCAGCCCAGTGCCCGGAATGTTGCCCGAGGCATCAGCGCGGTAGAAGCGCTCAAAAGCCCGCTCCAACTGGTCCGGGCTCATCCCGATGCCCTGGTCCCGTACGTTGATGACTGCGTACTCCACACTGTGTGCCACTTCGGTGCGCACATCGAGGGTGACGTCTCCGCCTTGTGGTGAGTATTTGAATGCGTTGGCCAGCAGATTGGTCAGGGCCTGCTGCATCTTTTCCGGGTCCATCAATACTTGCAGCTCCGGCAGGGGCGCCAGTAAAACGGGGCGGTCCGTGTCCTTAAGCATCAGCCCCTGAATGCAGCCTTGCACCATATCGGCCAGCGGATGGGGCGTGATTTGCATGTCCAAGCCGCCGCGCGATTCGATACGTGCCAGGTCCAGCAGCTCGTTGAGCATTTTC
Organism: Rhodoferax sp. UBA4409; assembly: GCA_002390825.1. Lineage (GTDB taxonomy): Bacteria > Pseudomonadota > Gammaproteobacteria > Burkholderiales > Burkholderiaceae_C > Allorhodoferax. The sequence goes on from DGQR01000059.1 coordinate 874, forward strand.
ACCAGCAGACCCGATTGCTTATGGATCGTGCGCAGCATGTCGCTCTGGCGCTCTTCGTTGAACTTGCGCCTTGTCAGCAACTCGGAGAAGCCAAAAATGCTGACCATCGGTGTCCGCAGCTCGTGCGCTGCAGCGGTCAAAAACTCGCTCTTCATCCGGTCCACTTGGTCTTCATGGGTAACATCGCGGAAGTAGAGAATCGTTTCGCGGCGCCCGGCCTCGTTGCGGCGGGAGCGGGCTTGCACCACGCGCCGCTGGGGGCGTGCGAGTTGGAGTTTTTCTTCCCACGACGCATCCGGCTGGTCGCCCCGCATGGCGGGCAAGGGCTTGTTTTCGTCACACAAGGCCAGCAGTTGATGCTCGAACTGCGACAGGCTGACCGGCGCGGAGCCATGCTTGCCCAAGCCGGTCATGCGCTCGAACGCCGGGTTGGCAAACACCAATTCATCCTGCGCGTCAAACATCACAAAACCATCCGGGCTCAGGCTGAAGATCGCATCCAGTTGGGCGCGTCGTTCGGCCATGGCCTCCTCGGCCCGCACACGCGCTGTGATGTCAGACACGATGCCGACAAAGTGCGTCAAGGTGCCTTTGTCCGACATCACCGGCGACAAGGACACTTCAGCAATCTGGATCTCGCCGTTTTCGAGTTCGCGGTGGATGGTGACATTCGCGTTGCGGTGTTCTCGCACTGCCGCGGTGAGCTCCCGCACGCCCGGATCGTCGGCATTCTTGCCCCGCAGCAGTGCCAAGCTTTCACCCAGAATGTCCCAGCGTGGCAGGTTCACGAATTTCTGGAACGCGTTGTTGATGTACACAATCGGCTGGTGCTCCATCTTGCCGTTGGTGATGAAGACGGCGTTGTGGCTACTGGCCAGTGCGCGCTCATACAGCTCGGAGGTCTCTTGCGCTGCGCGCTCGTCGGTCAGGTCGCGCACGATGCACGCATAGCGCAGGGTCTTGTCGTTTTTGACTTCGCCCAAGCAAATTTCTACCGGGAAGGGCGTGCCGTCCGCCCGGGTGCCCATGAAGTCATGGCGGGTCACGCGGCTGATGCTCAGCACATGCTCCATGCCTTGGCCGAACATCTCGTGCAGGGCATCCGCATTCAGGCCGGGCACACAACACTCGATAGAACTACCCAAAATTTCGTCTTCCGAGCGGCCGAAAATACTGGTCGCTGCCGGGTTGGTGGTGGTGACCCTTCCGTATTCGTCCAGCCCAATGATGGCCTCTGCCGCGGTGTTCACAATCGCCTGCACCCGATTCACCTGCGCCGCCATACCGCGGCTGGCCTGGTTGATGGCAGATTGCAGTTGGCTGACCTCTACGCTAGAGCGGTCGAGCGCGATTTCTTCGCCCATGCGCAGCGGAATTTGGGCCGCGAACTCGGTGAGCTCGCGCACCGGTGCCAGTGCCCGGGCAATGATCACCCGCAGGCACAGCATCACCAAACCCATCAAGCCCAGAGCCACCCACACCGACTGCAGCCAGAGGCGTTGGAGTTCTTGGGTTCGATCCAGCAAGCTGTAGTCCACCCGCACCCACACGTTGTTGAAGGTGTTTTCTTTGTCGACTTGCTGCCAAGCGGTGTAGTAGTCGCCTGCAGGGCCGCTAGCGGGTAGCTCTTGGGTGAGTCGCGAGCCGGTTAACGGTTTGCCGGTGTTGACATGCACGCCGTCGGGCGAGCGCGTGGCTTCGAGCAGGTTGACGCCGTCAGGGCGGTACACGCTGATGCGCTCAATGCCGGGTAGCTGAATCGCATCAATGGCGTTGGCTTGCAAATTTTCCTGCCGGTCCGTCACCAGCGCTGCAGAGCTGCTGCTTGCCACCATGCGGGCCACCGACGTGGCATGGGTGTGGGCAAGTCGCAGTGTTTCAGCGCCGATGCGTTGGTAGGCATACACGCCATACAGTGCTGACAGGATCAGCATGACGGCGAGTGTTCCACCCATGATCAGGCTGCCGATCCGGTAGGGCGGAGCCCACCGGCGGCTGATGAACGAGAGGCCTTGCGGGGAGTGCATAGCAGCAGCGGGTGAGGTTCAGGGGACCAAGCGGTCGACGGTATCCAGTAGCTCGATCGGGCTGAAGGGCTTGACCAGATAGGCGTCGCAACCGGCTTCATGGCCGCGCTCCACATCAGCCTTTTGGCCTCTGGCGGTCAGCAAAATCACCTTGGTCATGGAGCCCAGCATCGGGTCCGCCTTGACCTTTTCGCAGACCTGGTAGCCGTCCAGCGAGCCCGGCATCATCACGTCGAGCAAGATGAGCTGGGGACGCAACTTTTGGGCAACGAGCCAGGCGTCTTCCCCGTTGTCGGCCTCGTGGAGGTCAAAGTCTTCACATTCCATGGTCATCATGATCAGCTTGCGGATGTCCGGCTGGTCGTCAACGATGAGTGCTTTGCGTTTCATGATGCGTCTTCCTTCTTGCGACGTTGCATTAACTGGGCCAGATCCGCGGCGTAGCGCTGGGCCTGTTCCATATCTAAATTGGCTTGGCCGCGCTGTGGCGCGCCGGTGGGAAATTCAATCATCACGCGGGTGTCTTCACCGTCCACGATGGACATCCGCATGTTGCCGCCATGCAAACCGATGATGCGGTTTACCAGGGGCAAACCAAGGCGACCGTTGGCCTGGTTGGGGCTGCGTGCAGCGAACAAATCGCGCGTTTCAATGCCTTTGTCTTCCGGGGCTACGGCCCCTTGGTTCCGCACACTCACCAGGATGTGTTCGCCAGTTAGCGTGTAACTGATTTGCACCGCACAGTCCACGCCGCCTTTGACTTCGCGGCGCGAGTGCGTGAGTGCATTGTCAAAACACTCGGTCAAAGCACGCTTGATCAGGCGGGCATTGCCGTAAATGGGGGGGAGCGTGTTGTTGGGGGGGCGGACTTCGAACCGGACTTTAGATTGCACTGCTTTCGGGCGGAGGTCTTCCAGAGTTTGGGTGACGAGGACCCCTAAATCCATGCGATCGTCCATTTGCATCGCCTCTTCGCCAAAGACAGCCAGCAAGTCCGCCAGCCGGCGCAGTCGCTCTTTGAGCTCGTCTGCCGCCATTTCGATACGGTTGCCATCTTCGCTCTCGGGCAGGGAACCCAGCATGCTGGTCAGCTTGCGCATGGGGGGGCCGACTTCGTCTTGCAGCAGTTCAATGATCTGTTCAAGGCCCATGCGGCTTTGGATGCCGGGGCCAGCTGTAGTCGACTCTTTTTCTTCAGGCAAGGCCACAAACGCAATGTCCAAGCCCGAAGGGCCGGCCATGAACATGCCTTTGAGCTTCTTACCGTCTGCGACCCCCACCTCTGCAGGGTAGGGCAGCTTCACCTTGCCCAAAGCAATGGCTTGCGCTAGGTTCTTGATCACGATCCGGCCACTCATGGCCTCAACCGGTTTGTCCGGGTGGAGGCGCGCAGCGCGGTTGGCGTAGGTTGCAACTCCGTTGACACCGAAAGTGATCAACGCAGTGGGCATTGCGTCGAAGAGCGCATGAACCGAAGGTTGATGGAAGTTGGTTGCCATGGTGTGGTTTCCGAAAAGCGTCTTGTTTTTTGTCAATGTATCAAATTTATCAAAAAAAGCAAGAAAAACATTCGTTGTTACTTTTTTGATGATTCGATGGGCTAAGTTTTAGGTGTTGATTTTGACCGAATTGAATATTTACAACAAATAAAAGATATTTGGCGTATTATTGGGGCGTTGTGATTTCAAGGAGTGATCTCATGCGTGGTGTGATGCCCTGTGATGTGGAGTTTTCAGCGGAGTCGGCTGCAGGTCAAATGATTTCGTCCATCATGGTTGGCGCTGCACCAACACGCAAGCTCGGAACAACGGGCACTGCGTCGCCCGGCGCCTTGCAGGTTCGCGAGCTCTTTTAGAGAAATCGTATGTTGCACCTGACCCCCACACTGTTACGACGCTTGCTGCTCTGGCTGGCGACCGTGGTGTGCGTGTCGATCGTGGGGGTGCTCATGCAGCAGGCTTATGCCGAGTTGCGTGAGGCGCAGCGCAGGCAGGTCGCATTCAGCCAGTCCTCCTCATATTCCGCCTATCAGCTGGAGCGGGAATACCTCCAGCTCACGCAACAACTGGATGCCAGCATTCACAGCGGCAAGGCCTTGGATCCTGCACAGTCGAAACGCGCGTTGAACAGTTTGCGCGCTCAGCACCAAGGTGTGAGCACCGCTGCAGTGGCTGCGAACCTGCGTCAAACCGACGAGTTCAAGCGCGTGGATTCCTTGTTGGTGTTGCTGCTCCCGCGACTGGAGGTCACATTCGCGCAAGCGACCGCTTCGCCTGTCGATCAGGCGGCCTTGTGGCGTGAATTGCAAAACATGGCCCCGGCGATGAGTGCCATGACCTTGCGGGCATCGACCCTGATGACCGAAGAGCAGCAGGGCTTGCTGAATCACCAAGTCGAGGATGCGTTGGCCAAACTGGGCTGGATGGGCGCTTTGATGGTTTTGCTCTTGGCCTCATCCTTCGCGATCGGTGCACGCCAAACGCAGGTGGAGCGAGAGCGGATACGGCAAGAGCTTGAGCACGATCGCATGCTGGAGGCCCACGCCAAGGCCGATGCGGCCAATGCCGGTAAAACGCAGTTCTTGGCCAATATGAGCCACGAATTGCGCACGCCTCTGAACGGCATGCTGGGAATGTTGAGTTTGCTCGCAGCCACACCGGTGAACGCTCAGCAGGACGACTACATCCAAACTGCGAATCGCTCAGCCAAGCATTTGCTGAGTTTGCTCAACGACATTCTGGATGCCTCGGCCTTGGAGGCCGGCAAAATGACGCTCAAACCCGAGAGCACCTTTCTTCCAGCGCTGGTGACAGATGTCCACGCACTCATGCGCCCGGTCGCGCTCGAGAAGCGATTGGTACTCAATGTCCGTCAGGACCCGGCATTGCCCCGCTGGGTGATGGCTGACGGTACCCGGGTCAAGCAAATCATGCTCAACCTGGTGTCGAACGCGCTCAAGTTCAGTGAGCAAGGCACGGTGCTGCTCGAGGTGTGGCCCCTGGAGTCAGAGCCGGGTGCGCCGGATACCGCGGCACGGATTGGAATACGTGTCACGGACGAGGGCATGGGCATGTCGGCCGCCGTCCTGGCGAAGTTGTTTCAGCGCTTTGAGCAAGGCGACGCCAGCAGCGTGCGGCGGCATGGCGGGAGCGGACTGGGGCTCGAGATTTCGCGCAGCCTCGCGCGGCGTATGGACGGCGACATTGAGGCGAGCAGCGTCGAAGGCAAAGGCAGTGTTTTCACCGCAACCCTGTGCCTGCCCCTGAGCACTCCGCCCACTGAACAAACTTCAGATGCCATGGTGGCACGGCGTGAAGCGGGCAGCCCCGGCCTGAACCTGGTGGTCGCGGAAGACAACGCCATCAACCGCAAATACATGGAGGCCTTGCTGCGCAACATGGGCCATACCGTCCGCTTCGCAGAGCATGGCGGCCTTGCGATTCAAGAGGTGCAAAAAGAGTTGCCGGACCTGGTGTTGATGGATCTCCACATGCCCGAGGTCGATGGATTGCAGGCCACCGAGGCGATCCGCCGCTTGCCGGCACCGTATGGCAGTCTGCCCATCATTGCGCTGACGGCGGATGTGTTTGAAGAGTCCAAGGACCGGGTGCACGCCGCCGGCATGGATGGTTTTTTGTCCAAACCCGTCAATGTGCATGAGCTGGAAAAGATGCTGGTGCGCAAGTTTGGTATGCGTGGTGCCTCGCAAGCGGCACCCGTTGCGCCAGCGCCTGCCAAGGTGGCTGCTCCAACGCCCGAAGCACCCCCGGCCCGGCAGCCGCGGCGCCGCTTCCGCCCCGGCGATGTCGCCGAGCACTTGAACATGGCCATGATCGGGGACTTGTGTGTCGGCGTAACGCTGCAGGGCTACCAGTCTTTGTTAGATGGTGCGATGCGCACAGACGCCCACTGCTACGCCGAGGTCTTGGCCGCCCTGGAGGCCGGGGAGACCGACAAACTCTTGGAGCTGGGTCACTCGTTCAAAGGGGTGGCGGCGAGCTTGGGTCTGGCCGCGTTATCGCGCATGGCTCTCACGATTGAAAAACAAGGCCACAGCTTCTCTGCCGATGAGTGCCATCGGCAGGCCGAGAGCCTGCGTGAATGCTGGAACACCACCTATGCGATTTGTGCCCGCATGGGGCTGATTGTTTCGTCCTGAAAGTGCGGTCCCGGTGAGTTCAGTTCCCTCAGGCGCGCGCGCCCCTACGATTTTGGTGGTGGATGACAGCTTGGCCGTGCGCCAGCTCACGGTCAGTGTGCTGCGCCGCCAAGGCTATGACGTGCTGGAGGCTGGAGACGGTCGCGAGGGGCTGGATACCGCCTTGCGCGAGCAACCTGATGTGATCTTGTGCGATATCCATATGCCGATCCTGGATGGATGGGACGTGGTGCGCGAAGCACGCTCGAGTGAGTCGCTGGGTACCACCCCGATTTTGATGCTCACCTCGGACAACGACCGCGTCAGCGTGCGCCGGGCCATGGCCGCCGGTGCCGATGACTACCTGACCAAGCCGTGGACGCAAAACGAACTGATTTCTGCCGTCGTCTCGCTGCTCGAAAAAGCCAGTCGCCACAGAGCCGATGCAGAGCGGGCCCAAGAGCAGTTGCGCTCTGCGGTATTGGCCACCATTCCTCACGAGCTGCGCACTCCCATGGTCAGCATCCTCGGGTCGACGGAATTGCTACTTACACGGCGTGATCGCTACACGCCGGAGCGGGTGCAGGGCATGTTGGAAGATGTGCACCGCAGTGCCTTGGCACTGGGGCGAACCATCAGCCGGATGATGGACTGGGCGGAGCTCAGTGCCGCGCAGGTCCACCGCGAAACCCGCTCCATGGCCTATCGGCTGGATGTGGCGCAGGCCATGGCTGAGGTTTTGGGCAGCACTGCTTTTGCGAAAGAAGTGCAGGCGGTTCTGAAGGTGCCGCCGGAGACGGTGTTAGGCGTGTTTGCCGGCCATCCGGTGCAGGTCCGTGTGGAGCCGTGTCACTTGCAGTGCTGGAGCCCGGACTTCCACAAAATCATTACCGAGTTGCTGGTCAATGCCCTGCGCTTTTCGAAGCCGGGTCGGCCGGTGGGCGTGACCGGCAAGGCTTTGCTGCATGGCAGGTACCAGCTCGAAATCGCCAATCTCGGCGTGGCCATGCCGGAAAAGTTCATTTCTCAAATCGGTGCCCTGTCTCAGGCGGACCGCGAGGTACATGAGCAGCAAGGCATGGGGTTGGGCTCGGCTATCGGCCAACTCGCAGCGCGGCGCAATGGCGCAACGCTGCATGTCACCCGCTTTGACGGTTTGCCCACGGTGGTGCGCCTGACCTTCCTGCAGCACAGCGCCGAGCCCGAGCAAAGCGCCCTGCTGTAGCAGGGCTGCCGGCCCGGGGGGTCAGCCCTCGTGCTCTGCGTGGTAACGCATCACGCGTTCCACTTCGTTTTTCGAGCCCAGCACCACGCTCACGCGCTGGTGCAGTTGGGTGGGCTGGATATCCAGAATGCGCTCGGTACCAGTGGATGCAGCGCCGCCGGCCTGTTCGATCAACCAGCCCATGGGGTTGGCTTCGTACATCAGGCGCAGTTTGCCCGGCTTGCCGGGTTCGCGCTTGTCCCAGGGGTACATGAAGATGCCGCCACGGGTCAGGATGCGATGCACATCGGCCACCATGCTGGCAATCCAGCGCATGTTGAAGTCTTTGCCGCGCGGGCCGTCTTTGCCCTCCAGGCACTCGTCGATGTAGCGCTTCACCGGCGCCGCCCAGTGGCGCATGTTGCTCATGTTGACGGCGAATTCCTGGGTGTCTTCCGGCACGCGCACGTTTTCTTGGGTCAGCACAAACGAGCCTTGCTCGCGGTCCAGGGTGAACATGGCGACGCCTTCGCCCACGGTCAGTACCAGTGTGGTCTGCGGGCCGTAAATGCAATAGCCGGCAGCGACCTGCTGATGGCCGGCTTGCAAAAAGTCTTGCTCGCTCACGCCAGGGCCTTCGGGCTGTTTGACCAGTACGCTGAAGATTGTGCCAATGCTCACGTTCACATCGATGTTGCTCGAGCCATCCAGTGGGTCGAACATCAACAGGTATTCGCCTTGCGGGTAGCGGTTGGGCACCACGTAGATGCCTTCCATTTCCTCGCTGGCCATGGCCGCCAAGTGGCCGCCCCATTCGTTGGCTTCGATCAGCACTTCGTTGGCGATGATGTCGAGCTTCTTCTGGATTTCACCCTGCACGTTTTCGCTCTCCGCTGCGCCCAGCACGCCACCCAGGGCGCCCTTGGTCACCGCCAGGCTGATGCTCTTGCAAGCCCGCGCCACCACCTCCAGCAGCAAGCGCAGCTGGGGCGGAATCGTGCCCTGGCCGCCGGCGTCTTGGCTGCCGCGCTGTTTCTCAATAAGGTAGCGCGTGAGCGAAATGCGTTGTGTCATGTGAAGTCCCTAAGTTTAAAAAATCAATCAGCCAGCGCGCGGTCTACGACTTCGCGAACATCGTTGCTCAAGTCGGCCTTGGCAGCGACGCGGGCCAGCGCCTCGCGGGCCGCCGAGCGGTAGGGCTCGGCCAGCTT
>DGQR01000243.1 GCA_002390825.1 Rhodoferax sp. UBA4409
CAGGGCAAGAAGATGAGCAAGTCTGAAGGTAACGTGCTCGACCCCGTGGACCTGATTGACGGCATTGCGCTGGAGCCCCTGCTGGACAAGCGCACCACCGGCCTGCGCAAGCCCGAGACCGCGCCTGCGGTGCGCAAGAACACGCAAAAGGAATTCCCCGAGGGCATTCCCGCCTACGGTGCTGACGCGCTGCGCTTCACTTTTGCCGCACTTGCCTCGCTGGGTCGCAGCATCAACTTCGACAGCAAGCGCTGCGAGGGCTACCGCAACTTCTGCAACAAGCTGTGGAACGCCACCCGCTTTGTGCTGATGAACTGCGAAGGTCAAGACTGCGGCTTGCAAGACCACGATGCGGCCGCCTGCGCGAGCGGCAGCTACCTCGAGTTCAGCCAAGCCGACCGCTGGATCGTGTCCCTGCTGCAAAAAACCGAAGCCGAAGTGGCCAAGGGCTTCGCAGAGTACCGCTTGGACAACGTGGCCAACACGATTTACGACTACGTGTGGAACGAGTTCTGCGACTGGTACCTGGAAATCGCCAAAGTGCAGATCAACACCGGTAACGACGCCCAGAAACGCGCCACGCGCCGTACCCTGATCCGAACGCTGGAAACCATCCAACGCCTTTTGCATCCGATTGCGCCTTTCATCACCGAAGAGCTGTGGCAAAAGGTGGCGCCGGTCGCAGGCCGCAGCGGCCCGTCGGTGTCGATTGCCGCCTATCCACAAGCCCAGCTGGAGCGCATTGACGAGGCCTCGATCGCCCACGTCGCCAAACTGAAGTTGCTGGTGGATGCCTGCCGCAATCTGCGCGGTGAAATGAATGTGTCACCCGCGGCCCGCTTGCCGCTCTATGTGGTGGCCCAAACCGCCGCAGAGGCCGCGTTCCTGCAGTCGTCTGCTGCCGTGCTGCAGGCCTTGGCCAAGCTGAGCGAAGTGAAGGTGTTTGCAGACGAAGCCAGCTGGCAAGCCGCTGCCCAGTCTGCTCCGGTCGCCGTGGTGGGTGAGGCGCGTGTCTGCCTGTTTGTGGAAGTCGACGTGGCGGCTGAAAAAATCCGTCTCGGCAAAGAAGTGACCCGCTTGGAAGAGCAAATCACCAAAGCCAGCGTCAAGCTCAGCAACGAAGCGTTTGTAGCCAAGGCACCTGCAGCGGTGCTGGAGCAGGAGCGCAAGCGCGTGGCGGACTTTGCTGCCACGCTGGAGAAGGTGAAAGAACAGCTGGCCCGCTTGGGCTGATTGCACAGCTTTGCACGCTGCCGCTCACCCCGGCAGCCCATGAAAAAAGCCGGTTCTGAGACCGGCTTTTTTTATGGGTGAAGCGACTTAACGGCGGCGGAGCACATGGACAAAAATGGTTCCAGCGGTTTGCTGGTCAATCAATTCATGCCCGGTTTGCTTGGTGAAGGCTTGAAAGTCCCGCAGCGAGCCGGGATCGGTCGCCACCACCTTGAGCGTTTGGCCGCTCTGCAGCTCCGCGAGTGCTTTTTTGGCTTTGAGGATGGGCAGCGGGCAATTCAGACCGCTGGTGTCAATTTCTTTGTCGAAGTTCATGCAGGCTGCTTTCTGGCGTTGGAACAGATTTTAGTCGGCCGCTGACTCAATCTCTTTGCGCCATACCGGTTCGATGAACCGGGGCTCATGGCCGCGTGAGCGCAAAAACGCCGCCAGGGCATAGCCGGTACCGGCGGGCCAGCATTTCACGTCCTGCAGGTCATACAGGCGGTAATCCACCAGCTCCGGGCTCAAAGCCACCTCGCCGTGGCAGACCGCGTGGTAGGCAATGATGACCTGGTTCATACGCTGAAAGTCATATACCCCCAACAGGCTGAGCGCGCTGGTGCTGAGGCTGGTTTCTTCGGCAATCTCGCGGGCAATGCCCTCCTCGGGCGTCTCACCAGCCTCCATGAAGCCGGTAATGAGGGCATACATCTTGCCCGGCCAGGCCACGTTGCGGGCCAGCAGGATCTGGCCGTTGTACTCAATCACCGCCGCGAGAACGGGGGTCGGATTGTTCCAGTGGGTGAAGTCGCACGCCGTGCAACGCCAGCGTGTTTTGTCGCCACCGTCTTCGGGCAATGTGATCTCGGCCAGCGGAGTTGCACACTGCGGGCAAAACTTGAACACTGCGGACATGGTGGCCTTTGCTATTATTTTAGGAGCTGCCGCCGCACTCATGGAGAGCGCTAGCGGCCTATTTCATTAAAATATGTGCGTTACGCGGGGAAGACGCCGGTGGACAAATAACGGTCACCGCGGTCGCACACGATAAACACAATCACGGCATCCCGCTCGCGCTTGGCAATTTCTTGCGCGACCCAGCAAGCGCCGGCTGCCGAGATACCGCCAAAGATGCCCTCCTCACGCGCCATACGGCGGCACATGTCTTCCGCGTCGGCCTGACTGACGTAGACCAGCTCATCCACATTGCGGGGATCGTAGATTTTGGGCAGGTATTCTTGCGGCCATTTGCGGATCCCGGGAATCCGCGAGCCCTCTGAAGGCTGTGCACCGACGATGCGAATCGCAGGGTTCTTTTCTTTCAGGAAACGCGATACGCCGGTGATCGTGCCGGTAGTCCCCATGGCACTGACAAAGTGGGTGATGCGCCCACCCGTTTGCTCCCAAATCTCGGGCCCGGTCGTCTCGTAATGCACGCGCGGGTTGTCGCCATTGGCAAACTGGTCAAGCACGCGGCCTTTACCCTCGCGCTGCATTTGCTCGGCCAAGTCACGGGCGTACTCCATGCCGCCGCTCTTGGGCGTGAGGATGAGTTCGGCACCAAACGCCTTCATGGTTTGGGCGCGCTCGATCGACAAGTCCTCGGGCATGATCAGCACCATGCGGTAGCCCTTGACGGCCGCAGCCATTGCCAAGGCAATGCCGGTGTTACCGGAGGTAGCCTCGATCAGGGTGTCACCCGGCTGAATGTCGCCACGCTCCTGGGCACGCTGGATCATGGACAAGGCGGGTCGGTCTTTGACAGATCCGGCCGGGTTATTGCCCTCGAGCTTGCCCAAAACCACGGTATTTCGGGCCTGGTTGTCTGTGTTTTGGATGCGTTGCAACGCGACCAAAGGAGTTTTTCCGATTGCTTCTTCAATAGTTGGATATTTCATCCCGTAAATGTGCCATAATTCGGGCTTCACAAATTACCTGCCCAGGTGGTGAAATTGGTAGACTCAGGGGACTCAAAATCCCCCGCCGCAAGGCGTGCCGGTTCGAGTCCGGCCCTGGGCACCAGATTAAAGCCGAATGTTCTTTGAACATTCGGCTTTTTCTTTATCTGCGTCTCAAGCGGGAAAGCCCTGCGCCCCCGGGGGCTGGAGCCGGCTTGATTCACAATCCTTGGTTATTGAATTGCACGCGCCCATGCCATGTCGCACCCCGTGAACTCCACCCCAATGCTGTTCTGGCAGCTTGTTGCTGCCATAATCTTGGCCGCTCTGGTGCCAACACTGTGGCCCACTCTGGATATCCAAGCAGCTGCCTTATTTGTGGGCGACACACCGGCCATTGCCTCCCGCACCTGGTGGTGGGTCGAGTGGATCAACGCATGGGCGCCTGCGGCATTCCGCGTCATGTTGCTGGTGGCTGCTGTGGGCTGGCTGGCCTCTCATCTTCTTTCGCGTTACAAAGCCTGGCGGCTGCCTCTGGCGTTTGTGGTGTGTGCCGGCATCGCAGGTCCCGGTGCCGTGGTCAACCTAGGCTTCAAGGAGAATTGGCAACGTGCGCGGCCTTACCAGGTTGAAATCTTCGGAGGCACTCAGCAGTTCACCCGCGCGACCGTGATCACCGATCAATGCGACAACAATTGCTCCTTCGTGAGCGGCCATGTAGCGTGCGGATTCTTTTTCTGCAGCCTGATGCTGATTCAGGCGCGTCGTCGCACATGGTGGCTGATAGCGGGAACCAGCGCTGGCCTGGCCATTGGGTTTTCGCGGATGTCAGCGGTTGCCCACTGGTTCAGTGACGTCTTGTGGGCCGGCCCCATCACCCTGATGACCAGCTGGCTGGTCTGGAAAATCTTGTCCAGACTTTACACGCCGTCCGGTGACGAGACCAAGCCGGTGGCCACATCCGGGTAACGCAATTTCAGACCTAACTCCGCTTTCATGCGGTTGTTGTTGATGCGCCGGGATTCGCTCATGAACGTCAGCAGCATCACAGGTAGCTGCTCCACCGCGGTGCCACGGGGCACCCTCGGAGGCCTGGGCAGCCCGTACAAGTCCGCTGCGAGGTCAAAGTAGTCTCCCATCTTCAAACGGGTGTCGTCGCAGACGTTATAGACCCGCTGGGGTGCACCTTTCCAGAGAGCGCCCCAGCAAGCCGCTGCGAGATCCTCTGCGTGTATGTGGTTGGTGTACACATCATCGTCAGCCTGCAAGACCGGCGTGCCTTTTTGGAGGCGCGTTTTCGGTGTACCACCGACCCGATCCGGCGCATAAATGCCGGGGATTCTGAGTACGGAAACCGGCGTACCCGTAGCCTTACCCCAGGTCCGGACCACCGCTTCTGCATGAACCCTGCGTTGCGCCCTAGGAGTTTGGGGCGCAAGAAGGCGTTCTTCTGTCACCCATTGGCCCTGGCAATCGCCATAGACGCCGGTGGTGGAACCGTAAACCAAGGCTCGTGGCGGGTTACGCCGGCGCAGAGCCTGCGTAGCCTGCAGGATACGCGGGTCCGACCAGCCCTCCGTGGGCGGGGGCGCCAGGTAGAGCACACGATCTGCCAAGCCCGCCAAACGGTGCAACGTCACGGGCCGGTCAAGGTTGCCGAGTAAGGGCCTCACACCCGCTTTCCGGAGCACCGGGACGCGATCAGGACTGGATGTGAGCGCCATCCACTGAACGCGCGCGCCCATGGCGCGTACGACCCGCATCCCCACATCACCACACCCGATGATCAGAAGACGCGGACGGCGGAAGCGCGCGGGGAGTGCGCCAAGTGGGGATTGGTTTGAGGGCAAAATCGAGGGCTTTCTACACAGCAGCTAGCTAGGATACCCAAGATGAGCGAGACCCTCTCCGCCGCGGCCCCTTTTTCCATCACGGTGCAGCCCAGTGGCCGTCAATTCAGCGCGCAAAGTGATGAAACCTTGCTGGCCGCGGGTATCCGTCAAGGCGTGGGCTTGCCATATGGCTGCAAAGACGGTGCGTGCGGCTCCTGCAAGTGCAAGGTCCTGTCCGGTAGCGTGGTGCATGGCGCCCACCAAGCAAAAGCCCTGAGCCCCGAAGAGGAGTCCCAAGGCTTGGTGCTGACCTGCTGCGCCACCGCGACCTCTGACGTGGTGCTGGAGTCGCGCCAAGTCTCCGCAGAAGGCGCACTGCCGATCAAAAAAATGCCCACCCGGGTGACCTCTTTGCAGAAGGTGTCTGCCGATGTGATGCTGATCCAGCTACAACTCCCGGCCAACGACTCTTTTCAATACAAAGCGGGCCAATACATTGAATTTTTGCTGCGCGATGGCGCGCGCCGCAGCTACTCGATGGCCAACGCACCGCAAGGTAACAGCGTAGAGCTGCACATCCGGCACATGCCGGGCGGAAAATTCACCGATCATGTGTTCAGCAGCATGAAAGAAAAAGAGATCTTGCGTGTGGAGGGCCCGCACGGGTCTTTCTACCTGCGTGAAGAATCCGAGAAAGCTATCGTGATGGTTGCCTCAGGCACCGGCTTTGCGCCCATCAAGGCCTTGCTGGAGCAGATGGAGTCGGCGGGCTCCACACGTCCGGTCGCGCTGTACTGGGGCGGACGCCGCCCGGCTGACCTGTATATGGATGGCTGGGTCAAAGAACTCCAAAACCGGATGCCATCTTTGCGCTACGTTCCCGTCGTATCGGACGCGCTGGACGAGGATCAATGGACCGGCCGCGTGGGCTTTGTGCACCAAGCCGCCCTTGAAGACTTCCAAGACATGCGCGAGTACCAGGTCTATGCCTGCGGAGCACCGATCGTCGTGGAGTCAGCCCGGCGCGACTTTGTTGCGCATGCAGGCCTGCCGCCCGAAGAGTTTTATGCCGACGCATTCACCTCAGAGGCTGACAAAGCCAATAGCTGATGTCAAAAAAATAGCCCCCAGACTGCCCAGCGTG
>DGQR01000131.1:0-1421 GCA_002390825.1 Rhodoferax sp. UBA4409
AGGTTCTTGGCCCGCTTGGCCAGGCCAGACTCACCCCAGCCAGATTCGAGCGCGGCTTGCGCCACCACAAAGCTGGCCGGGATGCCCGTCTGCAGTCGACTGGCTTGCGCTGCAGGGCCGATGAGTGCGATGAAGTCTTGCGGTTTCACAGCATCTCCTTCACGTCCTTGGCCACTTCATCGATGGAGGCGTCGCGGCGCTGGCCAATGAAGTTGAACACCCAGCGCACCATGGCCCACCCAGGAAGGCCACAGGCGAACATGAGCCCGCCCAGGGCACACAGGCCGACCGTAGAAAACGCCCAATGGTGCAAATGTAAGTGCTCCACCGTGATAGCGCCACCACCGATGCTGGAGACCACCGTGCTGATCAGGCCCACAGCCCATTCGCGTTTGTCACGCGGCGGCGTCATGAGCATGACCACCACGGCCGCCAGCGTGGCACCACTGGCCACCGCCGCAGCAGTGCCCCCAAAAGCCTTGTAGGCAACAGCTGCTCCTGCAACGCCAGAGCTTGTTGGTTCGGGCATACGTTTCTCCAAAGTAAAAAACCCGCGCTGACCGAAGCCAGGCGGGTAGAAGTTGGGTTGAATGTTGAATGGACTGTTGAACTAATTTTGTTTTGACTCAGGCTGCGACAGTTCGGTCGTCGGCCAGGATCGGAATCACGCGTCTGGCGCGCTGTTCAGGAACCCCTTGAACTTGCCCGAAGATGTCTTTGCGATCGCCACGAAAGTCGCCTTCGATGAAGTACGGAATGCAACCGGTCAGGTACTCGATGGCCGCAGCCAGAAAGGGCACATTGTCCGAGTAGGCTGCGTCGCAACCCGCATCCCACAGCGGCCCTTGCAAAAACATGCATGAGCCCTTGCACAGTTGCAGCACGGGGCAACTGGGGCAATCGGGCCTGTGACTCCAGTGCGTGGCGCTGCGCATCTTGACTGCTTGCAAATTGGACAAATGGCCAATCTGGTGAGGTTGGCCATTGGGCGCAGTGGCTGCTGCGCTGACGTTCTGGCAGGTAAGAACCTTGCCGTGCAGGTCCACCGCCAGGTTGTCCGGTTTGTCCATGCCGCACTTTTGACCCAGAGACGATGCTGGGCGTGCGGTGCGGATGGACTGCACAAAGTCCATGATGCGCTGCTGCGCCACCGACATGCGCGAAGCCAAGCCCTGGCGCAGTTCTTTGTAGGCCAAGGCCCTGAAGCGCACATGGTCCTGCTGGGTTTGCAAGGTTGCCGCCATGCCGCCTTCGTCGTAGGGATCAATAAAAGCGCCCTCCCCGATGTTCACATCCTGGCCAAAGCGCTGCTGAATCCATGCCTGAATCTGCGCCCGACTTTGGTTGCTGGCATGGACCATGGCGTTGATGCTGATACGCCCCTGAGGATGCAAGCGGGCATACAGGTCCATGATGGCGGC
>DGQR01000131.1:1457-3768 GCA_002390825.1 Rhodoferax sp. UBA4409
TCGAGCAAGCTGCCATTGGTGATGACGCTGAACTGCGCGTCCGGGTACAAGTCACGCAGACGTTCCGCAAGTGGTTTGAGCGTCTTCCAGTACACCAAGGGCTCACCGCCCCAGAACTCGATACGCTCGGGTGATTCAAGTAGCGCATCGGTCAATTGACTGATGAACAGCTCGATGTCATCCAGGTTGCTCGCATCCGCATGCGGCACAAAGCGCTGGTTGCAGTAACTGCATTCGTAGTTGCAGGACAGCCCTAGGCTGATCTTGAGGATGCGCACCTGGCCCTTGCGGCCGGGTTGGCTGATCGAGACCACCGTGGTATCCCGGAAATTGCCGGGCTGAACAGGCACCACGGGTGTGCCGTCCTGCCATGTCAGCGTGGACAACTGGTTGTCGTAGTGCAGCAAGACTTTCTGGCCGTCTTGGCGTAAGGCGTGAATGGTGAACATGGTCATCAAAACCTCAATTCTTTGTGCAGCTCGATGTAGCTGTGACTGGCTATCTGAAAATTCACCACCAGGCACATGCGCGTGCCCTGCCCTCGGTAGGGGTTGCTTTCATGCCAGACGTAAGCCGGGTGAATGATGGTTTTGCCGGTGTAAGGGGCAATGGAGAGCACTTTTTCCCAATAGGGATAGTTCACAGCACCACGCGGGTCTTGCAGCAGCAAGGCATGCGTGCCGTGGCGGTGTGACTTACCCAGCTCGGGGTCGTTGTGGTCAGGAATGTCCAGGTAGTGGATCAGGACGTGATCGACTGACTGGTGATAGTGCGGAAAGGTCCTGCCGCCTGTGATTTGCACATTGCCAAAGCACCTGCCTACAAGCTTTAGCTCATCCGCTTGCTCGATGTTCAAAGCTTGCCTCAGATACTGCCGATAAGCGTTACAGGCCAACAACTCGAAGGAAAGGATGGCGTTCTTCTCGGGGTGCTGGTTGGCCTCTGCGAACAGGTTGTAATGGGTCGAAGCGTAAAACTGCTTGGACTGCATGAACCTGAAAAAGTCTGGTGAAGACTTGGACAACTTGTCTCGATCTGACTCTTTGCGCTGCAGGAGCGCCATTAGCTGTTGGCGCATCGGCTGTGGCAGTGCCAGATCAAACTCGGCAATGGGCGTAACCCAGTGGTCGGTGATCTTCATGCAACCACCTCAAAAGGAACGTCCAGCAGCCCGGAGTAGTTTCTGAAACCCAACTTGATCTTGAAGGCGTCACCTGCAACCAATCCCAGGGCATGGACCTTGAATGAGGCTTTACCGTTGATACTTCGCACCCGGCGCATGGGCAAATAACCCCCTGTTTCCTCCAGGTACAAAGTGGCGTCCCTGCCCTCTACGCTGACCACCTGGACAGTGACATGCTGCTGCCCACCCGCTCCAATCTCCCCACCGCCAGAAATCAACTCCAACCGAGGGAAGGCCTCGTCCATATCTGGCAGGTAGTTGTAATCCTGGGCCTCGGCGAAACCTTGCACGCTGCTTCTGTAGCCCAGCGAAAGGTTGTATTTGAGCGTCATGCTGCACTGGGTCAACGGTGTGCTCGCAAAGGGTTGGTAGATGAACAGATTGCTGGGTGTCCCCAGGTTTCTGACTGAGCGCATCGGATGCATCTTGGTGGACGTTTCAAAAGCAATCGCGTTGTAAAACGGGCGCAGGTTGCCTTCATAGTCCACACCACACACCCAGACTGCGGCATCAGACTTTTCTCCGCTGCGGATGGACGGATCGTCCAGGTCAAGCAATGAATACGAAGCTGCTTTGAAATAACGCCCTGTCAAGCCCTGTGAAAGCGATTCACCCAGAACCAACGGTTTACCCAATTGCACGCATGGCAGGCGGTCGTGATAAACCCCTGTCACCTTGGGTGGCAGTTGGCCAGGAACAAAATGCCCTTCAAAGCGCAGCGAACGGATGCTTTCGGATTGATCGTCACCCGGATCAGCATCGGCCTCAAAGATGTGCTTCTCAATTTCTGTGTAGGCGGTCAGGCAGACAATCCGTTCGGTGACCACCAGGTCCAGGAACACTGGATATGACATGCTGGATACAGCTTTGCGGAACATGGGTGCCTCCTAGCAATTGCACTGACAGTTGCAGTTGCAGTTTGTGTAATACCGGACCATCCGATGAGAAATCTGGCCGCCGTTGTCCATGAGCTCATGGTTGATGAGGTAGTGCGGACCGCTGCCATAGCAGTTGATGACGTTTTCTTCGCCCAACTGAAAGGCCGTGGGACTTCCTGAGGTCACCTTGGAGCTGATTGGACGCACACAATTGCCTACCGATGCAAAGAAGTAGTCGTGCAGCCAGCCA
>DGQR01000113.1:0-9582 GCA_002390825.1 Rhodoferax sp. UBA4409
GGCATGGATGAACCTTACATCCACCTGCCACGAGGGCACCAAACGATATACCTTTGATGCTACGCTTTTAGAATTACTTCAGCCAGAATGACCCTGAATTTTTTCAACTCACCGATGAGCTTAGATGTGAGCATGAGTGAGTTAATCGAATTTTTTAAACGGACTGTAGTCATATCTGTAGCATGTGACGTAAACGCTTGGCCGCTGATGATTTGGGACCTTCAATCGCCAACCTTCGCTTCGGGTTCGGGTTCGGGCTCGACCAGTTTGATCGAGTTGCACGTGCCACGCCTCTCCTTGAACACGATCATGCAGAGATACAGCAAGCATTTAGCTTCGGCCTTGATGATCCAAAGGGTTAAACCAGCACCATCGCCTTACAGACCTAGTGCATTTTTTTGACTATCGAAACAACTGCAAAACATTTGGCAATTGTGCTTCAGGCTATCCAAAGTTAGCTCCGCAATAAACTTCTTTGTGATCATTTGATATTCAATTATTTATTGAGTTATATTCACAACCGTAAAAATCATCAGGCAGACACAGCTTCCGCCAAATACCTCTTTGGCGCAGTGCTCAGGCGTCACATCGCCGCCTCATGACCACCGACGCACCCCTCCCCCCACTCTCGGCGCTATTCAAGCACCAGGCTTTCGTCCGCTACTGGTTCGCCCGCATTGCCGGCATCATGGGCAACCAGATGCTCATGGTGGCAGTCGCTTGGCACATGTACGACCTCACCTCCAGCGCCTGGGATCTCGGACTCGTGGGACTGTTCCAGTTTGTGCCCGCCTTGGTGATGACGCTGCCCGCCGGGCATGTGGCTGACCGCCTGCACCGCGGCCGCATCTTTGCGGCCTGCATGGCCTTGCAGGCTGGCGTGGCGCTCACGCTGCTGAGTGCCACTACGGGAAACTATGCAACCCGCGAACTCATTCTGCTGATCTCCGTCGTGCTGGGTCTGGCCCGCGCATTCCAGATGCCGGCTCAGCAAGCCATGGTGGCGCTGCTGGTGCCCACTAACCTGCTCGGGCGCGCGGTAGCACTCAGCTCCACAGGCATGGAAATCGCGGTCATCAGCGGGCCTGCGTTGGGCGGGCTGCTCTACGCGCTCGGGCCCACCAATGTGTACATCTGCTGCACCGCGCTGATGTTGCTGGCCACCGGGCTGATTCTGGCGGTGCATTACCAGCACAAACCTTCCAACTTGGCTGCCAACTGGTCCACCCTGTTTGCCGGCGTGCGCTTTGTGTGGGAGCGCAAGTTGCTGCTGGGTGCCAGTTCGCTGGACCTGTTTGCGGTGTTGCTGGGCGGCGCGACCGCCTTGCTGCCCATCTATGCGCGCGACATCCTGCACACCGGGCCTACGGGTCTGGGCTTTTTGCGAGCAGCTCCTGCAGTGGGCGCACTCGCCATGTCACTGGTCATAACCCGCTTGCCCTTGCGCCGGCATGTGGGCAAGCGGCTGCTGAGCGCCGTGGCGGTGTTCGGGTTGGCCACCGTGCTGTTCGGACTGTCCGAATCGTTCTGGTTATCCATGTTCGCGCTCACCGTGACTGGTGCGGCAGACTGCATCAGCGTGGTCACCCGAAATACCTTGGTTCAGCTGGAAACACCTGACGAGATGCGCGGGCGCGTAGCCGCTGTCAACTCCATCTTCATCGGTGCCTCGAATCAGTTGGGTGAATTCGAATCGGGCGCCACTGCGGCGATGTGGGGCCCGGTGGGCTCAGTGGTAGTGGGCGGCATCGGCACCATGCTGGTGGCCGGCTTGTGGTTCAAACTTTTCCCGGCTTTGGCTCACCGCGACCACATGGAGCCCCAAGGCAAGCGGTAAACGGCTACCGAACGTTCAAGTCCACAAGTCCAGCGGCGGGCCGGCCACCACCGCCCCCCAAATGTCGGAGCGGGGCACNNTTTTGATTATTTTTTTTTTTTTTTAAGATGCCGCCACCCACCAAGATCCCCACCCTTCCCCACCACGCCGCTCTTCCGTTCTGGAAACCGCCCCCCGAACGTTAAAGCCCAAAGGCCCGGGGGGGGGCCGCCCCCCCCGCCCCGAAGGAGGGGGGGGCGGGACACGACCCCCTCCACCCCCCCCGCCTCATCCACCACCGGCAAACCAGGCAAGCCTGTATCCAACAGCACGCGCGCAAGCCGGCGGATGTCGGTATCGGCGGCCACGCTGGGCACCGGCGTCCACATCACGTCTTGCACGCTTTGGGCCAGAAAGGCCCGCCACACCAGCGCATGGGCATCCGCCCGTGGCAAGTGCTCGGCGCGGGTCAACTCCGCACGGGTGAGCAGCCCCACCAAAACACCCTCTGCAGACACCACGGGAGCCTGCGCGATGCCGCGGCGGTTGAGCAGCGCCCAGGCTTGCTCGATGGTGGAGCTGTCTGGCACCGTCACCACCTCCAAGCTCATGATGTCAGCCACCCGGGTCAAAGGCTGGCGGGTCTGTGCAGGCTTGCGAACCTCGCCATACGCCGCCAGTGCCGCCCGGTGCGCAATGTCGGTCGCGAGCGCTTCGTGGGCAGGAGCGTTCAGCACATCGGCAAAGCGCAGAGGGCTATGGTCTTGGGCATCCAGCCCCAGCGCTTCGATGCGGCGGGTGCGTGCGGCGCGGCGGATGCCGGCCACCTTGCCCAGCTCTTCAAGCGAGCCCCGGAATATCTGCCCCGCTGTACCGTAAACCGAAAACATGACGTCCCCCTGCATGACCGGGCGGGCCGCGGCGCAGCCCGCTCAATCCGGATTGGACAGGAAAATTTCCTGCAAGTCACTCAAAAAGTCAAAGCCTTTGACCGTCGGGCGCACGCGGGCAAAGTCACGCTCAATCAGGCCTTTGCGCTCGGCTTCTTCCAGCCCCTTTTGGATGGCGGTAATGGCCAGCCCGGTGCGCTCGGTGAAGTCACGCAGCCCGAAGCCATTGCGCAGGCGCAAGGCATTGAGCATGTACTCAAACGGCAAATCAGCGCGGGGCACTTCCTCATCCTGCGCCACTGCGTGGCCGGCCAGCGCCTGCTCCATGTAGCGGGCCGGATCGCGAAAGCGCACCTGCCGCACTACCCGGTGCGCAAAGCTGAGTTTGCTGTGCGCGCCGGCGCCTAGCCCTAAGTAGTCGCCAAACTGCCAGTAGTTGACGTTGTGAAAACAGCGGTGGCCTTGGCGTGCATAGGCCGACACCTCGTACCGGTCCATCCCGGCCGCAGCGGTGGCCTCGGTGATGCGGTCCAACATGGCGTAGGCCGTGTCGTCCTCGGGGATCTGCGGCGGGTACTTGGCGAAGTAGGTGTTGGGCTCGATGGTCAGGTGGTAGATGGAGATGTGCGGCGGCTGGAACTGCAGCGCGGTGGCCAGGTCTTCATCGAGCTGCGCCTGCGTCTGCCCCGGCAGGGCGTACATGATGTCGAGATTAAAGGTATCGAACGAGGCAGCTGCCTCTTCCACCGCGGCTAGTGCCTGCGCGCGGTCATGCACCCGACCCAGGGCTTTCAGGTGGGTATCGTTGAAGCTTTGCACCCCGATAGAGAGTCGCGTCACGCCAGCACCGCGAAAGGCTTTGAATCGGTCTTTCTCAAAGGTGCCGGGGTTGGCCTCCATGGTGATTTCGCAGTCTGCCTCCAGCCGCAACCGGGCACGGATGTCGCCCAACAAGCGGTCAATCGACTCGGGCGAAAACAGGCTGGGCGTGCCGCCACCGATGAAGATGCTGTGGATGTTGCGCCCCCAGATCAGGGGCAGAGCGGCCTCGAGGTCGGCGATTACTGCGTCGATGTAGCGCTTCTCTTGAAGGCCATCTTTGGCCTGCTCGTGGGAATTGAAATCGCAGTAAGGGCACTTTTTGATGCACCACGGCAGGTGCACATACAAAGACAAAGGCGGCAGCGCACTGAATTGCAGGCTGCCAGGGCGCATGTAATGCTGAATGTCGCGCTGCACCGCGGCAGCGCCCTCGGCAACGGGCGTGATCGGAATCATGTGCCTCAGACTCCAAGCCAGTTGGATCGGATCAAGGCCGCCATGGCAGCAGCCGCGCGGCCACGGTGGCTATGGGCGTTTTTTACTTCCACCGGCAGCTGGGCAAAGGTCTGGCCGAACTCGGGGATCCACATCACCGGGTCAAAGCCGAAACCATTGCTGCCCACCGGCTCGGGCGCAATCTGCCCGACCACGCGGCCCACTGCAATCAGCGGCTCGGGGTCGTCCACACTGCGCACTGCCACCAAGGTGCTGACCAGCGCCGCGCGGCGGTTGGTCACGCCCTTCATTTGCTCCAGCAGAGCGGTGACGTTGTTGTCGTCCCCTTTAGCGTAACCAAACTGGGTGGCGTAGTAGGCCGTGTCCACGCCCGGCAATCCACCGAAGGCGTCTACACACAAACCGGCGTCATCGGCCAGCGCCGGCAAGCCGGTGTGCTGGGCTGCGTTGCGCGCCTTGGCCAGCGCGTTTTCTATAAAGGTGCGAAACGGCTCGGGCGACTCGGGCACGCCCAGGTCGCCTTGGCGCACCAGCTCACAGCCCAGCGGGGCGAACATGGCATTGAGCTCGGCGAGCTTGCCCTGGTTATTGGATGCAAGAACAATCTTCATAAGAAATAAGCCTCTGGCGCCCGCAGAATATGCGCGAGCAGCTATTATTTTGATAGTGCCTGCTGCTGCAATAGCATGAGTTCACCCACACCTTTTTCAGCCAGCGTCAGCAGTTGGTCCATCTCGGCGCGGGTAAAGGCCACACCTTCGGCTGTGCCCTGCACTTCCACAAAGTGGCCGGCACCGGTCATCACCACATTCATGTCGGTATCGCAGGCCGAATCTTCGGTGTATTCCAGGTCCAGCAAGGGCGTGCCTTCCACAATGCCCACGCTGATCGCCGCCACCGCCGCAGTAATGGGCGTCTCGGTGATCTTGCCGGCGGCCAGCAGGCCATTGACCGCATCTTGCGCGGCCACGAAGGCGCCGGTAATGGCTGCGGTGCGGGTGCCACCGTCGGCCTGGATCACATCGCAATCCAACTGAATGGTGCGCTCACCCAGTTTTTTTAGATCAAACACTGCGCGCAGTGAGCGACCAATCAGCCGCTGAATCTCTTGGGTACGGCCGGTTTGTTTGCCGCGCGCCGCCTCGCGGTCGCTGCGGCTGTGGGTGGCGCGGGGCAGCATGCCGTATTCCGCAGTGACCCAACCTTCACCACTGCCGCGTTTGTGCGGCGGCACTTTTTCTTCGACCGACGCGGTGCACAGCACCTTGGTGTTGCCGAACTCGATTAACACCGAGCCCTCAGCGTGCATGGTGTAGTGGCGGGTGATGCGCACCGGGCGCAATGCATCGGCGGCGCGACTTGCGCTGCGAACCATGGTGTTCATGGAATGATCCTCAAAAATCCGGCAGAGCCGGCACTACTCAAAGCTTGCGGGCTGCGGAGCGGCGAATCGCTTCATTGATCTCGGCGATCGAGCGCTCAATGGCCTCGTCGTCCAAGTCGTCGACCTCGGAGTCCGCCCACGCTGCCTGCACCGTCGAGGCGAATACGCCGTCATGGATGCTGTCGGTCGAAATCGTCCCGCGGGTGGACTCGAAGCTGTCCGGGGTTTCCCACTCCATCGCGATCAGTGTGACGTTGTCACAGTGCGGGCCGCCTTGCAGCATGGCCTGCTCCACCAGATCGGGGGCCGACTCCGCCACCGGCTTTTGCGACATGTGGAACACGATATCGTCGTCTTGCAATGGCCCCCAGAGCCCGTCGGAGCACAGCATCATGCGGTCGCCCTGGTGCAAGGGCACCGGCCCCGTCACATCAAACACCGGGCGGGTAGGAGACCCCAAGCAGGTGTACAGCACATTGCGGTTGAAGTTGACCGGGGCCCCGCTGGGCCGCTCCATGTCCCGCTGCTCCGAATAGGAGTGGTCGCGGGTGCGAGTCAACAGCTCGCCCTGGCGCACAAAATACAAGCGCGAGTCGCCGCAGTGCACCCAGTGTGCGGCACCACCTTGCACCACCGCGGCTACCAGGGTGGTGCGCGGGGTGTCGGGCAAATTGCGTTCCGCTGCGTATCGGAGAATCTGGCGGTGTGCCGCAAGAATGGCTTTGTTAAAAAAGTCGCGCACATCCATCAATTCAGGCTGTGCTTCCTTCTGGTACATCGCAGAAATGACCTGCAATGCCATTTGGGATGCGACCTCCCCTTCAGGGTGCCCCCCCATGCCATCGGCCAACAAAAAGATGCCGGAAGACTTGGTATAGCAGTACCCCATCCGGTCTTCGTTTTTTTCGCGGCCGCCTTTACGGCTGATCTGGAACACAGAAAACTTCATTTCGGCCGAGCCCCTTGCGCATCCGAGGCAGCACCCATCACAGTTTTCTTGGTGTCGGCGACTATGGAGTCAAACTGCATACGCACTTTTTCGGTAACCGTCAGTTTGGTGTAGCGGCGCTCGCCCTCCCGCGACAGCTCTTTTTGCAAAGCAAAAACGGACTGCGGACGGGATAGCGGATCCAGCGCCATACACCACTCGACAACCTCAATCAGGTTGTCAGAGTAGACGCCCCGCAAGCGCGCCAAGGCGGTGGCGATACGGTCTTTCTCAATACGCTGGGGCGCTTCATTGGGCGGGTAACCCTGCATGCAGGCGTAGATACAAGCCCCGATCGCATAAATGTCGGTCCAGGGCCCCATGGAAGCGTCGCGCCGGTACATCTCGGGCGCAGCAAAACCGGGGGTATACATCGGACGGATGAAGTTGCCCTCTTTGCTCAGCACTTCACGGGCTGCACCGAAGTCGATCAGCACCGAGCGGTTGTCATCGGTGATGAAAATATTGGCGGGCTTGATGTCCAAGTGCAGCATCTTGTGCTGGTGCACGATGCGCAAACCGCGCAAGATTTCGTCAAACAAAGAGCGGATCGTGGACTCGCGGAATACCTTGCTCTTTTTCTGGTCGCGCGCGGTCACAATAAAATCCTGCAAGGCCGCGCCTTCCAGGTAATTCATGACCATGTAGACGGTCTCGTTTTCACGGAAGAAGTTCAACACGCTCACCACTGATGGGTGCGAAATCTGCGCCAGTGAGCGCCCCTCTTCAAAAAAACTCTTCAAGCCCAAACGATACAGGGACAGCTTTTCCGCTTGCACCTGCGGTAGCAACTCGCCAGGCGCCCGGGAGGCCAGTGACGAGGGCAAATATTCCTTTACTGCGACTTGTTGCCCCTCGGCATCGAGCGCCAGGTACACCAAGCCGAAACCTCCGGCTGCGACTTTGCGGATGATGCGGTATCCGCCGATGATGGTGTCCGGGGGAAGAGGCGCTGGCTTGACCTTTGACATAGGTGCAGTGGGATCACTCGTGGTGTGGGGTTGAAACGGGTTATTCTCGGGGCCGTTTCCATCGCCGCGAAAGCCCTTAATGCCAGTTTACAGCATGACCGGCTATGCCAGTGCACAGCACAGCACAGCCCATACCGCCCCTGAGGGTGAAGCCCGCAACCAACCGGTGACCCAGCTGGGCTTGGAGGTGCGCTCCGTCAACAGTCGCTTTCTTGACCTGACTTTCCGGCTCCCTGAAGACCTACGCCAGTTCGAGCCCGCCCTCCGCGAATTGCTGGGCAGCAAGCTCAAGCGCGGCAAGGTCGAAGTGCGGGCCTCTGTGGAGACATCCAGCACCAGCAGCATCCCTGAGGCTACGCCCAAGCTGCTGCAAAAGCTCAACGCCGCCCAAGACAACATCCGCGCGTGGCTGCCCAGTGCAAGCCCCTTGAGCGTGGCCGACGTGATCCGCTTGGCAGCGGCAGAGCAAGGCACGAGCCGCGACTGGAGTGCCGACGTAATGCCCCTGGCCGAGAAAGTGCTGAAGGAATTGCTGAGCGCCCGCCAGCGTGAAGGCGCCCGGCTCGCCACCATGTTGCTGGGCCATATTGCCCAATTGCGCAGCCTGGCCGAGCAAGCGGGTCCACTTGTACCCAAGCTGGTAGAGCAACAACGCACCCGCTTTATGGAGCGCTGGAAAGAGGCGATGGCCCTCACAGAAGGCGCCACATTGCCGGAGGCTGCCCAAGACCGCGCGTTGACCGAAGCCACGGCATTTGCCATCCGCATTGACGTGGCCGAAGAGATCACCCGCCTGAACTCGCACCTGGACGAGCTGGAGCGGCTGATTAAGAAGGGCGGCGAGATCGGCAAGCGCCTGGACTTTTTGATCCAGGAACTGCATCGCGAGGCCAACACCATGGGCTCCAAATCTGCGGCCCTCGAGCTGACCCATATCTCGGTGGACATGAAGGTTTTGGTCGAGCAAATGCGGGAGCAAGTGCAGAACATAGAATAAGGCGACTTTAGACACCGCATCACGGAGCCTCAGTCGATGGACTACCCCGGAAATCTTTTTGTTGTTGCAGCCCCCAGCGGCGCCGGCAAGTCAAGCCTGTGCAAGGCCTTGTTGGAGCTGGATTCGCGCCTGCAACCCTCTGTTTCCCACACCACCCGCCCACCGCGTGGTCAAGAAAAACACGGCCGCGAGTACTTTTTTGTGTCGCAGCCAGAGTTTGATGCGATGGTGGAAGCCGACGCGTTTGTCGAGTGGGCGCATGTCCACTCCAACCGCTACGGAACCTCCAAAAAAGCGATCGAAGATCGCATGGCCATGGGCGCTGACGTGATTCTGGAGATTGACTTCCAAGGCGCCATCCAGATCAAAAACGTGTTCGCCAACGCAGTTTGCATCTTCATCCTGCCTCCTAGCTGGGAAGAGTTGCGCTCCCGCTTGGAGCGACGCGGCGAAGACTCGGCAGACATCATCGACATGCGCATGAAAAACGCGCAGTTGGAGGTGGCTCAGGTCGCGAAATTCGACTTCGTTATAATCAACGAACTGTTCGACCGTGCGCTTTTCGATCTGAAAACCATTGTCCACTCCCAGCGACTCAAAATCTCAGCCCAGCGCCGCGCTCGGGCCGAGACATTTCAAGCGCTGAACATCCTCTAGCTTTCCGGAGAACTCCATGGCCCGCATCACTGTTGAAGACTGCCTCGCGCAGATTCCTAACCGCTTCCAATTGGTTTTGGCTGCGACTTACCGCGCCCGCATGCTGAGCCAAGGCCATACTGCCAAGATCGAAAGCAAGAACAAGCCCGGCGTGACTGCGCTGCGCGAAATTGCTGCTGGCAAAGTCGGCTTGGAAATGCTCAAAAAAGTCCCGCTGTAAGGACTCGCGCACCCCACTAAAAGCACCGCTTGCGGTGCTTTTTTCGTTTGAGCCACACAAGCTGCGCCGCCGCGCTACATTTACAACATGGGCATCACTCTTCAAACTCCTCCAAGTACCGCAGCGGGTGGCAAACCGGCCAAGCCCGGCGCCACCATCGCCGCAGTGAATGCCGCTGCTGCCAGCTTTGCCAGCCTGACTGCCAAGCTCGACTACTTGAGCAGCAGCGATGTGGAGCAAGTGCGCTTGGCCTATCGTTTTGCGGATGAAGCCCACCTAGGCCAACTCCGCAACAACGGCGAGCCTTACATTACCCATCCGATCGCCGTGGCGGCTCAGTGTGCGGAGTGGAAGTTGGACGCGCAAGCCTTGATGGCTGCC
>DGQR01000113.1:9735-9975 GCA_002390825.1 Rhodoferax sp. UBA4409
CCAGGCCGAGTCCTTCCGCAAAATGTTGCTTGCGATGGCCCGCGACGTTCGGGTGATTTTGATCAAGCTTGCGGACCGGTCGCACAACATGCGCACACTGTCGGATACGCCGCGCAGCAAGTGGATCCGCATATCATCTGAAACACTCGACATCTATGCCCCGATTGCCCACCGCCTTGGCTTGAATCAAACCTACCGCGAGTTACAAGACCTCTCTTTTCAGCACATCTGGCCCTGGCG
>DGQR01000231.1 GCA_002390825.1 Rhodoferax sp. UBA4409
CTTGCCCATGTCGCCGGGGCCGGAGGCACCCAGTTCTGCCACGATGGCCTTGACTTCCGCCAGCACCTCGTCAGCGCTCATGCGCTGTGGCAAATAGGCTTGCAACACTTTCATTTCAGCCGCTTCTTTGTCAGCCAGTTCTTGGCGTTCCGCTTTCACGAAGGCTTCAATCGAGTCCTTGCGTTGCTTGATCAGTTTGTCGACGATGGCGACCACCATGGCGTCGTCCAGCTCCACGCGCTCATCGACTTCCTTTTGTTTCAAGGCGGCCAGCAGCAGGCGGATGGTGCCCAGGCGCTCGCTGTCTTTGGCGCGCATGGCGGTTTTCATGTCTTCGGTGATCTGGTCTTTGAGGGACATAGCGGTGCTTCCTGAGAGTGAAACAAAAGGGGGGAATTCAAAATGAAAAAAGCCCGCCGGAGCGTCCCCAGGCGAGCTTTTGTGGGCTGCGTAGCTCGTGAGAGCGACCAAGCCGCGAAGATTAATACATCTTCTTAGGGAGTTGCATGCTGCGGATGCGCTTGTAGTTACGCTTCACGGCAGCTGCCTTCTTGCGCTTGCGCTCGGCGGTGGGCTTCTCGTAGAACTCGCGGGCGCGCAGGTCTGTCAGCAAACCCAATTTTTCGATGGTGCGCTTGAAGCGACGCAGTGCTACGTCAAAGGGCTCGTTTTCTTTTACACGGATCGTTGTCATTACGTAATGAATTCCAAAATATGCTGTTCGTTGGCATGAGGGAAGATCGGGCCCTGCACGTCTGAATCAGCGAAATGTCCCCATCTGTTATTGCTTAACTAGTATTGGCCGATGGGGGTTCTGCCAGAAGAGCCTGCGATTATAGCGCCTTCAGGCGGGCTGCCAAGCCATGAGCACACGCAAAGCCGCTGGCCCAGGCCCATTGGAAGTTGTATCCGCCCAACCAGCCAGTCACATCGGTCACTTCACCGATGAAAAACAGGCCCGGCTGTTGGCTCTCCAGGGTCTGGCCGGACAACACTTTGGTGTCTACACCGCCCGCGGTGACCTCGGCTTTGCGATAGCCCTCGGTGCCGGTGGGCGTGAGTTCCCAGCGGGACAGGCGCTCGGCCAGTGCGTTCAAGGCCTTGTCGCTGGCTTCATTCACGGGGCGTTGCCAATCATGTCCCCAGGTGGGGCCCTGGTTCACCCAGGTATCGGCAAGGCGGCTGGGCACCAAGCCTGCCAGTTCATTAGCCACCCGTTTGCGCGAGCTGCTTTTGGCCTGCGAGAGGTGTTGTGCCAAGTCCACAGTGGGCGCCAGGTTGAGGCGAATAGGCGTGCCCTCGGCCCAGTAACTGGAGATTTGCAGCACCCCGGGGCCGGACAGACCGCGGTGGGTGAAGAGCAAATCCTCGCGGAACGACATGCTGCTTTTCTTGCTGCCGGTTGCAATATCGACCGGCAGCGACAAGCCTGACAACTCGGCGAACGGAGCCCACGAGGTTTCGTCGAAAGTGAGCGGGACCAGCGCCGGGCGCGGGGTGATCAGCGGCAGGTTGAACTGTTTGGCGACCCGGTAGCCGAAATCGGTGGCGCCGATTTTGGGAATCGACAAGCCGCCGGTGGCAATCACCAGCGCTGCGCAGTGGATGGTGCCGCGGTCACTATCAATTTCATAGCTGCTTGCGCAGTTTCCATGAGGGCTAGAGGCCGAAAAGCGTATGTTTTTGACGCTGCAAGGTTGCCAGCGCTCTACACCACCAGCGGCGCACTCGGCCAGCAGCATGGCAATCAGGTCTTCGGCGGAACGGTCGCAAAACAGCTGGCCTTTGTGCTTTTCGTGGAAGGCGATGCCGTGCTTTTTGACGAGCGCCACAAAGTCTGCGGGTGTGTAGCGCGAAAGGGCGGATTTGGCGAAGCGCGGGTTCTCGCTGATGAAGTTGGCCGCGCTCACGTCCATGTTCGTGAAGTTGCTGCGCCCGCCCCCGGAGACGCGAATTTTCTCGGCCACTTTCTCGCTGTGGTCGAGCACCAGCACCTTCAGCCCGAGCTGACCCGCCACACCGGCGCAAAACAAACCGGCAGCCCCGGCACCCACGATCACCACGTCAAAACTATGCATAGGCGCGCAGTGTAGGCGACGGCAAGGGTCTATGGGTGGCCGGAGATGTGCCCATTGCGCTAGGCGTGCTGCGACTTGCGATCCGCCAGATGGATGGCCTTTTGGGTCAATCGGTCGACCTCGGTGCTGATGCCCGAAAGCACATTGGCCACCACCGCAAACTCACGCCCCTTGTCACCGGCACGCGCTGCAATGACTTGGGCATTGAAACTCACGATCTTGGCTTCCCGGGCAATGGTGTGGATGTCCGACACGATCCCGCTAAGCTCTTTGAACAGGTTGTCCGACTGGGCTTGGGCGATCGCGTCAAAGGTGCTGGTGGCTTTGTTGAGCGCATTCAGGACCGTGTCGTTGTCGGCCACCATGTCGGCCAAGAGGGCACGCGCATCGCCCTTGCGGCTGATGGTTTCGAGGGTGCGGCGCATCCGGTCGATGAAGGTTTCTATCGTGACTCCGATGCCTTGTGGCCCTTCGTACACCGCGCGCAACTGGCGGGCACTGAGCGGCTCGTAGTGGGTGAGGGTGCCCAGCAGTTTGGCCTCGCTGTCGCAAAACAGCTGAAACGTTTTTTGGGCGGCTTGCAGTTGGTTGGTATCGCCGTGCGACGCCAATAAGGCTTGCATGATGACCCGCTGTGACAGCATGCGCTGGCGGGCTGCCAGGTTGAGGTCCGACAAAGGCGCATTAGCACCCGGGGCGGGGGCAACGGCAGGAGCAAGCGTGGTTGCGGGGTGCGACATGGGCAACTTGTGCGTGGTGAGGGTGCCCACAACGCCGCAAGTTGCGTGCCGGTTTCAGTGGGCGCGTTGAGCGCCGGCAGAGGCGCCGGTGGTAGCGTCTGCTTGTGTAGCAGCCAACAAGCCGCTCATCACATCACCAACCACGATCACGCTCGGGCTGGCCAGATGTTCGCGAACGATGGTGTCCTGCAGCTCGCCCAATGTGCAAACTGCGTGGCGCTGGTGCGGCAGGCTGGCGTTTTGAATGACGGCTACCGGCGTGCTGGCTGCCAAGCCTTGTAGCAGTCCGGCTTGGATATCAGCAGCGCCGCTCACACCCATGTAGATCACCAGCGTTAGCTTGGCCTGGCGGGCGGCCGTGGCCAGTGCGGGCCAGTCGGTGCCGCTGTCGCCGGGTTTGGCGTGGCCGGTCACAAACACCACGCCGTGGGCATGTTCGCGGTGGGTGAGCGGCACATTGAGGGAGGTCACAGCTGCCAGTCCGGCGGTCACTCCGTTGACTACCGACACGCGGATGCCGGCTTCTTCAAGGTGTTCCACCTCTTCGCCGCCGCGGCCAAAGATGAAGGGATCGCCGCCCTTGAGGCGGACCACGTTTTCGCCCTCAAGGGCTGCGGTGATCATCAGGCGTTCGATGAAGGACTGGGGAGTCGACTTGCAGCCACCGCGCTTGCCCACATGGACGATGCGGGCCGCCGGGTTGGCGTGTGCCACGATGGCGTCGTTCACCAAGTCATCCACCAGCAGTACGGTGGCTTGCTGGATGGCTTTCAAAGCCTTGAGTGTGAGCAACTCCGGGTCGCCGGGGCCGGCGCCCACGAGGGTGACATGGCCTGCGGCCGGCGTGTTCAGGGTGTTTGTCATAGTGCTTGGTGCAACTGCAAGATGTGCGCCACTTGCTCTGCAATCGGGGCAGGAACCGGGCTCTCTCCGTTCAATACCGATTGTATGTAGGCCGCGGTGCTGGTCGCATCGATCGCGGTGGGCAGCTCCGGCAGCGTTGTCAACGAGCCGGCCTGGTAGGCCTGCAGGTCGGTCGCCTTGCCGGCTACAAAAGCTTGCATCTTGGGGGTGCGGCGGGCGTCGGCCACAGCTTCGCCCTCGGTGCCGCGGATCAGCAGGGCGTTGGCTTGCCCCAGGGCGAAGGTGTCCGCCATGGACACCGCATATTCGGGGTGGGTGTAGCTGCTCACCAGCAGGGCAGGGCCGTCCACCGGGTTCATGAGTTTGACGAGGCTGTGCGCCGGGTTACGCAGGTTCACCACGCGGCGCACATCGAGCAGGCGCTGCAGGCCGGGCAGCAGAGTACCGGTGGGTATAAAGGCCACGCGGCCGAGTGCTATCTTTTCAGGAGCTGCTTGCGCAGATATACCGAGGGCTGCAAGCACTTCAGACACAAAAACACGCTTGTCTTCGGTAGCGGTGCCGTGGATCAGCACCGGCAGGCCCTCACGCGCCAGCAGCAGGGCCAGGAGCGGTGTCAACAGCGGCAGCTTGCGTGCACCGTTGTAGCTGGGAATAACCACCACCGGCACATCGCTGGCGGGCAGCAGGGCCATGCGACTGCGCACGGCGTCCAGAAAACCGGCCATTTCTTCCGCGGTTTCTCCCTTGATGCGCATGGCCAGGCAAAAGGCGCCCACCTCGAGGTCGGTGACGGTGCCGTCCAGCACTTGGCCCAGCAGGTCGGCCGCCTGCGTGCGGTTGAGCGCACGTGCGCCGTCTTTGCCGCGACCGATTTCTTTGATGTAGTTGCCAATAGCCATGCCGCGATTGTCGGTGAAGCCTGATAACTTTCGGCTATGTCCTTATGCCCCGGCCGGCACTGCCGCCATCGGCGTCGCCTTGACCATGCGCTGCAACTGCGGAATGCAGGAACCACAGTTGGTGCCGCATTGCAGCGTCTTTTGCAGTTGGTCCAGGCGCTCGGCGTCGTTGCCGGTGCAGCGCGACAGTGTGTCGGTGATGGCGATGTCGCTCACTTGCAAGCAGGTGCAAACGGTTTTACCTTTACTGAGCACGGGCATGGGTGGTTTTGCGCCGCCGGCCAAAAGGGCACGGCCGTAGTTCTGGGCCGGTTGCTCTTCGCGCAGCAGGGCGGCCATCCAGTCGCGGGCCTGGGTATCGCCACTGAGCAAAAAGCCTTCCAGTGTGGCGTTCACGGTGCTGCGCTGCAGCCGCACCACACGGCGCTGGCCGCGTTTGGGGTCGGCATAGCGCACGGCGTCTGGCCCTTGCAGGTCCAACAGGGCTTCGATCTGCGCCAGCAGCGCATCATCCGGCAGGGCACCGCCTGCCGCGCGGAACATCACACCGGTGCGCCCGGCTTGGCCTAGTGCGGCATCGTTGCCGAAGAGCACGCAACTGGCGAACTCAAAGCGTGCCATCAAGGCCCGCAGCTCGGTGCGGCGCGCCAAGACCTTGTCGGCGGGCAACCAGGCCAGAGCTGTCACGCCCCAAGGCATGTCGGCTTTGAGCACCTTGACGGCGGCGTGTTTGAGCTCGGGTTGTTTGGAGTCTGGGCAAAACACGGGGCTGGTGAGCGCGTTCACGCCGCCCAAGCGCTCGCCAGTGCTGCTCTGGCCGCTCAAAAATTCATCGCCCCAGTGCATGGACAGAAACACCTGGCTCAAGCCCACTTCGGTGCTGGCCTGCACTGGCGCGAGGATGGAGCCGCGCTTGCTGGTGATGTGCACCAGGTCGCCCTCGGCAATCAAGCGCCGCGCCATGTCTTGCGGGTGCATCTGCAAGGCAGGCTCGCGTACGTGGCCGAACAGGCGGCCCAGCGTGCCGGTGCGGCTCATGCCGTGCCACTGGTCACGCAGGCGGCCGGTGGTCAGGGCAAAGGGGTAGCGGGCTTCGCGTTGCTCTGCCACCGGGGTGTAGGGCGCGGCTACAAAGCGGGCGCGGCCGGTGGGCGTGGGGAAGACGCCGTCTTCGTACAAGCGCACTTTGCCGCTGCTGGCGCCTTCGGGCATGGGCCATTGCAGCGGGTTCGCTTCCAGCTGCGCGTAGCTCATGCCGGTGATGTCGAGGTCCCGACCCCGTGTGCTCTCGCGGTGTTCGTTCCACACTGACTCTGGCGTTGGGTAGGGAAACAGGGTGGGCAAGGCTGGAGAGCGGCCCAGTGCCGACTCCAGGCGCTGCGCAAAGTCCACAGCAATGGCCCAGTCGTGGCGCGGGCCGTTGTCTTGCGGGCCGGGCGCCGCGACTGCCGCACGCACTCGGGAGATGCGGCGCTCGCTGTTGGTGACCGTGCCTTCCTTCTCGCCCCAGGTGGTGGCGGGCAGCAGCAGGTCGGCGTAGCGGGCGGTGGCGGTGGTGGCAAAGGCTTCTTGCAGCACCACGAACTCGGCGCGCTCCAAGGCGCGGCGCACGGTAGCTTGGTCGGGCAGGCTCTGGGCCGGGTTCGTGCAAGCAATCCACAGCGCCTTGATCTCGCCATCGGCAGCTGCTTGAAACATTTCGACCGCGGTTTTGCCCGGCTTCTCGGGCACGGCGGGTACACCCCAGAGTGCGGCCACTTCCGCGCGGTGGGTGGG
This sequence comes from Rhodoferax sp. UBA4409, assembly GCA_002390825.1. Taxonomy (GTDB): domain Bacteria; phylum Pseudomonadota; class Gammaproteobacteria; order Burkholderiales; family Burkholderiaceae_C; genus Allorhodoferax. The sequence goes on from DGQR01000231.1 coordinate 6,361, forward strand.
GTTGGCCAGGTCGCGGTGGGCGGAGAGCAGGTTGGCCAAGCCACCCACTTCGCGCCCGCCCATGGCGTTGGGCTGACCTGTCAGGCTGAAGGGGCCGGCGCCCGGCTTGCCGATCTGGCCGGTGGCCAGGTGAAGGTTGATGAGGGCGGTGTTTTTGGCAGTGCCCGCGCTGGACTGGTTCAGCCCCATGCAATAGAGGCTGAGGGTGGCGGGTGATTGCGCAAACAGGCGCGTGGCCTCCATCAGCTCAGCCTTGCGAATGCCGCAGACGGCGGCTACCGCATCAGGCGTGCAGTCGCGCACAAGCGCCTTGAGCGCGTCAAAGCCTTCGGTGTGGGCGGCAATGTAGGCGGCGTCCGTCCAGCCTTCCCACAGCATGAGGTGCAGCATGCCGTTGAACAGCATCACGTCGGTGCCGGGCTGGATTTGCAGAAACAGGTCCGCGGCCTCGGCGGTGTCGGTGCGGCGTACATCCACTACCACGATTTTCAGCGCGGGGTTGGCGGCTTTGGCGTCTTCAATGCGGCGGAACAGGATGGGGTGGGCATAAGCGGCGTTGGAGCCAGCAATGAATAGCGTGCTGGCCAGCCCGAGGTCTTCGTAGCTGGCAGGCGGGGAGTCGGCGCCCAGTGTTTTTTTGTAGCCCGCCACTGCGCTGCTCATGCACAGGCGCGAGTTGGTGTCGATGTTGTTGGTGCCTATCAGCCCTTTGGCCAGTTTGTTGAAGACGTAGTAGTCCTCGGTAAGCAACTGGCCGCTCACGTAAAAGCCCACAGCGTCCGGCCCGTGGTCGCGGATCACTTGGGCAAACTTGGTGGTGGCGGTGTGCAGCGCACTGTCCCACGTGACTGGCTCCGGCGTGGCACCCCGTTGCGGGCGCTGCAGGGGTTGCAGCAAGCGGGTTTGCAGGGTGACTTCGGCGGTGGCGGTCAAGTGCAGCGTGCTGCCTTTGGAGCACAGCCGGCCGAAGTTGGCCGGGTGCTGCGGGTCGCCTTTGACGCCGGTGATCTGGTTGCCGGTGCTCTGGATGATGACGCCACAGCCCACACCGCAGTAGGGGCAGGTGGCGCGGGTTTCGTTGACCATGGCCATGTGCGCGTCAAGCTGCCGTGCTGGCGCGCTTTTTAGGCCCTGCGATGGGGCGCACCAAATCGGTGCCGTGATTTTGCAGTTCAGCGGCACTCAGGTACACGACACCGGCCTCCAGCTTCACGCTGAATTTGGGTGTGCAGCCCTCGTCGGGCGCACTGGCCTGGCCGTCGCACAGGCCAATGGTCCAGTTGTGCAGCGGGCAGGCCACGCTGGTGCCGAACACAATGCCTTGCGAGAGCGGGCCGCCCTTGTGCGGGCAGCGGTCCAGCAGGGCAAACACTTCGTCCTGGCTGTTGCGGAAGATGGCGACATCGAGTCCGGTGCTGCGCTCCACGCGGCGGGAGCCCAGCACGGGGATGTCTTCGAGGGTGCAAATGCGGGTCCATTCGGTCATGCGGTTTCTCCTGAATGCTATTGTTTTGATAGCTGTTGGCGCACGTTCTGTATGCGCCAGAGGCTTATTGGGTGTTTATGAGGTTTTGATGGCCGCATACAGGCCGGTCACCCGGTCCATCACGGTGAGCAGGTTTTCGCTGGCCAGGTACACATCCGCCATCGGGCGTGGGCGTTGCGCGCCCTCTTGCAGGTTCTGCAAAGCATTGTCAAAAAACACCCACTGTGCGTCTCCGAGGGCCAGCTCGTCTTTGATGCGCGAGGTAGCTTCCGGTGCGCTTTTGAGCAGCTGCATCGCGGCGGTGAATTCGCTGCGCGCTTTGTTGAGCTCCATGCCTGCGGTCGCGGCATCCACCGGCAAGGTGGTGGCGAGGTAGTACTTGGCCATGCGCTGGCTCAACATGCGCTGGCGCCCGGCCACGTTCACCAGTTTGCCGACCGGCTTGGCCAGTGCCGCCTCGTACTGCTGGGTGCCCTGGTGGGCGAGTGTCAGCACCTTGGCGTCTTGCTGCAGCAGGGCTGCCGCGGCCTCACGGGTTGGTGCTTTGCCAACCAACAGGGTTTTGTAGTCGCTCCAGGCCCCGTCGAGCTTGGTGTAAGTGGCAAGCACCTCGGGGTTAGGCGCAAAGGCTTTGAGCTCTAGCAGCTGCCGGTCGAACAGGGTGATGGACTTGTCCAGCACCAGCTGCGCGCTGGTTTTCTCCACGCTCAGCAGCATGGCCAGCCAGGCCTTGCCCATGCGCTGGCTCAGCATGCGCTGGCGGCCGGCTTTGTTGATGGCGTCGCTCAGGTCCGCCACCTGCGCGTTTGCGGCGGGCAGGGCCAGTGCCAAGGCACTCGCAGCGGCGGCTGTGATCAGGCTTCGGCGTTGCATATCTAGTCCTCCGCGTCTCAGGCGACGGCCACCGGCGCGAACTGGCGGGTGTCGACCTGTGCGTCCTGAAAATCGAACCACGGGTCGGGCTCACCGTCGAGTGCGAACAGCAGTTCTTCGTTCAGGGCTTTCCGGCCTTCGGCGTCTTCCAGAATGCGCTTCTTCACATAGTCCAGGCCCACACGGCTCACATAATGCACCGTGCGCTCCAGGTACCAGCCCTCTTTGCGGTAGAGCTGCATGAAGGCGCCGGTGTACTCCAGCACTTCCTCAGCCGTTTTGAGCTTCACAAAGAAGTGCGCTACTTCGGTTTTGATACCGCCGTTGCCGGCGATGTACATCTCCCAGCCGCTGTCCACACCGATGATGCCCACGTCCTTGATGCCGGCCTCGGCGCAGTTGCGCGGGCAGCCGGACACGGCGTACTTCACTTTGTGCGGGGCATACATGCGCCAGTGGGCGCGCTCCAGGTCTTTGCCCATCTGGGTGCTGTCCTGGGTGCCCATGCGGCACCACTCTGACCCGACGCAGGTTTTTACCGTGCGCAAGGCCTTGGCGTAAGCGTGGCCGCTGGGCATGCCGATGTCTTGCCACACGGCTTGCAAGTCTTCTTTTTTGACGCCCAGCAAGTCGATGCGCTGGCCGCCGGTGACCTTGACGGTGGGGATCTTGAACTTGTCCACCGCATCTGCAATGCGGCGCAGCTCGTCGGCCGTGGTCTCGCCACCCCACATGCGCGGGATGACCGAGTAGGTGCCGTCTTTCTGGATGTTGGCGTGGCTGCGCTCGTTGATGAAGCGGCTTTGCGGGTCGTCCTTGGCGAGCTTGGGCCAGCTGGAGATCAGGTAGTAGTTCAACGCGGGGCGGCAGCTGGAGCAGCCGTTGGGCGTTTTCCAGCCCATGTTCTTTTGCACGTCGGCAATGGTGAGGTACTTCTGGGCGAAGATGGCATCGCGCACTTCCTGGTGGCTGTGGTCGGTGCAGCCGCACATGGCCTTCTTTTTGGGCGTGGCGGAGTAGTCGCCGCCGGCGGTGAACATGATGATTTGCTCCACCAAGCCGGTGCAAGAGCCACAGGACGCGCTGGCCTTGGTGTGCTTCTTCACCTCGTCCAGGGTGAACAGGCCTTTCTCCTTGATGGCCTTGCAGATGGTGCCTTTGGTGACGCCGTTGCAGCCGCAGACCTCGTCGCTGTCGGCCATGGCTGCCGCTTTGTTCTGGCCCTGGTGGCCCACGTCGCCGATGTTGGCGCCGCCTTCGCCAAACATCAGCTTGTCGCGGATGTCGGCCACGTTGCGGCCTTCGCGCAGCAGCTTGAAGTACCAGCTGCCGTCCACCGTGTCGCCATACATGCAGGCACCCACCAGCTTGTCGTCCTGGATGACCAGCTTTTTGTACACGCCGCCGAAGGGGTCGCTCATCACGATTTCTTCAAACCCCTCGCCGCCGGTAAAGTTGCCAGCGGAGAACAGGTCGATACCGGTGACCTTGAGTTTGGTGGAGGTCAGCGAGCCCTGGTAGCGGCCGATGCCGTACTCGGCCAGATGGTTGGCCGCCACTTTGGCCTGCTCAAACAAAGGTGCCACCAAGCCATAGGCAATGCCGCGGTGGGCCGCGCACTCGCCCACGCTGTAGATGCGGGCGTCAGTCACAGTCTGCATGGTGTCGGTGACCACGATGCCGCGGTCCACATGCAAGCGCATGCTCTGCGCCAGCTCGGTGTTGGGGCGAATGCCCACCGCCATGACGACAAGGTCGGCAGGCACTTCAGTACCGTCTTTGAACTTGATGGATTTGACGCGGCCGTCCTCACCACCCACCAGCTCTTGGGTTTGGGCACCCATCAGAAACTTCAGGCCGCGCTCTTCCAGCGACTTTTGCAGCAGGCCGCCGGCCACGGTGTCGAGCTGGCGCTCCATCAGGGTGGGCTGCACATGCACCACGGTGACTTGCATGCCACGCAGCATCAGTCCGTTGGCCGCTTCCAGACCCAGCAGGCCACCGCCAATGACGACCGCGTGTTGATATTTGGTGGCCGCCTCGATCATCGCGTTGGTGTCAGCAATGTCGCGGTAGGCGATCACACCTTCCAAGTCCTTGCCGGGCACAGGCAGGATGAAGGGGTTGGAGCCGGTGCAGATCAGCAAGCGATCGTATTCGGCCTCGGTACCGTCCGACGCCTTGACCACGCGCTTGACGCGGTCCACCTCGGTGACCTTTTTGCCGGCATGCAGGGTGATGCCGTTCTCGGCGTACCACTCAAACGCGTTGAGCACGATCTCGTCCAGCGTCTGCTCACCGGCGAGCACGGGGCTCAGCAAAATGCGGTTGTAGTTGGGGTGCGGCTCGGCACCGAAGACGGTGATGTCATACAGGTCCGGTGCGACCTTGAGCAGCTCTTCAATGGTCCGCACACCGGCCATGCCGTTGCCGATCATTACCAATTTCTGTTTTTTCATCGTGACGACTCCTGTGACACTGGAACTGAATAAGGGCGCAGCAAGCTGCATACCGGACATTGGGGGGTAAAAGAGATTCACGCCTCAAGCCGAGGCGCACCAGAATGCACTGGTGGGTGCAACTCTCCAGTGCGCGACATCGTTGTGCGCAGGCGAGTTGCTATCTCATTCCGACGCGTCGTTGCGTCTTGCAGCTTTCTAAGCAAAAGTTGTGCCACTAGATTGCGTCCGGGTATCACCGCGATCCGCAGTGCTGGATGTGTGCCCTTGCACTGTGTTGAAATAGCTCGCTTATCCGCTGCCACTCACTCCAAATGACCACTGCCTTGCTGTGCACTTGCTGTCCACACGCTGTTACTTCTCTGGCTGCTGACTTGTCCTCGGCGGGTATCACGCTGCTTGCCACAGTGGATGCGTGCAGCAATTTGGTGCAGGCGGCGGTGCGCTATGCACCAGATGTGGTGATTTGTGATTTGCCTCACCCCGCTGCAGAGTGGTTTGACGCCCTCGAGGCCTTGGAGACGAGTTACCCCTTGCCTAACGTGTTTTTCACGCAAGACGCCGATGCTGCCCATATCGCCCGGGCCACCGACAGCGGGGTGCATGTGTACGTGGTGCAGGGCTATGCCGCCCAGCGTCTGCGTCCGCTGATTCTTCTGGCGCAGGCCCGGCATGCCAAAGCCCAGGTGCAGCGGCGTGCGCTGGAGAACATCGCTACGCGCTACGAGGAGCGTAAGGCGGTGGATAGGGCTAAGGGCATTTTGATGCGCACGCAAAGTCTCTCAGACGATGATGCCTTCCGCGCCCTCCGCTCTGCCGCCATGAGCTCCAACCAGCGCATGGGCCAGCTCTCGCAGCACATTATCCAGTCCGCCCGTGCGGCCGAAAGCGTAAACCGTGCGGGCCAACTGCGCATGCTGTCGCAGCGCCTGGTCAAGCTGCACCTGCTCCAAACAGTTAGCGTGAAAGAGGCTGAGCACGCCGTGTTGCTGCAGGCTTCGGTGCAGTGGGTGGAGAGTAATCTTGCACTCCTGTGCAAGAACCTTCCCGAGCCCACCTATAGCGATTTGCTGGAGCGGGTGGCCACGCCATGGGTCTACCTCAAAGCCGCCTTGGCGCAGGGTGACACTATCGCGGTAGAAGACAGCGCCGAGGCTCTGTTGCTGGGCGCTGAGCGCCTGACAGGTAGTCTAGAGAGTGCGGGCACTGGTGCGCCCCTGCAGGTGCTAAACCTGGCAGGGCGCCAGCGCATGCTGTCGCAGCGCTTCGCCAAGTTTGCGCTGCTGGCGTCGCTGCGTGTGACCGATAGTGCGGAATTCCGCAAGGCTCACGAGGGTATGCGTGCGGTTCAGCAAGAGTTTGAAGAGGCTCTAACCTATCTGAACGGTATCCCGCTGAGCACTCCCGATATTCATGCAGACCTAGGGGCCGCTGGTGTTGCGTGGCTGCAGATGGTGAACGCCTCCCGGGAGGCCCAGCGTAAGCCGGCAGCACGCCGCACTGCGCACCAGGAGGCGCTGGCTGATGGCAGTGAGACCTTGCTGGTGCTTTTTGAGCGCCTTTCGGTGCATTACGAGCACAGCATGCAAATGCTGATGGGCTGACCCTCTTATGCAGGGTTAAACCGCACGTATTTGGTGCAATGTGCCAGTTTTGGGCACTAATATTGCTTAAGGTGGTGCATGGCATTTGATATCGATATTGGTTTTGCATCCCAGGCAGGCCGTAAACCCCTGAACGAAGACTTCTGTGGCGCCTTGCTGCCCTCGGTGGGGCAGGAAGAGATGGGCTCCATCGTGGCGATTGCCGATGGAGTCAGCACGGGCGGCATGGGGCGCGAGGCAGCCCAGACCACGGTCACCAGTGTGGTGCGCGATTACTTCGGTACGCCCGAAACTTGGGACACCACCGTGGCGCTGGACCGCATCATTGCGGCGCAAAACACTTGGTTGTGTGGCATCAACCGCCGCCGCCAGCCGGTCACCGGTCTCACCACGTTGACGGCCTTGGTATTGCGTGGCCACTCTTACACGCTGGCGCATGTGGGAGACACCCGCTGCTACTTGGTGCGCGAAGGCCGGGTCACACAGCTCACACAGGACCATGTGGTTAACCACCCCGACCTCAAGCACCAACTCCTGCGGTCCGTAGGGGCGCAAGACCATTTGGTGGTCGACTATGCGCAGGGCGATGTGCAGGTGGGCGATGTGTTTATCCTCCTCACCGACGGTGTGCACGGTGAGGTGCCGGCCAAGCGCCTGCCAGAGTACGCCGCCATACCGGACGCCCATGAGGCCAGCCAGAAGCTCGTGGAACAGGCGCTGTCCAAAGGAAGCCATGACAACGTATCCGCCATCGTGGTGCGTGTGCGCGGCCTGCTGGAGCCCACACTATCAGATGCTAGCCGTCTAGCGCACAGTCTGCCGATCCCGGCACGCCTGAAGGTGGGCGACACGCTCGACGGGCTGGTAGTGACCCACCTGGTGGCTGATAGTGGCATTAACGTGCTTTACCAGGTGCGTGACCCGGCCACACAAGCGCTTTACGCCCTCAAAACACTCAATACAGCGCGGGCACACGATCTAGAGGAGCGCGCCATGCTGGCCCACGAGGCTTGGCTGGGCGCGCGCATGCAGTCGTCGCGCGGTGCGGATCACTTGGTGGCGGTACATGCGCGGCTACCCAATGGGCGGGAGCGTTCGGCGTTTTATGTGCTGTACGACTGGCATAGTGGCGAGACTTTGCAGCAGCTGTTAGATCGTCAGTCGCGTGTAGGCGCTGTGGTGGCAGTGGGCCACGCGATGCAGGCGCTCAAAGCCCTGTCACGCTTGCACCGCCAAGGCGTGGTGCACCGCGATATCAAGCCTGCCAACCTCCATGTAGGCGACGACGGCGTGCTGCGCGTTCTGGACCTGGGCGTTGCCCTGAGCGGGCGCGAGCCCGCCGCCATGCGCGCCTTGCACGCGGGCACGCCCAGCTATGTAAACCCGGAGCAATGGGGTTTTCGGGGCACCACTGAGGCGGACTCGGGCGACCCGGCCGACGAGCAGTTGCCCGACACGCAAAGCGACTTGTTTGCACTGGGGGTGACGCTGTACCAGCTGTTGACCGGCAAGCTTCCCTATGGCGAAGTGCTTCCCTACCAAGTGGGCCGCTACCACCGCGATCCGACTCCACCCAGCCGGCACAACCCCGAGGTGCCCATGTGGCTGAACCATGTGGTGCTCAAAGCCGTAGCGTTAGACCAGCGCCAGCGGTTTGAGACGGCAGAGGAGTTCCTGCTCGCTTTGGAGCGCGGTGCCTCACGGCCCTTGAGCGCATTGCACGGTACCCCGCTCATACAGCGCGACCCCAGCTTCGTCTGGAAGCTCGCCACCGGCACGCTGGGGTTGATTAACTTACTGCTGGTGTACTGGCTACTATTTTTGCCTAAATAGAGCGTTAGCCCACGTGGGACGAGTCTAAGCAGCTATTTATTTGATAGCGTTTTAGTTCGTTGTGGATTGTTTTTAGGTGTCGGCTTTGTGCTGGAGGCTGCCTTCAAAATTGGCAGAGAGCAGTCATTTAAACTTTTCAATACCGACAGATTTGCTGTAAGCGAGGAAGATTTCGTCTCTGACCCAGCCTAGCGATTCGTATGCGGCCTGCGCCGCCTCATTTTTTTTCGCGGTCGTGAGGTCCATCCGTGCTTTGCCATTTTCGGCAGCAAGCTTTTCCGCAGCTCTAAGCAAAGCGCTTCCTGCACCCGTGCGTCTGGCCGCCGGACTGACGAACAGGTCGTAAAGCGAATAAATAGGTTTTGCTTCGACCGAACAGAAAGTGGGGTAGAGCTGGCAGAAGCCAACGACGTGTCCTAATTCTGTGGAAGCAAGAAGCACTAACGATTCATTATTCTGAATGCGATCCTGAATGAAGCTTCGGGCTAATGCCAAGTCTGATGTTTGCTCATAGAACTGTCGATATGCATCGAACAGTGGTGCGATGAGATCCAGGTCGGCTAGGGTTGCGATTCGTGTTTGGATAGTTTTCATGTGGTGGGGGCATCAAACGCCTGAGGTGAGCCACCGGCCTCCCGTGAGCGCAGTTGGTTGTTGATCCAATTGAAATTTGTTTTAACTGTAACGGGCCGCTTTCGCTGCAATGCAGCGCCTGCCCCCCCGCCATCCGTGTTGCGCCCGAGTTCAGCGCCGAAGTTGAAGGCGTTCTTGTGCAAGGGGAGTCCCTTTCGTATTTCGAGGAGAGTGCCGTACGTCAAACCGTGTGGAGGCGCCGGCATCAAGCGACCGTGCCGCGATTGATGACGCACACGGTTTTGCTTAGTCCTCCAGTGCGAACTGGATAGCAAATCTGGAGATCTGAACATTCCAGAGGGTGCGCTGCAAGCACTCGAAGAGGGCTTAGATTTTCTCAAATCCTCGCCCTTTGCTTCTCGTAAAGCCGGAGTCAGCCCATTTGTTCGTGAGCTTGTAACTACTTTTGACAGCAGGAGGGGCTATGCTGTGCTGTTTGACGTTGTCAGCGACAGTGCCGTCATCGTCGGTGCAGTATGTCTCCAGCGCGAAAGAGACTACCGCTAGCCTTCGGCACACGCGGGGTGACTTACCCCCGCGCCCGTCCACCTTTTTCTGCCCATGTGCGCGTCCAGCGGACTTGCATTTTGCGCATGACCACCAGCATCAACAAAGAGAACACGGCCAGCACCACAAAGCCGGGCAGGAAGCTGCCCATGTGCTGTTTGGATTGGCCCATGAGCGCGGGGATGGTGCCGCCGCCCAGCGCACCGATTTCACCAATCATGGAGCCTGCCACGGCGGTAGAGGTGGGCCAACGCAAGGGGACCAGCTGAAACAGTGCGCCGTTGCCCGCGCCCAATGCGGCAAAGCACAATATCAGCAGCAGTGTTGTCATGACCAACGAGCCCGAGGACACCCCAACGCCCACTAGCGCCAGTGCAACCACTATCAACACCACGGTCAGGGTATTCACACCGCCCCAATGGTCAGAAATCCAGCCACCGGCCACGCGCACCACAGCGCCCATCAGCGCGGCCAGCATGGTGAGTTGCCCGGCTTGCACTTTGCTCACGCCGAACTGGTCGTAGTAATAGGTGGGCAGAAACGTGACGATACCGATGAAGCCGCCGAATGTGACAACGTAAATCAGGCTGAACACCCACCCGTCGCTTTCCATCAGGCAGGCCAGGTGTTCGCGCATGCTGGCGTGTTCGTCACGGTCAGGTGGCTCCTTGGCCATGAACAGCACCACGGCCATGGGCACAAGGGAGGCCAAGGCTGCAAAGCCATAGACGGCTTGCCAACCGTAAGCTTGTGCCAAGGGTGGCGCTAGCAGTGCGGCCAGTGCCGTGCCCGCATTACCTGCCCCTACCAATCCCATGGCCAAGCCTTTGTACTTGGGCGGGTACCAACCTGAACCCAGCGACATGGCCACGCCGAAGCTCGCCCCTGCCACGCCCAATAACAGTGCCATTTTCAGCAGGTCGTCATAGGTGTGCACAAAAAAGTAGCCGAATGACATGGTGAGCGTGATCAGGACCAGCTCCACCATGGTGGCGGTCTTGCGGCCAACGTACTGCGCGAGCAGCCCCAGCGGAAAACGCATGATGGCCCCGGCCACGATAGGGATAGAAAGCAGCAGGCCCTTTTGCGATGCAGTCAGTTGGAATTGCTCGCTAATAAAGGGCGCCATGGCGCCGTTCATCACCCAGATGACGAACGAGAACATCAGATAAAAAAAAGCGGCAAACAACGTGGGTGTGTGTCCGCTTTTCAGGAATTGGCGAAATCCGGCCATGAGTGGGCTCCGTGGAGGTGGGGCAAGGGGGATGGAAAGGACGTGCGACTGTCACTGGCCCGCAGAAGAGCCATTCATAGAGCGCGCAACCACAAGGGCTGGGCGCCGCTCAGTCGCAATGCTGTTAGACCTTCGTTGGTCGTTCTGGAGTCAAGCAGGAACTATGCCTGTTATGAGTGCATGCAGCGCACAAAAAAAGGGCGCCTTGTAGGACGCCCTCGGGTGTGGTAACGAAGCGTGTGCCTAAGCAGCCTTCTCCACATGCCCCTGCCGTGTGTACAAAAAGTCAATCACCGCCTTGCGATAACCCAAGTACTCCGGGCTATCAGCCAAAGCCACGCGGGATCTAGGGCGGGGCAGGTTCACGCTGAGCACCTCGCCGATGGTGGCGGCGGGGCCGTTGGTCATCATCACGATCTTGTCGGACAGCAGCACGGCTTCGTCTACATCGTGGGTCACCATCACCACCGTGCTCTCAGTGCGGGCCACGATCTCCAGCAACTCGTCTTGCAGCTTGGCGCGGGTCAGCGCGTCGAGCGCACCAAATGGCTCGTCCATCAGCAGCACTTTGGGCTCCATGGCCAGCGCACGGGCAATACCCACGCGCTGCTTCATGCCACCGCTGATCTCACCAGGGCGCTTTTGAGCGGCGGCGGTCAGGCCCACCAAGGCCAGTGCAGCATCGGTGCGGGCCTTGAGCTGCGCTTTGGTCTCGGCGGGTGCGCCAGGGTTGCGGGTGCCGAACACGCGCTCCACACCGAGGTAAATGTTCTCAAAGCAGGTGAGCCAAGGCAGCAGCGAGTGGTTCTGGAACACCACGGCGCGCTCAGGACCGGGGCCGGCAATTTCGCGGCTGGCGCAGATCAGCGAGCCCTGGGTGGGCATGGTCAGGCCGGCAATCAGATTGAGCAAAGTGGACTTGCCGCAACCGCTGTGCCCGATGAGCGCCACAAACTCGCCCTTGGCCACGTTGAGGTTGATGTTGCGCAGCGCGGGGAACAGGCCCTTCTTGGTTTTAAAGGTTTGGTCCACGCCCTGGATTTCGATGTACTTGGCGTTCATGGATTCGATGCTCATGACTTCACCTCTTCAAATGTGAATGCAGTTGCTAATTTGATGAGCGCGTACTCGAGTAGCAGGCCCACGATGCCGATCACGAAGATGGCAATGATGATGTTCTTGACGTTGAGGTTGTTCCACTCGTCCCAGACCCAGAAGCCGATGCCCACGCCACCCGTCAGCATCTCCGCGGCCACGATCACCAACCATGCCGTGCCCACGGCCAAGCGCACACCGGTCAACATGTAGGGCAGCACCGAGGGGAACAGGATCTTGGTAACGATCTTCCACTCGCTCAGGTTGAGCACACGGGCCACGTTCATGTAGTCTTGCGGCACCCGTTGCACGCCCACCGCGGTGTTGATGATCATGGGCCAGATCGAGCAAATAAAGATGGTCCAGATGGCGGCCGGGTTCGCACCCTTGAACACCAGCAAACCAATCGGCAACCAGGCCAGTGGCGACACCGGGCGCAGCAGACTGATGAGCGGATTGAACATGCGGCTCAAAAACTCAAACCGCCCGATCAAAAAGCCTACCGGAATTCCCACCACCGCCGCTAGACCGAAGCCCAACGCGACGCGCTGCAGCGAGTACAAGATGTTCCAACCCACGCCCTGGTCGTTCGGCCCCTTGCTGTAAAACGGGTCGCTGAAGATCACCACCGCCTGCTTCCAGGTCTCCAGCGGGCTGGGGATGGAGCTGGCCGTGCCGATGCTCACCATGGCCCAGATGCCGATCAGCAGTGCCAGCCCGAAGCAGGGTGGCAACACCTTGAGCATCAGGCCGCTCCAATCAAAGCCAGGCGCAGCGGCGGGTGTCGGCACGCTTGTTTGGGCAGACTTTGGGGCCTTGGCGCCCGTCGAATCTGCACTGGTAGCTTCTGTTTTGATAGCAGTGCCGTCGTCGGCAGTGGCTATCGGCGAATGAAAAACGGCGCTGACCATGGTGGGGCTTCCTTATGCTTTGATCTTGAAACCGTCGGCGTATTTCTTGGGATCCTTGCCATCCCATACCACGCCGTCCATCAACTTGCTGCTGCGCATATCGCTCTTGGGCAGCGGGGTCTTGCTGGCCGTGGCGGCTTGTTTGTAGATGTCGATCTGGTTGATCTGCTTGGCCACGGTCAGGTAGTCGGGGTGGTCTTTGAGCAAGCCCCAGCGCTTGTGCTGCGTCAGGAACCACATGCCGTCCGACAGGTAAGGGAAGGTCACTGCACCGTCGTTGTAAAACTTCATGAAGTTCGGGTCGTCCCAAGTCTTGCCCATACCGTTTTGGTAGCGGCCCAGAATGCGCTGGTTGATCGCGTCGACGCTGGTGTTGACATAGCTCTTGTCGGCAATCGTTTCGGCCATCTTGTTTTTGTTGGACAAGCTGGCATCAATCCATCTGCCGGCTTCCAGAATGGCGGCGGTCACGGCGCGGGCGGTGTTGGGGTACTTTTTGACGAAGTCTCCGCTGGTGCCCAGCACTTTTTCAGGGTGGTCTTTCCAGATGTCCTGGGTGGTTGCGGCGGTCACGCCGATGCCATCAATGATGGCGCGGTGGTTCCAGGGCTCGCCCACGCAGAAGCCATCCATATTGCCGACACGCATGTTGGCCACCATCTGGGGTGGCGGCACGGTGATGACCTTGGAGTCCTTCATCGGGTTGATGCCATTGGCCGCCATCCAGTAGTACAGCCACATGGCGTGGGTGCCGGTGGGGAAGGTCTGGGCAAAGGTGTACTCGCGCTTTTCTGCGGCCATCAGCTTGGCCAGGCCCGGGCCGTCCACTGCGCCCTTATCGGCCAGCTTCTTGGAGAGGGTGATCGCCTGGCCGTTGTTGTTGAGGGTGGCCAACACGGCCATGTCTTTCTTGGGGCCGCCGATGCCGAGGTGCACCCCATAGACCAGGCCGTACAGCACGTGGGCGAAGTCGAGCTCGCCGCTGACCAGTTTGTCGCGTACACCCGCCCAGGAGGCTTCTTTGCTGGGGATGATCTTGACGCCGTATTTCTGGTCAATGCCCAACACTGAGGCCATGACCACGCTGGCGCAATCGGTCAGCGGGATAAAGCCGATCTTGACTTCGGTTTTCTCCGGCGCATCCGACCCTGCGGCATACACCACCGAACGCAAGGCAGGGCTGATGCCCGCGGCACCGACGGCTGCAGTTTGCAGAACCGCGCGGCGGCTCAGTTTGGCTTTCAGAAGATCTGTCATAGAACTCGCTCCAGAAGGGTTAAACACACAAAACAAAACCAGAAAACAAAAAAGGCGTCCACACAGGCCCCGATGCGCTGTGCGCTCTCGAAGCTGTGGGGACGCCTTTGTCCTTTTGCATTCACCCAGCCCGCCGTTGGACGGGGCGTTTGCATGACCGTTGCCGGTCTTGAAAGGACTAATGCAATGTCTGTGCCAACTGTTGTAAGTGCTCGTTTGCTATGAAAAAGAGAGCTACCTGCGCAATATATTCGGGCGCTAGGTGCACTTTTTATTCATAACCGCTGCGTGGGCGGGTTCATGGTGTGTGCATGCACTGCTTGTGTGCAGTGCACCATTTCAGGCCTTGTGCCGTGGTTTAGCCCAGCAGGTCGGCCACGTCCAGCATGCGCTGGGCGACCTCGACGATCTTCAGGTTCTTGTCCATCGCGGTTTTGCGCAGCTTGGCGTAGGCCGTCTCTTCCGAGAGGGCCTGGCGCTGCATCAACAGGGCCTTGGCCCGGTCGATCACCTTGCGGTCTTGCAGGGCGCTGGAGAGCTCGTGGAGCTCGTTGCGGGTATCGGCCAGTTCGCGGCGCAAGGCCTGCTCTTGTTCAAAGCGGGCCATGGCGACATCGAGGATGGGTCGGATCCGCTCCGGCTGCAAACCGGCCACGATGTAGGCCGATACCCCGGCTGCCACCGCCTCGCGGGCGGTGCGGCTGTCGTGGTCGTTGGTGAACATGACGATCGGACGGCGCTCGTCCCGGGTGGCCATGACCACATGCTCAAGGGCGTCGCGGGCGTCGCTCTCGGCATCCACAATGACCATGTCGGGCTGGAGTTGCGCCAGCCGCTCGGTCAAAAACACATCGGCCGGCAAAGAGGCGATCAAGTTAAAGCCACTCTCCAGCAGCCCGATGCGCAGGCTGCGTGAGCGGTCGGCCTGGCCTTGCGCGTGGGTGTCCTCGGGGTCTTGCACCGCCAGGTCAGAGGTAATCACAACGATGCGCAGGGGTTCTGTCATGGGCCAGTGAGTTGCAAGATTCGCGCCAATCGTCTGTGAATCGGGGGGGGTCTGGCCGGGTTGGAGGGGCATCCTCTACACTCGGCGCCTCTAAAGGAATCAAGCATGCTGGTGTTGGGGATTGAGTCTTCGTGTGACGAAACCGGGGTGGCGATGGTGCAGTCCCAAGGTGATGCCGTGCCCACGCTGCTGGCACACGCCCTGCACAGTCAGATCGAGATGCATCAGGCTTTTGGTGGCGTGGTGCCTGAGCTGGCCAGCCGTGACCATATCCGGCGTGTGCTGCCCTTGACCCGACAAGTACTGAGTGAGAGCGGCCGCAGCCTGCAAGAGGTGGATGTGGTGGCCTACACCCGCGGCCCCGGTTTGGCCGGCGCGTTGTTGGTGGGGGCGGGTGTGGCGTGTGCATTGGGCGCGGCACTGGGCAAACCGGTGCTGGGCGTGCACCACCTGGAAGGGCACTTGCTGTCGCCGTTTTTGAGTGAAGACCCGCCAGAGTTTCCGTTCGTGGCCTTGCTGGTATCCGGCGGGCACACCCAGCTGATGCGGGTGGACGGCGTCGGGCGCTACGAGCTGCTGGGCGAGACCATCGACGATGCGGCGGGCGAGGCCTTTGACAAATCTGCCAAGCTCATGGGGCTGGCCTATCCCGGCGGGCCCTTGCTGTCCAAGTTGGCCGAGTCGGGTGACCCTAAGGCTTATGCCTTGCCACGCCCTTTGTTGCACAGCGGCAATCTCGATTTTTCTTTTGCCGGCCTCAAAACCGCGGTGCTGGTGCAAAGCCAGCGCATGTTGGCTGCCGGCGGCGTCGCCAGTTTTCAGGCTTTGCCTGCGCAGCAACAGGCGGATCTGGCGGCATCCACCCAGGCCGCGATTGTGGAGGTCTTGCTGAAGAAGTCGGTCACGGCCTTGAAGCAAACCGGTCTCAAGCGCCTGGTGGTGGCTGGCGGCGTGGGGGCCAACCGCAAACTACGGGAGCAGCTCAATGCCGAGTGCGCCAAGCGCGGCGTCCGGGTGCATTACCCCGAGCTGCATTTGTGCACCGACAACGGTGCCATGATCGCCATGGCCGCTGCGATGCGGCTGCAAAGTGGCTTGCAAAGCGCGGTGACCGACTACGCATTTGACGTCAAGCCGCGCTGGCCCCTGCATTCCTTGTGAAAAAAGCCTCCAGCGCTTGCAAATCAAGCGCGGGAAGCTCCTTTTTTGGGTAGCGCTGACACATGCGTGCGGCGCTGGGGCGCGGGGTGGCTTACTGGATCGTGAGCTCTGCCGAGGTATCCACGGGTACCTTTTTAGCCAACTTGAGAGTGAGCACGCCGTTTTCGAGTTTGGCCTCGCTCAAGGCGCTGTCTACCTCTTGGGGCAGCTCATAAGCGGCGCGGTAGCGGCGGGGGGCGTCGTCCTTGCTTTGGATGCGGACCACCGCACCGTCAATCGCGATGCGCAGGTGCTCCTTGGCGATACCGGGCATGTCGAGGCTCAGGGTGAAGCTGGTGTCGTCCTGGGTGTAGGTGGTGCCGGCTTGGCGGGCTGAGAGGAGTGCGTCGCTCAAAAAGCGCTCGACCGCATGAGCACTGCCGGAGTGGGCAGGGCGGCGCAGAGAGGCTTGAAAGGCGGCGGGTGCAGTGGCGAAGAACATGATGGGATTCCTTATCTTGCGCGGCGCTCACCGTGATTGCCGCTTGTTCCCTAACTGAGCGCGGCGGGGTGCAATTCAAGCCAATCTGTAGGAATTTAAACCCTAAAAATGCCCCTTGAAAATGGCGCCAAAGGCGTTATGTGGTGCGGGTTTGCAGGGCGTTGGGCGCGCAAGGGCAAGGGCAATCCGGAGCGCGTCGGCTGAAGCCCTGCTTCGCGGAGGGTGTGCTTCGGGCTATAATCGAATGGCTTTGCATTGGGCAAGGCGCACGCCAAGAGCCGTTCCAGCACCTGGCGCAAGTCAAAACACAAAAGGAAAACACATGATCGCTTCCAGCATCAAAGCTGCTGTTGTCAAAGACAACGCCCGTTCCGCTACCGACACAGGTAGCCCAGAAGTGCAAGTGGCACTGTTGACAGCCCGTATCAACGAGCTGACACCCCACTTCAAGACCCACGCCAAAGACCACCACGGTCGCCGCGGTTTGCTGCGTATGGTGAGCCGTCGCCGTAAGCTGTTGGACTACTTGAACTCCAAGGACCACGACCGCTATGTGGCCCTGATCGCCAAGTTGGGTCTGCGTAAGTAAGCGACTGACTGAATGACGAACGCCTGAGTTAGGTCACTAGCTCAGGCGTTTTTTACTTCGGAGACCGCAAAAACAGAACGAAGCTGTGTCATTCCAAAGCCGTTGCCCTAAATCGGGCAGTGTTTCTGGAATGGCATCGTGGACTGTGTTGTGGAATCCGGGCTGTGGCGGGGTGGCCTGCACCCCCCGATAAAACTCGATACTCACAGGAGAACCACCATGAGCATTTTCAATAAAGTTACCAAGACTTTCCAATGGGGCCAACACACCGTCACCATGGAAACCGGCGAAATCGCACGCCAGTCCACCGGCGCTGTGCTGTTGGACATGGACGGCACCGTGGTTTTGGCCACTGTGGTCGGCAAGACTGAAGGCAAGCCCGGTCAAGACTTTTTCCCCTTGACTGTTGACTACCTCGAAAAGTCGTACGCCGCAGGCAAGATCCCCGGCAGCTTCTTCAAGCGCGAAGGCCGCCCAAGCGAGTTTGAAACCCTGACCAGCCGTCTGATCGACCGCCCCATCCGCCCCCTGTTCCCCGAAGGCTTCTTCAACGAAGTGCACGTTGTGGTGCACACCGTGTCCTTGAACCCCGAAGTGGATGCTGACATTGCTGCCATGATCGCGGTGAGCGCGGCTCTGTCCGTCTCCGGTATCCCGTTCAACGGCCCGATCGGCGCAGCCCGCGTGGGTTACGTCAACGGCGAATACGTGCTGAACCCCGGCCAGACCGCGCGCAAAGATTCCATCATGGACTTGGTGGTTGCCGGTACCGAAGCCGCTGTGTTGATGGTCGAATCCGAAGCACAACAGCTTTCCGAAGAAGTAATGTTGGGCGCTGTGGTCTACGGCCACGAGCAGAGCAAGGCCGCTATCAACGCGATCCACGAACTCGTGCGTGACGCTGGCAAGCCCGTGTGGGACTGGAAGGCTCCTGCCCGTGATGAAGCCTTGATCGCCAAGGTCGATGCCCACGGTAAAGACAAGCTGGTTGCCGCTTACCAAATCCGCAACAAGCAAGCCCGTACCCAAGCCTGCCGCGCTGCCTATGCAGACGTGTTCGCCGGTTTGAAGGCTGACGGCGTTGAGTTCGATAGCGTCAAGGTCGAAGGCATGCTGTTTGACATCGAAGCCAAGATCGTGCGCGGCCAAATTCTGGCAGGCGAGCCCCGTATCGACGGTCGCGATACACGCACAGTGCGTGCTATCGAAATCCGTAACGGCGTGCTGCCCCGCACCCACGGCTCTTCCTTGTTCACCCGTGGCGAAACCCAGGCTTTGGTGATCGCCACCTTGGGTACCGAGCGTGATGCGCAGCGTATCGACGCTTTGAGCGGCGAATACGAAGACCGTTTCATGCTTCACTACAACATGCCTCCCTTCGCCACTGGCGAAACCGGCCGCGTGGGTACGCCCAAGCGCCGCGAAATCGGTCACGGCCGTTTGGCCAAGCGCGCTCTGGTCGCCGTGTTGCCTAGCAAGGAAGAGTTCCCTTACTCCCTGCGCGTGGTGTCGGAAATCACCGAGTCCAACGGCTCGTCTTCCATGGCTTCCGTGTGCGGCGGCTGCTTGTCCTTGATGGACGCTGGCGTGCCTTTGAAGGCGCACGTGGCTGGTATCGCCATGGGTCTGATCAAGGAAGAAAACCGCTTCGCGGTGTTGACCGACATCCTGGGTGACGAAGATCACCTGGGCGATATGGACTTCAAGGTTGCTGGTACTACCAACGGTATTACTGCGCTGCAGATGGACATCAAAATCCAAGGCATCACCAAGGAAATCATGCAAGTGGCTTTGGCTCAGGCCAAGGAAGCACGCGTACACATCCTGGGCGAAATGCAAAAGTCCATGGCGGAAGCGCGTACCGAAGTGTCCAACTTCGCACCGCGTCTGTTCAGCTTCAAGATCAACCCCGAGAAGATCCGTGACGTGATCGGCAAGGGTGGTTCTGTGATCCGCGCACTGACCGAAGAAACCGGCACCCAGATCAACATCGAGGAAGACGGCACCATCACCATCGCTTCCAGCGATCCTGAGAAGGCAGAACTGGCCAAGAAGCGCATCGAGCAGATTACGGCTGAAGTCGAAATTGGCAAGGTGTACGAAGGCCCGATCACCAAGATTCTGGACTTCGGTGCGCTGGTCAACCTGCTGCCCGGCAAGGACGGCTTGTTGCATATCAGCCAGATCGCTCACGAGCGCGTCGAAAAGGTCACTGACTACCTGTCAGAAGGTCAGATCGTCAAGGTCAAGGTTCTCGAGACCGACGAAAAGGGCCGCATCAAGCTGTCCATGAAGGCCTTGATCGAGCGTCCTGCGCAAGAGTAAATCGTTGGTCTGCTATTGATTTGGTAGCTGCTCGCGCAACCCTCGCGGGCGCTACCGGTCAATTCGATATGCGAGCATTTGAAATATCCTCTCCCGGTACGCCGGACGTTTTACGTCTGGTGGATCGACCTGCGCCTGTCGCAGGGGCAGGGGAGTTGCTGATTCGTGTAGCGGCCAGCGGCGTTAATCGTCCGGACGTGTTGCAGCGATTGGGCAAATATCCTGCGCCCGCCGGTGCCTCGGACATTCCGGGCTTGGAGGTCGCTGGGCATATCGTCGATGGAGATCGTGCCGCGCTTGCTCTCGCCGGATTGGAAATCGGGACTCCCGTGTGCGCCCTCGTGGCGGGTGGCGGCTATGCAGAGTTCTGCGTCGCACCGATTGCGCAGTGCCTGCCAGTGCCCGATGGATGGAGCTTGGTGGAGGCGGCCAGCCTGCCGGAAACATTCTTTACCGTCTGGTCGAATGTGTTCGACCGCGGCGCATTGAAGGCCGGAGAAACCTTGTTAATCCAAGGGGGCAGTAGTGGTATCGGGGTGACTGCGATCCAACTCGCTAAGTCACGTGGTGCTACTGTGATCGTCACGGCGGGCACGGACGAAAAGTGCCAGGCTTGTCTTGCTCTGGGCGCAGACCATGCAATCAACTATCGGACCGACGATTTTGAGGCGCAGGTCATGGGCTTGACCCAAGGGCGTGGCGTCGATGTGATCCTGGATATGGTGGCGGGTTCATACCTCGGCAAAGAAGTGAACTGCTTGGCGGATGATGGCCGGTTGGTGTTGATTGCCGTTCAGAGCGGTGTTCACGCGGAGGTCAATGCGGGCGCCATCTTGCGCAAGCGCTTAACGGTCACCGGTTCTACGTTGCGCGCGCGCCCTGTGGCATTCAAGGCTGCTATCGCCAAGGCCTTGCGTCAAGAGGTGTGGCCCTTGTTGTCGCGCAAAGCGGTGCGTCCTGTGGTGTATCGACAATTTGCCGTATCCGGGGCCGATGGTGGCACGGCTGCTGCTGCCGCACACAGTGTGATGGAAAGCAACGCCCATATCGGGAAACTTGTGTTGAATTGGGAATCTGCATGAAAAAGAAACTGATTGCGGGCAATTGGAAGATGAACGGCAGCGCAGCTGCCAATGCGGCTCTTGTAGAGGCCTTGCGCGCAGGCCTCGCGGGAGCGTCCTGCCAGATGGCGATCTGCGTGCCAGCGGTGTACTTGTCACAAGTGGCGCAGCTCGTCCAAAACTCGGACATCGGTTTGGGTGCGCAGGATGTGTCCGCGTATGACTCCGGTGCCTACACGGGTGAAATCTCCGCGGCTATGTTGCGTGAATGTGGTGTGCGCTATGTGATTGTGGGTCACTCTGAGCGGCGTCAGTACCACGGCGAAACCGATGCTACCGTGGCAGTGAAAACCCAAAAGGCCTTGGCCGCTGGTGTGACCCCCATCGTATGTGTGGGTGAAACCTTGGCTGAGCGTGAAGCCGGCAAGACGGAAGAGGTCGTCAAGCGTCAGCTGGCAGCCGTGATTCACACCAACGGGCATTGCATCAGCGAAATCGTGGTCGCCTATGAGCCTGTCTGGGCCATTGGCACCGGTAAAACTGCCACACCCGCGCAAGCCCAAGAAGTCCATGCAGTGCTGCGGGCGCAGCTTTTGGCTGCAACCCCGCATGCAGACCGCATGCACATCTTGTACGGTGGCAGCATGAACGCATCGAATGCTGCGGAACTGCTCGCGCAAAAAGACATTGATGGTGGTTTGGTAGGCGGAGCTTCTTTGAAAGCGCCGGACTTTCTGACGATTGCAGCCGCCGCCTGAACTATTTTTTGAATTTGAATCAAGGGGAAATTTATGAACGTTGTGATTACTATTATTTTGAGCATCCAGTTGCTGTCGGCGATCGCGATGATCGGACTGATTTTGGTTCAGCACGGCAAGGGTGCTGATATGGGTGCTGCTTTTGGTAGCGGCGGATCCGGCAGCTTGTTCGGTGCAAGTGGCAGTGCGAACTTCCTCTCCCGCACAACCGCAGTTCTGGCCACGGTGTTTTTTGTTTCGACCCTTGCGTTGGCTTACTTCGGTAACCTCCGCCCATCCACTTCCGGCTCCGTGCTTGAAGCGATTCCCGCAGCGCCGGTCGTTGAAACAGTGCCAGCGGCCCCTGCATCGGGTGCTGCGCAAATTCCTGCAAAATAAACCCCGCTGAAATCCCTGCAACTGCCTGCAAGGCAGAGAATTTCAGGGTAAACTCTAGGGCTGATGAACGAGCAAATGCCGCAAGGCTCCTCACGCAAATTCATCGGCTGAGAGCCGCCGTCGTGGTGAAATTGGTAGACACGCTATCTTGAGGGGGTAGTGGCGAAAGCTGTGCGAGTTCGAGTCTCGCCGACGGCACCAGAAAGAAATGAGCTTGCGCAGGTTCTACCCCTGTGGCAGGCATTTATGGTGATCAGAATCTCAAGATGAACCTCGACCAATATCTCCCCGTTTTGCTGTTCATCTTGGTTGGTATCGGCGTAGGCGTTGTGCCCCAGATCTTGGGATACATCCTTGGGCCCAACAAGCCCGATGCTGCCAAAAACTCCCCCTATGAATGCGGTTTTGAAGCGTTTGAAGACGCTCGGATGAAGTTCGACGTCCGGTACTACCTCGTTGCCATTCTCTTTATTTTGTTTGACTTGGAAACAGCGTTTCTGTTTCCATGGGCGGTAGCCCTCAAGGAACTCGGTCTGTTCGGGTTCTTGCTCGGTGTCGAGTTCGTGGTCATTTTGACTATCGGATTCGTCTACATGTGGAAAAAAGGCGCATTGGACTGGGAGTAACGCAATGATTGAAGGCGTTTTGAAAGAAGGCTTCGTCACGACGAGTTACGACTCTGTAGTGAACTGGGCAAAGACCGGTTCCATCTGGCCGATGACATTCGGATTGGCCTGTTGCGCTGTGGAAATGATGCACGCTGCGGCAGCGCGTTATGACATCAGCCGCTTTGGTTCCGAAGTGTTTCGCGCAAGCCCTCGCCAGTCAGATTTGATGATTGTGGCAGGCACTCTGTGCAACAAAATGGCCCCTGCGCTGCGCAAAGTCTACGACCAGATGTCGGAGCCACGTTGGGTGATCAGCATGGGTTCGTGCGCCAATGGCGGTGGTTATTACCACTACAGCTATTCGGTGGTGCGAGGATGCGATCGCATTGTCCCGGTGGATGTCTATGTGCCAGGTTGCCCTCCAACCGCTGAAGCCTTGGTGTATGGAATTTTGCAGCTGCAGCACAAAATCCGTCGCACTGAAACCATCGCACGGGCCTGAGAGATATGACTATTTATTCAGTGAGTCCTGAGGCAACACAGGCCGCAGTTCAAGCGGCTTTGGGCGATAAGGTAAAGCAAATTTCGATAGCGCTTGGCGAAGTCACCGTGCAAGTGGCCCCTGCAGACTATTTGGAATCTGCCCTGGCTCTCCGTGATGCGCCCGGTTGCCAGTTTGAGCAGTTGATTGACTTGTGTGGGGTTGACTACTCAGAGTACAAAGACGGCGCGCACGAAGGGGCTCGTTTCGCTGTCGTCTCGCATTTGCTGTCCATCAGCTTGAATCAACGCTTGCGCTTGAAAGTCTGGATCGCAAACGATGATATGCCGGTTGTTGCGTCGGTAAATGCGATTTGGAATTCTGCGAATTGGTTTGAGCGCGAAGCTTTTGACTTGTTCGGTATTCTTTTTGAAGGCCATGATGACCTCCGCCGGATCCTGACAGATTACGGCTTCATCGGTCACCCGTTCCGCAAGGACTTTCCGCTCAGTGGGCATGTCGAAATGCGCTACGACGCGGAACAAGCGCGTGTGGTGTACCAGCCTGTCACGATTGAGGCTCGGGAAATCACACCACGCATCATCCGTGAAGACAATTACGGGGGCCTGCAGTAAGCAGAACAAGCATGGCTGAAATTAAAAACTACACTTTGAACTTCGGTCCGCAGCATCCTGCGGCTCACGGAGTTTTGCGCCTCGTTTTGGAGTTGGATGGCGAGGTGATCCAACGTGCGGATCCGCACATTGGTTTGTTGCATCGTGCGACTGAAAAGTTGGCCGAAAGCAAAACATATATTCAATCCTTGCCGTACATGGATCGTTTGGACTACGTGTCCATGATGTGTAACGAGCATGCATACTGCCTAGCTATCGAGAAGCTGTTGGGCATCGAGGTGCCGATTCGTGCGCAGTACATCCGGGTGATGTACTCGGAGATTACCCGGCTGCTGAATCATTTGATGTGGCTGGGCTCGCATGGTAACGATTGCGGCAGCTCGACGATTCTGATTTACACCTTCCGCGAGCGGGAAGATCTTTTCGACATGTATGAGGCCGCCAGTGGCGCCCGGATGCATGCTGCGTACTTCCGCCCAGGCGGTGTCTACCGTGACTTGCCGGATACCATGCCCCAATTCAAGGCCAGCAAGGTCCGGAATGCCAAGGGAATCGAGGAACTGAACGCCAATCGGAAGGGTTCGTTGCTGGACTTTATCGACGATTTTGCACAGCGCTTTCCGGCTTGTTTGGAGGAGTACCACACTCTGCTGACCGAGAACCGGATTTGGAAGCAGCGCACGGTCAATATCGGAATTGTGTCGCCTGAGCGTGCATTGAATATGGGTTTCTCGGGCCCTATGCTGCGTGGATCTGG
>DGQR01000006.1:0-1301 GCA_002390825.1 Rhodoferax sp. UBA4409
GCGGCAGGAGCGGCGGAAGGAAATGGTCGGGTCAATCGCCTTGAGCTTCATCAAGGCGTCCAGCAACATGCGTTCGGAGCCATCGAGTTCGACCTCGATGTCCTGCATGTAGGGCTTGGCGTCCTTGTCCGGATCGTAGCGATAAATGGAGAAAGTGCGTTTGGTCATGATCTTGATCTCGCTTTAGAACGTACGAACCTTGAGTGGCACCGAGTCCACGGTCAAAGGCTTCATTTGAACCGGCTTGTAAGACAGGCGATTGCCTTCGCTGTACCACAGCGTGTGCTTGTGCCACTCTTTGTCGTTACGGCCGTTGGGGTGCTCGGCTGTATCGCCGTAGTCGTCCACGGTGTGGGCGCCGCGACTCTCGTGGCGCGCAGCGGCGGACACGATGGTGGCTTCTGCCGCCTCGATCAGGTTCTCCACCTCGAGTGCTTCGATACGTGCGGTATTGAAGACCTTGGATTTGTCCTTGAGGTTGAGCGCCTTGACCCGTTCGCGCAGTTCGGCGATTTTGACCACGCCTTCGTCCATGCTCTTCTGGGTGCGGAACACGCCAGCGTGTTGCTGCATCGAGGCGCGCAGGTCGTTGGCCACGTCTTGCGCGTATTCGCCGCTCTTGGCGTTGTCCAAGCGGGACACACGCTCGAGGGTGCGGTCAGCTGCGTCCTTGGGCAGAGGCTTGTGTTCTTTGCTGCCCTTGATGTAGTTGACGATGTGGTTACCGGCTGCACGGCCGAAGACCAACAAGTCCAACAGAGAGTTGGTACCCAGGCGGTTGGCACCGTGCACCGAGACGCAGGAGCATTCGCCCACTGCGTACAAGCCGTTGACGACCTGGTTGTGCACGTCGCCGTTTTGCACCACGACCTGACCATTGACGTTGGTGGGAATACCACCCATCTGGTAGTGGATGGTGGGCACCACAGGGATAGGCTCTTTGGTGATGTCCACGTTGGCGAAGTTCACGCCAATTTCGTACACCGATGGCAGGCGCTTGTGGATGGTTTCAGCACCCAAGTGGTCCAGCTTCAAGAGCACGTAGTCCTTGTTCGGGCCGCAACCACGGCCTTCCTTGATTTCCTGGTCCATGGAGCGGGACACGAAGTCACGCGGGGCCAAGTCTTTCAGGGTGGGCGCATAGCGCTCCATGAAGCGTTCGCCGTTGCTGTTCAGCAAAATAGCGCCTTCGCCACGGCAACCTTCGGTCAGCAACACGCCTGCACCGGCCACACCGGTGGGGTGGAACTGCCAGAACTCCATGTCTTCCAACGGGATGCCAGCGCGTGCTGCCATACCCA
>DGQR01000006.1:1308-3644 GCA_002390825.1 Rhodoferax sp. UBA4409
GATGAAGGCGTTGGTGGAGGCGGCAAAAATGCGGCCTGCGCCACCGGTGGCCAGCAAAGTGGTTTTGGCTTCCAGAATGTGGATATCGCCAGTTTCCATTTCCAGTGCGGTCACACCGACCACGTCGCCTTCGGCGTCGCGGATCAGGTCCAGGGCCATCCACTCCACGAAGAAGCTGGTTTTGGCTGCCACGTTTTGCTGGTACAGCGTGTGCAACATGGCGTGACCGGTACGGTCTGCCGCTGCGCAAGCGCGTTCCACTGCCTTTTCGCCGTAGTTGGCGGTATGGCCGCCGAAGGGGCGCTGGTAAATGGTGCCGTCAGGGTTGCGGTCGAAAGGCATACCCATGTGTTCCAAGTCGTACACGACCTTGGGGGCTTCACGGCACATGAATTCGATAGCGTCCTGGTCGCCGAGCCAGTCGGAGCCCTTCACGGTATCGTAGAAGTGGTAGTGCCAGTTGTCGTCGTTCATGTTGCCGAGCGACGCGCCGATGCCGCCTTGCGCTGCCACAGTGTGGGAGCGGGTGGGGAACACTTTGGACAGCACTGCCACGTTCAAACCGGCGCGAGCCAGTTGCAGGGATGCGCGCATGCCGGAGCCGCCGGCTCCCACGATGACGACGTCGAATTTGCGTTTAGAAACGGAGTAAGACATGAATTAGTGCCTGTTGGAAGGGATCAGAGACGCCACAGAACTTGGATAGCCCAGCCGGCGCAGCCAACTAGCCAAACGATAGAAAACACCTGCAAAGACAAGCGGATAGAGACCGGTTTGACGTAATCCATCCAGATGTCACGCACCCCTACCCACACGTGGTAGAGCATGGCGATGATGACCGCGAAGGTCAAAAATTTCATCCACTGCGTGGAAAAGATGCCAGCCCATTTGTCGTAGCCGATAGGGCCTTTGGACAAGAGCACTTGCGCCAGCAAGACCACGGTAAAAAGTGCCATCAGCACCGCGGTGACGCGCTGAGCCAACCAGTCGCGCAGGCCGTAGTGAGCGCCAACAACGACGCGTTTGGATCCGTAATTAACTGCCATGAAGTGGTTCCTTTTTAGTTGTTGCTTAGTAAACGCCGAAGAGCTTGAGTCCCAAGGCCAGCGTCAGCAAGCTGCCCAGGCTCAGGGTCACGATGGCGGAGCTGCGACCGAACTCTTTGCTCACTGCGTGGTTGATATCCATCCACAGGTGGCGCACGCCGGCGATGAAGTGGTGCAAATAAGCCCAGATGAGGGCCAGAGCTACGAGTTTCATGAACCAGCCTGGGATAAAGCCCACGCCGAGGCTAAACACACTGGTGAACTTTGCAAATGAGATTTCCGAGGATACGGAGGTGTCGAACATCCAGATAATGAGGGGCATCAGGATAAACATGATGGCGCCGCTGATCCGGTGGAGGATGGATACCCAACCCGCCGGAGGCAGGCGATAGGTTGGGAGGTCGCTGAGCGCATTGATGTTGCGGAATTCGGGCCGCGCGCGCTTGGAGGAGGAGTTGAGCTCAGTCATGGATGGGCTTTCTTGGATGTAACGTGTTTGTAATTCTGGAAATCGCAGGCCAAAATTCTATTGCACCGCACCAATCTGACATTGGTCTTTCATGGTGCAATGCATCAATTTAGCGCATTTCGATAGTAGTGTGTGTCGGTCAGGTACAAGCCCCGACGGAGCTCCATGGGTAAATCGTTGTAGGTGTACGCAGTTCGCTCCACGCTCAATAATGGCGTTTGCGCACCGGTTTGGAGCAGCCCGCGCTGTTCCGCATCGGGGAGGACTGCTTTGATCTTTTCTTCCGCCCGCACCATGCGGACGCCGAATTCTGTTTCAAAAAGCGCATACATCGCGCCGTTGTAGCTGTTCAGTCGCTCTGCCGTCAGCCCTTTGAAAGGACCGCCAGGGAGCCATAAATCTTCCAGAATGGTGGGTGTGCCGGCAAATGACAATACCCGCCGCACTTGAAGTACCGCGTCACCCGCCCGAAGCGACAGTGCGCGCGCGACATCCGCCGTTGCACGGGTACGTTTGCAGTCAATGATGCGGCGCTCGGCCGGGCCTTCATTGGCTTGCTCGCCGCCTTCGGGTACCAGTCGAAGAAACCGGTACTGGGTATGGCGTTCGGCATGGGTGGCTACAAACGTGCCTTTTCCCTGGCGGCGCACCACCAGGTTCTCTGCGGCCAGTTCGTCGATGGCTTTGCGCACTGTGCCTTGGCTCACCCGGTAGCGACCGGCCAGTTCTTGCTCGCTGGGGATGGCGGTGCTGGGCTTCCATTCGCCGCTCTGCAGACTTTGGAGAATGAGCGCTTTGATCTGCTGGTACAGCGGGCTGAA
>DGQR01000006.1:3804-4778 GCA_002390825.1 Rhodoferax sp. UBA4409
CGTGAATGTCAGCTGCGAGTCAGACTCAAAATAGTCCCTAATCATATCTTATATAAGACATAAGACAAATTGACTGGGCGTCAAATTCGAGGGTAAACTCAGAGGCAATCTGCAGCGCAGCATGGCTTGTTGCGGGCGCTGCTTAGTCGCCGTTTTCTCAACACTTCCTGGAGTTTTACCATGAGCAAGAAACCCGTCCGCGTTGCCGTTACAGGCGCAGCAGGTCAAATCGGTTACGCCCTTCTGTTTCGCATCGCCTCCGGCGAAATGCTGGGCAAAGACCAGCCCGTCATCTTGCAATTGCTGGAAATTCCAGATGAAAAAGCCCAAAACGCGCTGAAGGGCGTGATCATGGAGTTGGAAGATTGCGCATTCCCCTTGTTGGTGGGCATTGAGGCGCATTCTGACCCGATGACAGCATTCAAAGACACCGACTACGCCTTGTTGGTCGGTTCCCGCCCACGCGGCCCCGGCATGGAGCGCGCAGAACTGTTGGCTATCAACGGCGCTATCTTCACCACCCAAGGCAAGGCACTGAATGCCGTAGCTTCCCGCGACGTGCGCGTGCTGGTGGTCGGTAACCCCGCCAACACCAACGCCTACATCGCCATGAAGGCAGCCCCTGATCTGCCAGCCAAGAACTTCACCGCCATGCTGCGTCTGGACCACAACCGCGCTGCTAGCCAGTTGGCTGCCAAGACCGGTAAGGCAGTGGCGGACATCGAAAACTTGGCAGTGTGGGGCAACCACTCTCCCACCATGTACGCCGACTACCGTTTCGCCACGATCGCCGGTCAGTCTGTGAAAGACATGATCAACGACGAAACTTGGAACCGCGAAACTTTCTTGCCCACCGTGGGCAAGCGTGGCGCTGCCATCATCGCTGCACGTGGCTTGTCGTCCGCAGCGTCTGCTGCGAACGCAGCCATCGACCACATGCGCGACTGGGCTTTGGGTACCAACGGCAAGTGGGT
>DGQR01000065.1 GCA_002390825.1 Rhodoferax sp. UBA4409
ACCAGGAACAGCATGGTGGAGCTGGTGGGGGCTGCGTTGTTGGGGAATTTCTTGGCCCAGTCTTTGGCGACGACACCGGTGCCGGCCAGAAAGTCCACGTCGGTGGTGGTGTTCATGGTGACCACGTCGGCTTCCAAGCCATCGTTCACGGCGCGCGCCTGGGCGCTGGAGCCGGCGTGGGACTGGTCGATCTTGATGTCTTTGCCGGTGGTTTTCTTGTAGTTGGCAATGAACGCGGTGTTCACGTCTTTGTAGAACTCGCGCGCCACGTCATAAGACACGTTGAGCAACGTGGTTTGTGCTGCTGCAAAATTGCTAGCAGTCAGCGCAATGGCAGCGAGCGCCAACGAGGTTTTTTGTTTGAAGTTCATATCGGCTCCAGAAGGTGGGTTGGCCGCGTGTGCGCGGCTGACGAGTCGGTAACAGCCCGATTCTGAAGACGAGAGGTGCAAACTACAACGAATAGTTCGTTGTTTGTTTATGCGCAATTACATCTAAGTGCAGGGCCTTAGCCCCGCAACTTGGTTATTAGTAAGCGCGGGCTTCGGAGCGCCTGAGCGTCCAGTTCAGGCCAATGCCGGCCGAGGTGCCGGTGCTGCGCAGATGCAGCGGGCTGCTGGTGTTGGCGTTGCCGGCATAGTTTTCGGCACGCACAAAGCCGAACACCCGCAGATCCGGCCCCAGTGCGCGCGAGGCGCTGACAGAAAAGCGGGAAGCAATCAGCCCGCTTTGCGCGTCATAGGCGGGGCGCTGGGCCGTGGCCAGGTCGGCCGGTACCCCATAAAAGTAGCGGTTGAGCCGCACATCCCCAAAGATCAGGCTGGCACTGGTCGAAAAGCGCCACGCCGATCCGGGCGCACGCGTCTCCCAGATCAGCTCCGGCTCCGCCGCAAAACCTTGGGTGCGCAGGCCGCCCTGGACTTCGATCACGCTGCGCAATGGCAGCTCCAGCCGCACTTGGCTCTGGCTGTCAGGGCGGGCCAGCACGGTCTTCAGGCGGGGCCCGAATTCGACCAGCGTGCCCAGGTCGGGCATGCCCTTGCGGGCGGCAATATCGTTGGAGCTGGCAGGCAAGGAGGCGGCAAAGCCAATGTCGAACTCGGTGTCCTCGGTGTGCACCAGGCGGGCACCTACGCTGCCACGCTCAGCCCGGAAGATTTCCCCGCGGTACACCAGCACCGGCAGCACCAGCCCGAGGCCACTGCGCTCCACCGATGCAGGGTAGGCCGGGGTGGATACCGCGCCGGCAAACACACCTAACTCCCACAGCGGCAGGCCTTCGCTGGCGGTGTCGGCGTGGGCCGATGTAGCACCCAAGGCCGTTGCGAGCAGTGCGGCCGCGCACAGGGCGGAGCGGAGGGGCGTAGTTGGCTTAAAGGGGGTTGCCGATGTGGGGCAGGGGCGTTGATGCGACATAAATAGACCGAGAAAAGTGAGTTACAGCAGCTTCACAGCGGCAATAGCAGCCCAGCCGAGCACAAAGTTCACCACGACCAGCAAGTGAATCTGCTCGGCCGCTTTGGCAGCGACGGGCCACTGCATGCCGGCCACGGCGCGGCGGAACTTCTTGAAGCCCGCAAAGTAAATGTGCCCGAAGATCAAAAACATCAGGCTGCCCAGCGCTGTCATGATCGTCCAGCCCAAGGGCACCACGGCATGGCCTGTGGCTTCACGGGCGGCCTTCATGGCGCCACCAAACATATAACCGCCGGTTGCCAGGAGCACCACGATGGCAATCAACACCGCGGCAAAAAACCGTTGCCAGACCTGGTCCATCAACCGGGCGCGGGGCTGCGCGTCCATGACCGCCAGGGTGGCAGGGCGCAGCGCGATCAGCATGAAGGTCATGCCCCCCATCCAGACGATGGCAGCAATCAGGTGCAGGAGTTTGGACAGGTCGTACATCAGGGGGCTTTCATAAGTGGTGAGGTCAGGTGCGCATTGTCTACGCCCATAGGCTTTGCAAGCGTTAACTGAACAATTGCCCCCGCGCCGTTTTGGTGATCGCGACCACGCAGGGGTGGGTAATACGCCGCTCCACCGACACCGCAAAAAACTCTTCCACCAGCTCATCGCTACGGCCGATCACTTCCACCCCGAACTGCTCGACGATGTCGGCCTCCATGACTGATGGGGCCATGAAGATGCCGCGGCCCTTGCGCCCGAAGGCGTTCATGAGCGCACCGTCGTCAAATTCGCCGATAGTGCGTGGGTGCAGCTGGTGGCGGCTGAGCCAGCCTTCCCATTGCTGGCGGATCGAGGCTTGTGCCCCTTGGATCAGCATGGGTGCGTTGTTCAGGCACTCCGGGAAGTCGCCCTTGAGCGTCTTGCGCAAGGCCGGGGCGCAAAAAAAGCTCATCGGGGTGCTGCCCAGCTCGTGGTTAAAGGCTTTCACACTCATGCGCTTGGACATGGGCTCATCCGCAATCACCAGGTCGAGCTGGTTCAAGGCGAGCTTGGCCAGCAGGTCGGGGAACTTGCCCTCGCTGCAAATCATGCGTACCGGGTCTTCGAGGTTGAGGGCCGGCTCCAGCAGGCGGTAGGCCAGGGACTTGGTGACTGAGTCCGCCACGCCGACTTTGAAGTCCAGTACCTTGTGAACGCCCCGGGGCAGGCGCACCACGTTTTCGAGTTCGGCACCCAGCGAAAAAATCTGGTCTGCGTAGCCCAAGGCGAGGCGGCCGTCTTCGGTCAGCTCCAGGTTGCGGCCGCTTTTCTGGAAGAGTTTGCGGCCTAGCCACTCTTCCAGAAGTTTGATCTGGCCCGACAGCGTCTGCGGCGTGGTGTGCAGTTGTTCGCCTGCGCGCATGATGCCGCCCGCCTTGGCGGTGACCCAAAAGTAGTGGAGGTGCTTGAAGTTCATGGTCGCCTTCTTGGATACAAACTGAAATACTGCGAAAAAAACGAATTAAAAATTTACAAAATTCGAATTTACGCGAAGCATAACCATCTCTACAGTACAGGTCTATCAGTCGTTCACCAAAGGAGACCTTGTATGCGACTCAGTACCCGCGGACGTTTTGCCATCACTGCCATGATTGACTTGGCCCTGCGCGAAAGCGGTCAACCGGTGCCCTTGCAGGACATCGCGCTGCGTCACCGCATTTCGCTGTCTTATCTCGAGCAGGTGTTCGCCAAATTGCGCCAGCACGGTCTGGTGGAGAGCACCCGTGGCCCCGGCGGCGGTTATTCCCTGGGCTTCCGGGGTGACAGCATCACCGTGGCTGACATCATTGGCGCTATCGAAGAGAAAGAGGAGTCCAGCCGTGAAACCTCGCAGAGCGCACAGGACATGACCCGCGATCTGTGGGCTGCGCTGCAAGGCACCGTGGTGGCGCACATGCGCACCATCACCCTGCGCAGCTTGGCGGACGAGCAGCGCTCCAAGGGTTTTGCGGTCAAAGAGCGCAAGATCACCAAAAAGGGCGTGTTGCAAAAGCTCAAGCCCCAGTCGGTGATTCGCACGACGGCGCCGAACTCGGTATTTGCCTTGGGCCAGTCCCTGTCGTTTAACAGCGGGCGCTAAGCAAAAGCCGCTGCTAGCGCACACAGCGTGTGTGCTAGCAGCTACCAAAATAATAGCAAAAAGGGCTACCGGTCAGACCGGTAGCCCTTTTGCGCTTTACAGGGGGAAGTGCTCAGGCAGCGGTTTGCTGCGCCAGCATGAACAGCTGGGTAGAGCGGGCGCCTGAGCGGCAAAACGCCAGCACCGGCTGCTGGGCAGCGTCCAGTGCCTGCTTCATGGCAACCGCCTGCTCGGGGGTGATGGAGCCAGGCACTACGGGCAGGTACACATAGTGCAAACCAGCCGCTTCAGCGGCAGCTTGCATGCTGCTGCTGGCCGGTTGCTCGGCTCCGCCTTCCATGTCGGGGCGGTTGCAAATCACGGTTTTGAAGCCCATGGCGGCTGCGGCAGCCATGTCTGTGGGCGCCAGTTGCGCGGCCACATAAAACTCGGGGGTGACGGAACGTACGGGCAGGCTCATGGCAGTTTTATCCTTTCAGCGCGAGTTTAGCGGGCGGCGTTCCAGCACTTCAAACAGCGCCATACCGGCCAACATGGCCACCACAAACACCACCGCCTTGGGGTTGCCCGTGCCCAGAGACACGAGCGCAGGGCCGGGGCAGAAGCCTGCCAAGCCCCAGCCGGCGCCAAAAAGCAGGCTGCCGGTGACCAGGCGTTTGTCAATGTCGCGGCTGGTGGGCAAGCGCATGGCACCGCCCAAAAAGCTGGTCGTGCGTTTCTTGGCCAAGGTAAACGCACCCAGGCTCACCAGAATCGCGCCGCCCATCACGAAGGCGAGCGAGGGGTCCCACAAGCCAGCCAAGTCCAGAAAGCCCAAGACCTTGGACGGGTCAGTCATGCCGGCCAAGATCAGGCCGATGCCGAACAACAGGCCTACGCCGAATTCGGCCAGACGGTGGGGGTGAAAAGCGTTTTTCATAGTAGTGGCTCCAGATTCAACGATTCAACTCAGGCCAACAAGTGGCGAATGACAAACACGACCGCGAAACCCGCGCCCATGAAGGACAGGGTGGCAACCAGCGAACGGGGTGACAGGCGCGACAAGCCGCACACGCCGTGGCCGCTGGTGCAGCCTGCGCCATAGCGGGTGCCCACGCCCACCAGCAGGCCGGCGACGATCAGGGTGGCCCAGCCGGCGTCTACCGTGGCCAGTACCGGTCCGGCAAACAGGGTGTAGACCGAGGGCGCGATGACCAAGCCCAACACAAATGCCAACCGCCAGGAGGTGTCTCCTGCGCGTGGTGTGAGCAGTCCGCCCACGATGCCGCTGATGCCCAGAATGCGCCCGTTCACCAAAATGAAGAGGCTGGCGGAGAGCCCCAACAAGAGGCCGCCGATCAGCGAGGCCCAGGGGGTGAAATGGTTCCAATCGATTTGCATGGTGTGTCTTTCTGAGTGGTTGTTGGCCTACTTGCCTTAAGTGGCTTGGCAGAACTGGTTGTAGAGAACGCCCATGACCGCCATGGCCTGCGGGCTGTCGATGCCGTAGTAAATGGATTTGCCTTCGCGCCGGGTGGTGACCAGGCCTTCTTCCCGCAACACGCCGAGTTGCTGCGACAGGGTGGGCTGGGCAATGCCCACCAGCTCTTCGAGTTCGCCGACCCGCTTTTCGCCCTGGCTGAGTTGGCACAGCAGCAGCAGGCGGTCGGGGTTGGACATGACCTTCATCAGGCGGCAGGCTGCGTCCGCAGAGCGGCGCAGTTGGTCAAGGTCCAAGGTTGGAGGGTTGGGGTTTGTCGTCTCTGCCAGCATGAACAGGCTCCTTTCACATTCGATGACGATAGTTTATTGACAAACAAAATATAAGTCAATAAACTATCGTCATCGCAATTGAAATAACGACCTTTACAAGGAGTTCTCGATGACCGCTTCCGCTGCTAGCCCCGCGACCTTGACGGGCGCTATCCCGAACATTAAATCCTTCTTTGATCCTGCCACCTGGACCGTGAGCTATGTGGTCTATGACCACACCGGCGGCCAATGTGCCATCGTTGACTCGGTGCTCGACTACGACGCCAAAGCCGGCCGCACCAGCACCACCTCGGCAGACGCCTTGATGGCGTTTGTGAAAGAGCAGGGTTTGAGCGTGCAGTGGATTCTGGAAACCCATGCCCATGCCGACCACCTGTCTGCCGCGCACTACTTGCGCAAACACTTGGGCGGCCGCATTGCCATAGGCGCTGCCATCACCCATGTGCAAAACGTGTTCAAGGGCATCTTCAACCTGGAGCCCGAATTCCACCCGGACGGTAGCCAGTTCGACCACTTGTTTGCGCCGGACGAAACCTTCACTATCGGCGAACTCCAAGCGCAGGCCTTGGCCGTGCCCGGTCATACCCCCGCGTGCATGGCCTTTAAGGTGGATGGCGGCAGCGAACCTGATGCCGTGTTTGTGGGCGACACCTTGTTCATGCCTGACGTGGGCACCGCCCGCTGCGACTTCCCCGGTGGCAATGCCAACACCCTGTACCGCAGTGTGCGCACCTTGCTCTCCATGCCCGAGGACACCCGCCTTTACATGTGCCACGATTACCCGCCCGCCGGCCGAGAAGCCGCATGGGAAAGCACCGTGGGCGAGCAACGTGCGGGCAACATCCACATCCGCGACGGTGTGAGCGAGCAAGATTTCGTGGCCATGCGCACCACCCGCGATGCGGGGCTGGCCATGCCCAACCTGATCCTGCCCTCGGTGCAAATCAACATCCGTGCAGGTGACCTGCCGCCCGCCGACAGCAACGGGGTGTCTTACTTGCGCATTCCGCTCAACGCGCTGTAAGCCATGAGCACTTTGCAACCCGCCTGGTGGGCGTGGGGCGTCATGGTTGCCATCATGGTGGCCTACACGCTTTACCTCGCACTCCTGGCACGCACTGTGGCATGGCGCACCCACGGCCAGTTGCGGCAGGACTGGTTGGAGGCCATGTCCGCGCAGCCCGGCTCTGAAATACTGGCGGTGCAAACCCTGCGCAACTCCGTGATGACCGCCACCATGACAGCGTCCACCGCGGCACTCGGGCTCATGGGCGCACTGGGGCTGGCCGCACCGGCATTGCGCACCTTGTCGGAAAGCGGCGGCAGCCCCGTGTTGACGCCCGCATTGGCGGGAGAGATTACGGTCATGCTGTTGTTGGTGCTGACCTTGGTGAGCACCACCTTGTCCATCCGCTACTACCATCACACCGGCTTTGTGTGCGCCATGCCGGTGGGCTCCGCCCCCCGCACCCAGTGGATGGACATCGGGCGCCGCCACCTGCGCAGCGCCGGCCTGCTCTACAGCGTGGGCTTGCGCAGCTTGGTGTGGGTGACGCCTTTTCTGGCGGGCCTGGTGTTGCCCATGGCGGGTGTGGCCGTGGCCGTGCTGGTGGCTGCGGCGCTGCTTTTGACGGACCGCAGCCCCTAACGCAAAGTCTCCCCCTACGGGTGCGCGTGCTGGTGGTGCGCGTCCGGGTAATGCGGGTGGCTGTGATGCAGCGGCGTGTGGTGGTGCGCATGGGTGTGCACCTCGCCGGGGGCGAGCACCAATCCCGGTTGGTCAGGGTGATCATGCTGGTGGTGCAGGTCGTGGCTATGCGGATGGTTGTGGTCCATGGCTTCATGCACATGGGGGTGCGCATGGTGTTCGGTCAGGTGCAGCCATAGCCCCAAGCCCATGAGCGCAGCCGCCACTGCGAGCTGCCAGGTCAGCGGCTCGCCAGTGGCCAAGCCCAGCGCTGCGCCAAAGAACGGTGCCAGCGAAAAATACGCACCGGTGCGCGCAGTGCCCAGCTCCCGCAGGCCCACCACAAACAGCACCAGGCTCACGCCGTACGCCAGCAGTCCCACCAGCATGGCGCCGCCGAATGCCGGTAACGCCGGCAACGCGTTGCCCAGCAATAGCGCCAACACCAGATTCACACTGCCCGCCACCAGACCTTTGACGCAGGCAATCCAGCTCGCATCGTGCAGCGACACCTTGCGGGTCAGGTTGTTGTCCAGCGCCCAGGCCAGGCAGGCCCCCAGAATGCACAGCGCCGGCCACGCACCCGCAAACCCGGGCTGCGAGGGCCAGCTCAGCACCAGCGCACCGGCGGCAATGGCGGCCATGCCGAGTGCAATGCGCCGGTCCACGTTCTCGCGGAAGGCCACCCACGCCAAAATGGCGGTGAACACGCCTTCGGCATTGAGCAAAAGCGACGCGCCGGACGCCGGCATGCCGCTTAAGCCCACCATCAGCAACACCGGGCCCACCACGCCCCCGCTGGCAATCGCACCCAGCAGCCAGCGCCACTCGCCGGGGGCGAGCTGCACCGGTGCCGCACCACTGAGCCTGCGGAACAGGCCCAAGCCCAACCCGGAGCCGAGGTAGAGCAAGCCGGCCAGCATCCAGGGCTGCACATCGCCCATCAGCCATTTGGCCAGAGGCGTGCCGGCCCCGAAGAGCAGAGCCGCCAGCAAGGCGGCGCTGATGCCACGGGGGGTGAGGCGGTGCAGCAGAAGCTTCATGGGACTTATCGATCGGCTTCGAGGCGAGTGACGATGTACTTGCCGCCTTCCAGAACGGCATCGAAGCGGATTTTGTCACCCGCCTTGGCGTTCTCCAGCAAGGCCGCGTCTTTGACGCCAAACACCATGGTCATGGGCGGCATCTCGATGGAGGGAATGTCGCCGTGTTTGATGGTGATCTTGGCCGCCGCTTTGTCGACCTTGCGGATCTCGCCCTGGGCCAGTCCGGCGGTTGCTTGTGCAAACACGGACGCTGCGCACACCAGCGCGGCAAGGGTGATTCCGGCCCGATGTGCAAGTTGAGAGAAAGTCATGGTGCAGTCCTTTCAGCGGTAACTCTGGAACACGGTGCTGTTGCCATTGGCGGCCACCAGCAGCACATCGAACGGGTCTTTGCGGCCTTTGTAGATCGCGCCGTCCATCCCCGGTGAGCCTATGGGCATGCCCGGCACTGACAGGCCCAGCGCCTTGGGCTTCTCGCGCAGCAGGCGTTGGATGTCTTTGGCCGGAACATGGCCCTCAATGGCATAGCCACCGACCACGCCGGTGTGGCAGGAGCCCAAGGCCTGCGGCATGCCGAGGGCGGTGCGTTTGGCTTCGTTGCCGGTGTCGTACACCCGCACGGCAAAGCCGGCTTGCTCCAGGTGTTTCACCCAGTCTTTGCAACAGCCGCAGTTGGGGTCTTTCCAGACCTCCATGGGGGTTGCCGGTGGCTTGGCGGCCCACGCCGGTGCGGCCAACAGGGCGCCCAGGGTCGCGAGTACCGTTCGGCGTGTGTTCATCATTTGGTTACCCCCACTTTCACAGCGCCTTTCATGCCGGCCTCATAGTGGCCGGGGTGCAGGCAGGCAAAGTTCACAGTGCCCGCTTTGGTGAACTGCCAGATCACTTCGCCCGTTTTGCCGGGTTCCACGCTGGCGATGTTGGGTTCGTCGTGTTCCATCTCGGGGAACTTCTTCATCATTTCGTAATGCGCTTTCAGGTCCTTCTCGGTACCGAGATTGAATTCGTGTTTGAGCTGACCCGAGTTCTTGACGACAAAGCGCACGGTCTCGCCTTTGCGCACCGTCACAGTGGAGGGCGTGAAGCGCATGTTGTCGGTCATATCGATTTGCACCGTGCGGCTCACCTTGGCGGCGACACCGGGCTTGCCGATGGCCTCGGTACCGTGGCCTCCAGCATGGCTTCCAGCAGCAAAAGTGCCGGTAGCGCTCGCCAATACTGCGCAAGCAGCTATGAATTTGATAGTGGTTTTCATGGTGTTTACTCGTTGTTTGAAGTGAAAAAGGCTCAGTGGTTCATGGTGCCCATGGGCTTGCGCACCTGGACCTGGGTGTCGTGGTGGGGCGGCTGGGCCAGCGGCATGCTGCCCTTGCCTTCGGCCTGAAAGCGTGCAGGCTCGGGCAGTGCGCCCGTCCATTCAAAGGCGCGGGTGCCGGGGGGCTGCTGGTACCAGCCCGGGTCTTTGTAATCCCCCGGCTTCTGGTCTTTGCGCACCTTGAGAATGCTGAACATGCCGCCCATCTCCACCCCGCCATAGGGGCCGCTGCCCGTCATCATGGGGGCGGTGTTGTCGGGCAGGGCCATCTCCATTTCGCCCATGTCGGCCATGCCGCGCTCGCCCATCACCATGTAGTCGGGCATGGCCTTTTGCAATTTGCCCACCAGCCCGCGGTGGTCCACGCCGATCATGGTGGGCACGTTGTGGCCCATGGCGTTCATGGTGTGGTGGCTCTTGTGGCAGTGGAAGGCCCAGTCGCCTTCCTCGTCGGCCAGAAACTCAAACTGCCGCATCTGCCCCACCGCAATGTCGGTGGTGATTTCGGGCACCCGCGCTGCCAGCGGCCAAGGCCCGCCGTCGCTACCGGTCACCATGAATTCGTGACCGTGCAGGTGGATCGGGTGGTTGGTCATGGTGAGGTTGCCCACCCGGATACGCACCTTGTCCATCTTGCGCACGTTCAGCGTGTCGATGCCGGGGAAGATGCGGCTGTTCCAGCTCCAGAGGTTGAAGTCCAGCATGGTCATGATTTTGGGGGTCATGCTGCCGGGGTCAATGTCATAGGCATTGAGCAGAAAGCAGAAGTCGCGGTCTACCTCGCTGATGAGGGGGTTCTTGGTCTTGGGGTGGGTGACCCAGAAGCCCATCATGCCCATGGCCATTTGCGTCATTTCGTCGGCGTGCGGGTGGTACATAAAGGTGCCGGGGCGGCGCGCCACAAACTCGTACACAAAGGTCTTGCCTGCCGGAATGGGCGCCTGGTTCAGGCCCGACACGCCGTCCATGCCGTTGGGCAGGCGCTGGCCGTGCCAGTGCACGCTGGTGTGCTCGGGCAGCTTGTTGGTCACAAACACCCGCACGCGGTCGCCCTCTACCACCTCGATGGTGGGGCCGGGGCTTTGGCCGTTGTAGCCCCACATATTGGCTTTGAAGCCGGGCGCCATTTCGCGCACGACCGGCTCGGCCACCAAGTGGAACTCCTTCACGCCCTGGTTCATGCGCCAGGGCAGGGTCCAGCCGTTGAGAGTGACCACCGGGTTGTAGGGCCGGCCGGTGCCGGGCACCAAGGGCGGCATGGTGGCGGGC
Source organism: Rhodoferax sp. UBA4409 (assembly GCA_002390825.1). Lineage (GTDB taxonomy): Bacteria > Pseudomonadota > Gammaproteobacteria > Burkholderiales > Burkholderiaceae_C > Allorhodoferax. The sequence goes on from DGQR01000065.1 coordinate 10,596, forward strand.
GATGTTTGCAGCACCGGCTCGGGCAGGGCGGCCATGGCCACGCGGCTGACTGAAGCGGCTGCCACCGCGCCCATGGCGGTGGCAGCGGCACCGTTGAAAAAGTTACGTCGGTTCATACAGATCCTTGAATGGGGGCGGGGCGCTCAATGCGCTGCCTTGGCGTCAGAGCCGGCCGTAGCACCGGTGCGGGCGGGGGCACTGCCTTCGGGCGACACACCGGCCAGCACCGCCTGCACATCGGCAAACGCCAGCCAGTAGTCGCGCAGTGCTTCCGCGGCGGCCAGGCTGCTGAGCGTGCGGGTGCGGCTGTCGGACATCACCTCAAACACGCTGGTGAGCATGCCGTTGTAGCGCAGGGTCAGCTCGTCGTGGATGAACTGGCGCAGCGGCACCACTTCGGTTTGCAGGTGGTGGGCCATGTCCCATTGGGTGCGCAGGTTGTAGGCGGCTTCACGCGCCTCGCTGCGTACCAGCACCGCTTGCACGCGCACCTTGGCCGCGTCGCCCAAGGCATCCCAACGCTCGTCAATGCTGGACGGCACGGTGCTGGCTTGTTTGCGCTGCCAGCTCAGGCGCTCGGCTTGCAGGCTGCTGCGGGCGGCTAGGGCGCGGGCTTCCAGATCGGTGGTGTCTGTGGGGCTGGCGGGTAATGAGGGCAGGGTGGTTGCCAGGGTAAAGCCGGTTTGCGCACCCCACAGGCCCAGCACCCGGATGAGCTGTTCGCGCGCGGCAAATGCCGCTTGCTCGCCCCGCGCCAGCGCCACCGCCGCCTCAGACAGCGTGGCCTGGCTTTGGGCTTGGGTCAGGCGGCTCACATTGCCGGCGCGCACCATGCGGCGGGTGAGCTCGTCAGCTGTCTCAGCGGTGGTTTTGGCCTCGCGCAGCAGCTGGGCGCTGCGTTCTGCGGCCACCGCGTTCACCCACGCCTTGTAGGCGCGCAGGGCCAGGCGGGTGGCCTCGTCGCGGGCGCGCAGCCGGGCCGGAAAGCCAGAGCTTTGCATGTCGGTGATGTTGCTGCCCTCCGCCCCCAGCGCCATCTGCAACTCGGGGCTGTGGAGCAGGGCGATGCGCATGGCAGCGGGCCCATCCAGCGGGGCTTGGAGCACCTTAGCCAGCTCATCGGCGCCCGCAAAGGTCGGGCTGGCAATGCGCAATGGCGTGGCTGTCGGGCCCAGCAGGGCGCTCAGGCGGCTTTGCACTTCGGTTTGCAGGACTTGTACGCCACCATCCAGTGGCGCAGCGTGAGCTTGGGTGAACAGCAACGCCAGGGCCAAAGGCAGCGCGCGCAGCGGCTGGTACATGCGGGTCATGGCTGCTCCTTCGGTTTGGCGGCGCGGGCTTTTTCCCACTGCAGCAGGTCGATATGGCCACGCGGAAACTGGCCGACCGCCTTGTTGGCAGCCTTCCAATCGCCGCTGCCTTCTTCGACGCCCTTGGGCAGGTCGGCAAATACCGAGCGGTAGGGCAGCGCGGGCACGGGGCTGGCGGCGTTACTGGCTTGCAGCGTGCGTGCAGGCTCAGTCAGGGTGGGGGCTGCGGGCTGGGCCTGCGCGTGGGCCACCAGCACAAGGGCGGAGCCCAAGCCAGTAGCGCAGGCGGCCCGCCGTAGCGAACGGAGAGAGAACATGGTTGATTTCCTGATTCAAGGTGAAAACACCCCGCCCGCAGGATGCGCGCGGCAACCGGTGGGCGGACTACAGACCCACTACGGGCCTTGGAATCAGGAAATGGGTGGTTTTTGAGCCAATGCCGCGGGGGCGCTGGCAAAGCGATCGGCGTGCGCAGGCATGGGCATTTGCGGGCCGAATACCGATAGCGCGACCTGCAAATCAGCCGGCATGGCGGTAGCGGCACACATCTGGCACAGGGCGCAGTTTTCGCAGCCATCGTGCGATGCCATGGTGGCGGACGGGCTGGCGTGGTGCGTGGATGCGGCCTCTGCTGGGGTGGCCGTGTGCCCGAGCATGGCGCTGGTGGCCATGTCGTCGCAGTGGTGGCCACTTGCTTGCGCAGCAGCCGGTGTGCCGTGGTGCGCGGTGGTCGCCATGCTGGCCGTCAGCGCAGCGGCCATACGGGTCGCCATCAGCTCATTGGCCATGCCGCGCAGAGGCGCCAGGGCGATCAACAGAATGAGGAGGACAACACGCATAGGTAGATGATACGCCGCAGGCCTCCGAAGTTCCATCGCTGGCTGCATGGAGTGCCAAATAAGCCTGTAGCCCTTGTGAAGATTGCGCAGATAGCTATGAAAACAGGAGCAATCAGGCGCCGCCCAGCCAGTGCACCCAAGCGGCAATCGCCGCGATCACCAGGGCCATGAAGCCGCCCAGCCAGCGCTGGATGGTGCGGGTCTGCACACAGTCGTTGCAGATGCGGCCATGCTTGTCGGTGGTGTGGGGCACCGCGCCGCAGCTGTAGCACTGGCCGGCACGCTCCCATTTTTCGCGCCGCTTGGTGCGCCAGGTGAACACCACCACCAGCACGAGCAGCACCACCACCAGAAAGTTGAATCCGAGCTTGAGCATGGTTCTAGCGCCCCGCCATGACTTTGCGGATGCGCTCAATCGTCTCGGGCATGCGCGCCTTGCGTGACACATCCAAACCCAATTCGCGGGCAATGTGGTTCACCACCGCCACATTTAGCGGCAGGCCCCCCGCATCCACGGCGCGCAGCAGGTCGCGCGCGCGCTGCTCGGCGGTGCGGGGTTTGGGGCGAAAGAGGCGGGTGGAGAGAGCGGTAAACCAGTTCATGCGTGTCCTGCGGATTGGCAGGACTGTAGCGCGTCCCGGCGCGCCTTCTGCCGGCAAGGGCACGTCGCCTTGCGCCATAGCGCTACCATTTGCCGATGCTGCGACATATCAAGGGAGTTGGATTTTGTTAGTTCCAAGCAAAGAGCAGATCGACATCATCAACACAGTCGCACCACGCATCCTCATTGAAGCAAATGCCGGCTCGGCAAAGACCACGACCGCGGCCATGCGCATTCAAAAGCTGGTGGAGCGCGGGGTAGACCCCGCCAAGATCGTTGCATTGGCCTACAGCGCCCCAGGGGTGCGAGCCTATACAGAGGCGTTTTACCGCATCGGCATGCCCGACGCGGTGGCGTCCAAGGTGCGTGTGGGAACGGTGGATGCGTTGTGTGCCACCCGTCTCAAACGGGTGGAAGCCGAGGTTCAGGATGGCGTGCGGGCGCACCCGGTTAAAACCTTTGAGCGGGCAGTGCAGGTCCGGCCCTATGTGCTGCAGGCGGTCTTGCGAGCCCGTGAGGTTTCGCAAGAAAGGTTTGCCAATGACTTTTCAATTCAGGGTACCGGCGCGCTGTCGGTGGAGCACCTGCTGGAAGAGTTTGCGGTGCTCAAAGGCACTTTGGCCGTCCCCCGCTACGGAGAGGATTTCAGGTGCACCCCTGCGGTGGCTGCCGAGCTGGGCGTGGACTTCACCCCGCTTGCTGTTTTTCTCCAGTACGAGCGGGACAGAACCGGCTTCGCCAACCCGGAAGGCGAGAGAGTCACATTCCGGTACCCGGGGGACGCAACCTACGACATGGCGCGGTGGTTGTTGTCAGAAAACGCACCGTGGTCGTGGGACAAGCACCCCCTCAGCCTGGGCATCGAAGCCGTCGTGCTTGATGAAATGCACGACTGTGGCTGGGCGATTTTCACCGTCATCCGCGCCTTGCTGGAACACAACCCGGGGGCCACGTTCTTGGGTGTGGGTGACAGGGATCAGGTCATCCATGCCAAGAACGGGGCGGACTCGTATTTCTTGGGGCCCGACCTCAGCCGCGAGCTGGGCGAGGTGGCCACATTCCCGTTGACGGTGACCCGCCGGTTCGGCCCCTCCATCGCCCGCCCCTTGGGGGTATTCGCCCGTAAGGAATACAACACCGATCCGGGCCACACCTCGAACGCCATCCTGCGGCTGGCCGATGGTCCGAAGGCCAATGCAGACCTGATCACGCAGCTTATTCAGCAGCACAAGGTCGACCCCAACACCCTGGGCGACGACTTTGCGGTGTTGCTGCGGCATCCGGGCGCCTCGGTCGGCATTGAGCATGAGTTGCTGTTGAAAGGAATGACCTACCAGACCGTGGGCTTCCGGCCTTTCCTTCAGCGCCCGGAGATTGCATTTGTGCGGATGCTCTTGGCGATCGCGGTCGACCACCAGAGCAAATTCATTGCGCCCGCGCTCCTGGAGGCCAAGCAAGCCGTTTGGGAATTCATGGGCGCCAACCTCTCGGTGCTTGATGCGCAAGACGCGACAGATGCGGTCATCCATTCGGCCACGGAAGACAATTTCAGGCAGTTTGTGTTTCCGGATTTACTGGGTGCCGCCGATCCAGACACCCAGCACTCCATCCACGCGGCCCTGGAAATTGCGGCGAGCAATGAAGCTTCGAAAATCACAGACTTCATGGACGCGCTGGATTTCAACCGCATCGGCCAGAAGATCTATGTGTCTGAGGCGGACTTTGAAGAGGTGCGCTACGCACTGGACAGCCTGGGCAAGGTGGCCAACCAATACACGTCGATTGACGCCTTCTTGGGCGCCATGAACATGTTTGACCACACGCTCAGAAAGCCCAGTGCAGCACACCGCCAGCTCAGGCTCTCCACCATTGAGGATGCCAAGGGCTTGGAGTTCCGTATCGTGTTCATCCCGGACTGCAATAAGAAGACCTTTGACAACACGACCCAGGACGAGCGCAACCTGTTTTATGTGGCCGCATCCCGCGCCAAAGAGTTGCTGGTGATGGGATATGCCCAGGGCTCAGCGTCCTCTTACCTGAAGCCTTTCGGCGGGTAGTTTGCTGTCTTGGCCTGTGGCGCAGGTGGGGTGTGCGCGAGCAGCTATGAAATTTATAGTGAATTCAAATGAAGCCGGCCTATCAGAGTGGCCAGGCCGCGCTCCCACTTCTCACGCTGCTGAGTGCACCAATTGAACATCACCACCATCTCGATCGTCTCGGGCGCGTTGCTTGGCCGTGCGGGCTTGGGGGCGGAAGGGGCGGTGGCCTAGTTCACGCGTTTCCTGCGGTTTGGCAGTTCTGTAGCGTGTCACGCGAGGCGATGCTTCAAGTACGCCAAGAGGCGCAAAACAGTCCCATAGGGCAGGCAAAACGGTGTAGATTGAGCTTTTGAGAGTGAAATTCTGTATTTTGAAATTCAGTGGCTCTTCACCACGCTTTGTGGGGAGTCATTCAGAGCATTCATCAGACTTAATACTCGAACCAGCATATGCACTCTGGACTCAATACGCTAGATCCTTCAAGTTTTTTTGAAGGCAGCCCAATTGCTACTTTCGTCATCGATGCGGACCACGTTGTTACCCATTACAACAAAGCATGCGCCATGCTCTTAGGCGTTCCGGCTTCTGAAGTAATCGGGCGACGTGGTTTGGGGCATATTTTCTATGGCGTTGAGCG
>DGQR01000164.1 GCA_002390825.1 Rhodoferax sp. UBA4409
ATGTGGATTAAATCGCAATTGAACTCTAAGTGGACCAAGGCGGCTTGCTCTAAACCAAGACGCCTTACCTCGGCTGCAGACGCTTCCCAGGTTAGGGTCTCTGCAATCGCCTCAATGACAAACTCGATCACAGCAATTTGTCCCAGTGCACTGATGTGCTTTACTCTGCAGGGAATACGACCATCCTGTGAAGTGGAGTGAACGCTTAAGCCGGCTTGCGGAATAACCCAAGCCACTTGGGATTGGGGTGGGATCTTACCCTTATCGGTAATTTGGAAGGCCCATGGACTAGAGCCCCACTGCAATCTGCCTGCATTAAATACTCCCTGAAAAAGATTGGGGATGCCGACTAATTGCGCAACCCTGGCATTGCGCGGTTTAGCAAACAAATCATTGGCATTGGCGGTTTGCAAACCTACTCCTTGATCAATCACGGTGATGCGATCGGCGAGCAAATGCGCCTCACGCAGATCATGGGTTACCAAAATAATTGGAATGTGCAAACGCTTACGTAACTCAGCGAGGGTTTGGTACAGAGTTTGCCGAGCTGGAATATCAATGGCAGAGAAGGGTTCGTCGAGCAGTAAGATTTTAGGAGAGCGCGCCAATGCGCGGGCCAGGGCAACACGCTGTTGCTGCCCCCCAGAAATTTGTCTAGGTAGGCGGTTGGCCAGCTCAGCAATATTCAGTTGTGCCAGCCAATCGCGCGCGCACTGTATTTGCTCAGCACGGCTTTCTCCATTGTTATGAAGAGCAATACGAACATTCTCGAGAGCACTTAGATGTGGAAACAATGCATATTGCTGAAACAAAAATCCGCACGATCGCAGCGAGGCATCTTGTGCCACTCGGGGACCTCTTGCAGAATCGCGATTGAGCCAAACCCTATTGGCACATTCGATATGGCCCATCTCGGGGTGATGCAAACCTGCAATCGAGCGCAGAACACTGGTTTTGCCACTTCCTGATGGTCCTACCAAGGCATGGATCTCGCCGTCGTCAAGGCAATTAAGACCGCATCGTAGTTCAGGAGTGGCTCACCCATTCCCATCATCACCACATTGGAGATAACGCGCTCTTGAACCCCGAGATGCTTGCGCAGGAAGTGCTCAGCAAACCACAACTGCGCCAAAATCTCCCACGTCTTCAAATTTCGACTGAATCCCTGGTGGCCTGTCGAGCAAAAACGACAACCCACCGCGCAACCCGCCTGCGAGGAAATACAAAGCGTCCCTCGATCGGACTCCGGGATAAAAACTGTTTCGACAGCGTCACCACCACCGACATCAAACAGCCATTTGATGGTTCCGTCAGCAGATATATGCTGCGTCATTACTGGCAATGCGGTGATTTCAGCATTGCCTTTTAACTTGTCTCTGAGAGATCGGGCGAGGTCGCTCATGTCATCAAATTGGTCTGCGCCTTTTTGATGGACCCAACGAAATAGTTGGGTTGCGCGAAACTTTTTCTCGCCTAAGCTTTCGCAGAAGGCGGCCAGACCCTCGAGGTCGAAATCGAGCAGGTTGACCGCCATACTGAATTAACGCGAGTAAACGTTCATACCGGCAAAGAAGAAGCCGATTTCCACAGCCGCAGTTTCTGGAGCGTCAGAGCCGTGCACTGCGTTGGCATCGATGCTGTCAGCAAAGTCAGCGCGGATGGTACCTGCAGCAGCCTTTTTAGGGTCAGTTGCGCCCATGAGGTCGCGGTTTTTAGCGATTGCGCCTTCGCCTTCCAAGGCTTGGATCATCACGGGACCGGAGACCATGAAGTCCACCAAGTCCTTGAAGAAAGGACGCTCTTTGTGCACAGCGTAAAAAGCTTCTGCCTCGCCGCGCGACAGGTGTGCCATGCGTGCAGCCACAACCTTCAGTCCAGCGGCTTCAAAACGAGCGTAGATCTGACCGATCACGTTCTTGGCGACTGCGTCAGGTTTGATGATAGAAAGTGTGCGTTCGATTGCCATAGTAATTCCCGATTAGAAAAAAATTGTATTTGCCCTAGATGGACAAAGCCGGCGAGTTTAACACTCGCATTAACGACTTCTGCCGCCCGATCGGCGCTGACCGCCACCCGGGCGACCTCGGCCGCTTGCCTCTTGCCGCTGTCGCGAAAAGCTGTCTGCACCGATGTAACCTAAAGATGTTTTCATCGGATCAGGTTGACCACTACCCTCTTGGCGTGTGGCTTGACGAGGGGGTTTTCCCCGTCCTTGACGGGCTGGAGGTGTTGGTGGCGCAGCATCCCTCGGATACGCCGGACCACGCCCGCCCTGCCGACCGCCGCGCCCACGCGAGCGTGCACCACCGCCACCGGCAGCTCCCTCTTCATGGAGACGGGGTTTGGGTGTTCCAGCTGCCTGCATCAGCAAGCGGATGTCAGATTCATCCAATTCCATCCAAGCACCGCGCTTAAGACCCCGTGGAAGCACCATGGCGCCGTAGCGAATCCGGATGAGTCGGCTTACAGCATGCCCGACAGACTCCAGCATGCGGCGAACCTCGCGGTTGCGCCCTTCAGAGATTGTGACCCGGTACCAGCAGTTGGATCCTTCACCACCGCCGTCTTCAATGGAGCCAAATTGTGCGATTCCGTCGTCCAGTTGAACGCCGCTTATCAAGGCTTGCTTTTCCTCTTTCGTGAGGGCGCCCAAAACACGCACTGCGTATTCGCGCTCCAAGCCGAATCGCGGATGCATCAGATTGTTAGCCAACTCGCCCGAGCTGGTAAACAACAACAAGCCTTCTGTATTCAAATCCAATCGCCCGACGGATTGCCACTTCCCTTGGTGGAGCTTTGGCAAACGGCGAAACACAGTGGGCCGATTTTGGGGGTCATCATGGGTCACTACCTCACCGACTGGCTTGTGATACGCAATCACGCGTGCAGGTGGCGGGTCGATTCGAAAGCGAATCGGCTTACCGTTGACCTTGATGTTGTCACCAAACTGAATCCGCTGCCCGATGTGGGCAGGTTCGTTGTTCACCGAAATCCGCCCTTCGAGAATCAGCTGCTCCATTTCAAGCCGCGACCCCATTCCCGACTGGGCAAGTACTTTATGCAACTTCGGGGTCTCGGCGAGCGGCGCCAAAACCCGCTTGGGCAAGCTGACATCTTCTGCGGTTTCATCTGCATCGAATTGGCCGGAGATCACATCATCAAAGCGGTTCCCTCCCACTTTCACAGAAGTGTTGTCCGATGGAGCGGGGGCTTCAATCTCCTGAGAAGCTTCAGCGTCATTGATATTGTCGTTATCGTTCATAGTGATGTTCCGTTTTCCACTGCATGCGAAGTCGCTTGCAATGGCATAGTTAACTGTTGACCTTCGGACGGTTCGGCTTTCATGGAGGCCTGATCCGCAACCCCCAACATATCGCCAAAATCCTTCACGGGGTCTGTGCCGCGATCTGGCGACTCCAACAAAGGAAGCTGATCCAACGAACTCAAGCCCAAATCGTCCAAAAACTGCCGCGTTGTCGCATAAAGCGCCGGCCTCCCGGGCGCCTCACGATGCCCGATAACTTCTACCCAACCCCGATCCTCCAACTGTTTGATCAACAGTGAACTGATCGTGACTCCCCGAATGTCTTCCATGTCCCCACGCGTAACCGGTTGCCGGTAAGCGATGATGGCCAAAGTCTCCAGCGTCGCACGGGTGTACTTGGGGGGCTTCTCCGGGTGTAGCCTGTCCAGAAACTCCCGCATCTCGGGACGGCTCTGAAATCGCCAGCCAGAGGCCACACTCACCAACTCTACACCGCGCTCAGCCCACTCCATCTGGAGTTCCAGCAACAAGGACTTGACCGTATCTGCACCGATTTCATCGGCAAATAGCTCTCTCAGCACGCGAACCGTCAAAGGCTGAGGTGAACAAATCAAAGCGGTTTCGAGCACACGCTTAGCATCGACCATGTTCATAGTCTGGACTCAAAGATGGAAACCGGTGTTTGTTGCGGACCGGAGTCAACCGCACTAGGTAGGAGAAGCTGCTTGCTTGGATCGACTACCCTACGTGAAACGTAGTTACAAACCTCCCGGTTTGGTAGCAGGATTGTAACCGAGCCCCAATTGAACAGAAAGTGCCAAGAAATCGGGCGGCGGTGGCGACTCAAAAGTCAAATTGGCCCCTGTAACAGGATGTTGAAATGCCAGTCGGCAGGCATGCAAGGCTTGTCGACCCATATCCGCCGCCGGGGCACCACCATAAACCGGGTCAGCGACCAAAGGGTGTCCGAGGTGCGCCATGTGGACCCGGATCTGGTGCGTGCGGCCGGTGTGCAAAATACAGCGAACCCAGCAAGCGACCTGACTGGTTGACAGCAATTCAAAGTCCGTTCTGGCTTCTTTGCCCGCGTGTAAACCCAAATCCACCACCGCCATTCTCAATCGGTTTCGCGGATCCCGACCAATCGGCGCGCTGACAGTCTTTAGCCCCTGCCACGGCCATGCCTTGTGGGCGATCGCGAAATACTGGCGACTGACCTCCCTGGCCGCAATTGCCCTCACCAAAAAATCCATGGCAAGCCGTGTGCGTGCCACCACCATCAAGCCACTGGTGTCCTTGTCCAAGCGATGGACAATACCGGCACGAGGAACCAAAGCCGCGTGAGCACTGTAAGCCAGCAAGCCGTTCAACAAAGTTCCACTCCAGTTGCCCGGCGCCGGGTGAACCACTAAACCGGGTGGTTTGTTGATCACCAGAACATGCTCATCCTCGTACACCACATCCAGAGACATGGACTCAGGCTTGAAAGCCTGGCTTTGAGGCGTCGGGCGCAGTTCAATCACTGCAGAGTCGCCTACCTTGACCTTGACTGAAGTCTTCAAGACCACGCGACCATTCAGTTGCACCAACCCCAGCTCTATCAGCTGCTGCAAATAGCTGCGCGAGAATTCTTCCACATGAAAAGCGAGCGCGCGATCCAAGCGCTCGCCATGGACATCCGCCGAGAAAACGAGGTGCCGCAGCTCCGTTTCACCCGCGATATCCGAGGGGTCTTCCGCCTCTTGTTCCGCAGAGTGCGTCGATATAATTCCCGTGGTCTGTATCAAGAAGGTCCCCAAAATGCTGCGTGCGAAATTATCGGTCGTTTATGCCCCCATGCTGGCGGCTTTGGCCAGTCTGCTCGTGGCCTGCTCCAGTGCTCCCGTTGACAAAACCGCAGGCATGAGCCCGAATCGCTTGTACGCGGAGGCAAAAGACGAAATGGGCTCCTCACAATGGGACAAAGCGGTGCCCTTACTGGAGAAGCTGGAAGCGCGCGCGGCAGGAACTCCATTGGCACAGCAAGCCCAACTCGATAGAGCCTACGCCCACTTCAAGGCTGGCGAACAGGCGCAGTCTCTGGCCACACTAGAGCGATTTATCAAACTCCACCCAGCCAGCCCGGCTTTGGACTATGCGATCTACTTGAAGGGCATCGTGAACTTCAACGATGACTTGGGCTTGCTATCGGCGGTTACTCGCCAGGATCTGGCAGAACGTGATCAAAAAGCGGCCAAAGAATCGTTCGAATCTTTCAAAGAATTGACCTCACGCTTTCCCGACTCGAAATACACCCCCGATGCACGCCAACGCATGAACTACATCGTGGGCTCACTGGCACAGTCTGAAGTGCATGTGGCACGCTATTACTACAAGCGGGGCGCCTACCTAGCAGCCGCAAACCGCGCCCAACAATGCCTGACAGATTACCGGGATGTACCCGCGACCGAGGAAGCATTGTTTATTTTGTACAAATCGTACGACGCGCTGGGCATGGTTCAGTTGCGGGACGATGCAAAGCGAATCCTCGACAGAAACTACCCGCAATCGGAGTTTGTTGCTGGCGGTGGAAAGGCTAACTCCAATCCGTGGTGGAAGCTTTGGTAAGTTCGCCAAGCGCTGCGTAATACTGAGCCTCTTCAGACAAGGGACGCATGGCGGGCAAAGCAGAGAGCAACTTTCGACCATACCCCATCGTGCGCAAGCGGGGATCACAGACCACCAAAACGCCGCGGTCGGATTCCCGGCGTATCAAGCGGCCAACACCTTGTTTTAGGGCGATTCCTGCCATCGGCAGCTGAACCTCATTGAACGAGCTTCCCCCTTCGACCTCCACCTTGGCGCAGCGCGCCTGCAACAAGGGGTCGTCGGGCGGTGCAAATGGAATTTTGTCGATGACCAACAGTTGCAAAGCGCGCCCGGCAATATCGACGCCTTCCCAAAACGTGGCCGACCCCACCAATATCAAACCAGACCCATGCTTTGACTGAAAGTGATTGAGCAAGTCGCGCTTTGAAGCTTCGCCTTGCACTATCACACGAATGTCTAAGTGCTCAGGCAACAGCTTGCGTATGCTGTCTGCGATGTGCCGCATGGCACGCAATGTGGTGGTCAGTACCATCGTGTGCCCCCCGAGTAACTGCGCCGACTGCGCCACCAGTGCCGCTACGGCGCTGCTGTGTTGTTGAGAGGATGGGAGCGCAAACGACTTGGGAACATACAAAGCCGCTTGTTGCGAGTAGTTGAATGGGCTCGGGATCCGCAAGCAAGCCGCGTCTTGTAATCCGCTAGATGCAAGAAACCAGTCCAAGTCGTTACCCACACCCAAGGTGGCCGAAGTAAAGACCCACGACTTGAGCGAATCAACCCCACCACCCGAGACCACCTTGGCTTGCATCGCCTCAGAGATATCCATCGGAGACTCCACGCACCGCAAACGTGCACCCGACTCCACCCAGCGAATCAGCCCGTCCTGAACCGGAAGAAGCGCACGCTCGACCTGCTCCAAGAGCGCTCTTGCACGCTCAAAAAGGGTTCGCAAATCAGGATGCGCATCGCACACCCCCTGGAGCGCCATCGTGAGCGTCCGGATCGTGTCCACAAAGCGCACCATCCGCGAACTCCAAATCGCAGGGGACAAACCGTCTGGAACTCCAAGCGCCCACAAGGCACGCTGCGGCGCGCCCCCTTGCTCCGTGAACACCGCATGCAGGGCAACTACGGCCATTTCCATCTGCTCGACTAGGTAAGGCCAATCGGCAAGTCCGCGCGCGCACTGTGCACCCGTAAAGACCACATCGCGCCCCAAAGCCAAGGCCTGGCCTGTCGACCATTGACGCCCCAAAAACTGAACACCGATGTCATTGAGTTGGTGCGCTTCATCAAAGACCACCGTGTTCACGGTGGGCAGTAATTCGGCCACTCCGGACTCACGCACATTCGCATCAGCAAAGAACAAATGGTGGTTGATCACCACCATGTCGGCATTCATGGCGTCACGCCGCGCCTTGTACAAAAAACAATCGGTATAACGGGGGCACTTGGATGCTCCGCAGTTTTCCCGGGTGGAGGTCACTAACGGTAAAACTTGGGCAGACTCCTCCAAAGCAGGCACCTCTGCAACATCCCCGAAACGGGTCGATACCGCCCATTGCTCGACTTGCCCCAACAAACGCAACGGCGCCGCGGTCTGCAGCATGCCGTCATGCCGCGCATTAGTCAGCCGGTGCAGGCAAAGATAACTACTACGACCCTTGAGCAGTGCCACTCGGGCCGGGCTTTTTAGCATGGCTATGACCGCCGGAATGTCGCGACCGAACAACTGGTCCTGCAGCGCTTTGGTAGCGGTGGATATCAACACCTTATGCCCGCTGAGCAGCGAGGGAACGAGATAGGCATATGTCTTCCCGATCCCTGTGCCGGCTTCCACAACAAGTGTTTCGCCGGTTTCCATAGTTTGAGCGACCGCTCGCGCCATTTGGATCTGCCCTACGCGAGGCACGTACTCCGGGACGGATTGTGCGAGCGCGCCCGCATCACTGAACACAGCCTCAACGGCAGCAACCACTTGAGACATCAGGCGGATTCGTTCGGACCCAAACTGCGCTGCAGCTGGAAAATGGCATCGCGCAACCCCAAGCGCCGTTTTTTGAGGCGCTGAAGCAGCAACTCATCTTTGATACCACCTTGCGAAGATGCGAGGTCAATGCATGCGTCAAGATCGCTGTGCGCCATACGGAGCTCAATGAGCCGACGCTCAGGTGAATGTAGATTAGTTTCCAAAGGTAAAAGCGGCCGACAAGGTGGTTAAACTGACCGCCAGAAGCAACGGCCGCTCGATAATACGGCCTGCCATACCGGCACACGACCGATTTTTTTGCAAGCACCACTCCATGTCCTCTGGTTACCGCCTCAGCGCCTCTACCGGCATCCACAAGGGTGACCGCGAATATCAGCAGGACCAAGTCTCGCTATTCAAGCATCCGAGGGTGAACGGATGCATTTTGGCGATCGTGGCTGACGGCATGGGTGGACGCAGTGGCGGCAGGAAAGCCTCAGACCAGGTCATGCTCACAGCGAAGCAGCTTTTTGAGCGCTACGATCCCGCAACAGACGATGCTGCCGTTACATTGCGCCAAGTGGTGGAAGAAGCGCATATCGTGATCAAGTTGACCGCGATTTCCTCAGAAGAAGAGCCGCACAGCACCCTTGCAGCGTTCTTGATCAATCCCGGCGGCGACTGTCATTGGGCCCATACCGGCGACTCCCGGGTTTACCAGTTCCATGGAAACCGGTTCGTTAAACGAACCATGGACCATTCTTACGTGCAGGCCTTGATCAATCGTGGGGAAATCACGGAAGAACAGGCCGCTACCCACCCCCAGTCAAATATCTTGATGGGCTGCCTCGGTACTGAGAACGATCCCCCCATCGATTTTCACTTTATCCCGCAGCTCCGGGCGGGCGATGTACTCATGGCGTGCAGCGACGGAGTTTGGCACTACTTCAACAATGGCGAACTGGGCTCCGTGCTCTCCACACTCTCCGCCCGCGAGGCTACCGAGTTTTTGATCGAGAAAGCGCGTTCGCGGGCCCATGGCGGCGGTGACAACTTGTCTGTCGTGATTGTCAAAGTCGAAACCCTTCAGCATTAAGAGGAGTTCCCGACCGGCCTTCGAGGTCACTGATTGATCGGAAGCGGCTCTGCCCTGTCGGGCTTGTCTTGGATGCGCTTCTCTACCTCGGCTTTGCGGCGTGCAGCTTCTTCCAGTTTGGCGTCGAACGCCGCGCGATTGGCTTGGGCTTGCTCCGGGCTGATCGCAGCCGGCGAGTCATTTACTTCTGGTCGGTCAAGGGGCTGTGGCACCGGCGCTGTTTTGGGTACGCGCTCCGCGACAGGGTCATTGGCCATTTCTTCGAGCCGCTTGGTTTGCTCGGTTTTCTTGTCCTCAAGCCGTTCCAGCTGTTCGCGTGTGCGCTCCGTCCGCTCTGCATCACGCAAAGCGAGTTCACGCTTGCGCAAGGCGGCAGCGCGAGCACGCCGTTCAGCGCCCCACTTTGACAAGCAGGCATTGACCGCAAACCGGTCATAGCACGCCGACTCGATACGAGAACCTTCGAACTGCAACTGCTGTCGCTCTGCCTCTACTGCCTCCAGCGAATCAGCAAAGGCTGGCAAGAAAACTGCCTGCAGCAAGACCAAGCGGACCACCAAGGACAAAATTTTCATGTCAATCGAGTGTCCACTGTACGACGCTCAAGCTCCAAAAATTCTTTGGACTGCATTTCTGTCAAGCGAGACACGGTGCGCGGAAACTCATGCGACATGGGGCCTTCGGTATACAACTGCTCCGGGGCCACATCTGCAGACATGATCAGTTTCACGCGGCGGTCATAGAGCACGTCCACCAACCAGGTGAAGCGCCGGGCTTCGGATGCCATGCGCACCGGCATGTGCGGCACACCACTTAGGAAGACGGTGTGGAAACGTGAGGCGATTTCGAGGTAATCATTTTGCGAGCGGGGACCACCACACAAGGTCTTGAAGTCAAACCACACTACGCCCCCTGCCTTGCGCACCGCGCCGATATGGCGCGACTCGATATGCAGCAGAGGGTCTTCATCATGCTGCTCGGCCAATGCATTGAAGGTGGCCGTCATCGCTGCATCTGCCACCGGGCCATTGGGCACGTGGTAAAGCTTGGCATCCTCCAGGGTGCGCCGGCGGTAATCGGTCCCGTTATCCACGTTGAGCACCTCAAGCTTCGCGTTCAACAAGGCAATGGCAGGCAAGATGCGGTCCCGGTGCAGGCCGCCGGGGTAGAGGTCATCCGGCTTGAAATTCGAGGTCGTCACAAAGCCTACGCCGTTGTCAAACAGGGCGTTGAGCAAACGGTGAAGGATCATGGCATCGGTAATGTCCGCCACGTGGAACTCGTCAAAGCAAATCAAGCGGTAACGCTTGGACATGCGCTTACCCAGCTCATCCAGCGGATTCACCGTGCCTTGCAGGTTCACCAGTTCGTGGTGTACCTCGCGCATGAATTCATGGAAATGCAAGCGGGTTTTGCGCTTGAGCGGAACGGCATTGAAAAAGCAATCCATCAGGAAGCTCTTTCCCCGCCCTACCCCGCCAAACATATATACGCCCTTTGGGATCTCGGGCCGATTGATCAGCTTCTTGAGGGCATTCGAGCGCTTCGCTTTGTAAGCAGCCCAATCGCTGGCACAGCGCTCCAGAGCCTCCACGGCACGCAACTGTGCAGGGTCGGCCGTGTATCCACGGACCTTCAACTCCGCCTCGTAGGCTTCTTTAACGCTCAAGGCTTACTCCGGTATGCTACAAAAAGAGAAGCTGCTAGCGCATTATTCATGCGGGCTAGCAGCTTATTTGGCAAAAAAACCGATCAGAAGTTCAGCGTACGCTTGTCCACAGCCAACGCCGCTTCCTTGGTGGCCTCACTCAAGGAGGGGTGTGCATGGCAGATGCGTGCGATGTCTTCCGCACTGGCCTTGAACTCCATGGCCACCACCGCTTCAGAGATCAGCTCGGAGGCTTGCGGGCCAACGATGTGAACGCCCAGGATTTCGTCGGTCGTGGCATCGGCCAAGACCTTCACGAAACCGGTGGTGTCGCCCAACGCGCGTGCGCGACCATTCGCGAGGAACGGGAACTGACCGGCCTTGTAAGCCACGCCATCCGCCTTGAGCTGTTGCTCCGTGCGGCCGACCCATGCGATCTCAGGGCTGGTGTAAATCACCCAAGGGATAGTGTTGAAATTGACGTGTCCGTGCTGACCGGCAATGCGCTCAGCCACGGCAACGCCCTCTTCTTCCGCCTTGTGCGCCAGCATCGGGCCACGCACCACGTCGCCC
>DGQR01000191.1:0-8491 GCA_002390825.1 Rhodoferax sp. UBA4409
GCCAGCATCATGCAGTTGGTCTCGTCGGTGAAAGCGCCGTCATCGGTCTGAATCCAGCAAATGCCGGTGGCTTTGCTGAACCACAAGCCGTCTGGCGACGAGAACGCATTCTTGGCGGTCAGGCCCGACAAGTTGGCATCGCCCGAGTCTTCTTCAGCGCCGAACAAGAAGATGTCCCAAGCAAAGGTCTTGGCCGAGGCTTGGTGGCCAGGCTCTTTGAAGCGGATGATGTGGCCATGCGGGTTGCCCGTGCCTTTTTTCCCGTCCAAGTCCATGTAAGCGCGTGGGTTGGCCGCATCCACTTTGGTGGGCGTGCGGTTGGCCGCATTGTTGTTGGTCAATGCGAAGTAAACCTCTCCGTTGCGGTAGTTCACGGCGCCCCACTCCGGGCGGTCCATCTTGGTCGCGCCCACGGCGTCTGCTGCAAAGCGTGCGTTGATGTACACATCACCCTGATTGGCGAACTTGTAGGTGCTGTGGTTGGCAATGCGCGGGTCAGCGATGGTCAGCTCCAGCCATTCACCTTGGCCTGTGGCGTCAAAGCGGGCGGCGTACAACTTGCCTTCGCTCAAATACTTGTCACCGGCCACCAAGCCGCCACCCACATCGCGGGGGTCCCACACCGCAGTGCTCACAAACTTGTAGATGTATTCGTTGCGTGAATCACAACCCATGTAGAAAGCCAACGGCTGACCCGCCACAGGCACGCTGCACACAGCAGCTTCGTGGGCGAAGCGGCCCATGGCCACGCGTTTGGCGGGTGTGGAGTTGGGGGCCAGTGGGTCAATTTCAACGTTAAAACCAAAAGTGTTGGCTTCGTTGCGGAAATCACGCTCAGCGTTGGCACCGGTGGCCGCCAGGTTCCAGCGGGCAAAACGGTCGTCGGTGGCCGACACGGTATGCCAGCCCTGACTTGGCGCTTGTTTGGCGCCTGCTGCTGGAGCCGCTGCCGGCACGCCGTAGCGCTTGCGTGCGGCCACTTCTTTGGCCGGCAATGCAGCCCCATTGGCCGTCGTCTGAAAGTAATAAGCCCAGTTTTCTTCGCAGCCCAAATAAGTGCCCCATGGCGTTTTGCCATGGCCGCAGTTGTTCAGCGTGCCACGCGCCATGGCACCCGCCGTGTCCCAGCGGGTGACCATGAAGCTGCGGATCGCATCGATGTGGGCGCGGGGGCCACTGATGCGCACAGGCGTTTGTGCGGTGATGCGGCGATTCAGCGGTGAGTCTTGCTTGATGCGCCAACCTTGCAGTGTTTTGACGATCTCGACCACCGACACGCCGTGGTGGTTGATCTCTTTGAGCACTTCCAACTCGGGACGGGTGCCCAGGTCCCAGTCGCCAAATTGGGTGAATTTTTTGCCCACAACGCCATTGGACGTTTGGCCATTGGGATGCATGAAGTGCGCGTCGGCAGAGCTCTCATGGTTCACACACAGCACGGCGCGGCCGGTTTCATTCTCGGTGTACCGCCCGTTGGCATCGATGTAATAAATGTCCATGCCGTCGTGGTGATCGCCAGCGCGGTTGTCCCAGTCGGTGTCAGTGCCGTCGTTCTTGAAGGCAGCAGTGCTGGCCTTGAGTGGATCACCGAGTGCGTAGATGACTTGCACGTTGTAACCCGCTGGCACCACCACTTTGTCAGCCAGGCTCTTGCCCACAGCCGTGAAACCTAACGAGGAGAGTGGCGCTGCCATGCCGGTCGCAGCGCCAGCACTGGTGGATGCGGTTGCGCACCCGGTGAGTGCGCCAGCACCAAAGAGCGAGGTGGCTGCTACGCCCATGCCGCCCAGCAGCAGGCCGCGGCGGTTCAGGCGGGCCGACATGATCTGGTCTATATGCGGGTTCGCGGTGGTGTTGGAGTCTTCGTTGTTGAAAATGTCGCTGGAGGAGCGGGTGTTGTCGGTCATGCTAGGTGCCTCAAGTTAAATTAGCTCCATTAATGTGCGACGTTGATGTTTCAGCTTTGTGACACATCCACCTGTGCTCAGGTATTCCAGAATGGCTACATTGGGATTCCCCTTTCTGTTGGAGCACTCATGAAAAAGTTGTTGTTGGCAATGCTGTTGGTAAGCGGTTTCGCACAAGCCGCAGATACCCCTGTGATGAACGTACCCACAGTCAATCAGCGCATGAAAGCGGCGCGGGATGCCATTGCCAAGTCGGATTGGCGGACCGCCAAGTTCGAAACCCAAAACGTGGTGTCAGAAGAGCCCGGCAACGCGGATGCTCACAACTTGCTAGCGTTTTCGTACCGCAAACAGGACAAGCCGGACCTTGCCAAGGCCTTTGAGCACTACAAGATCGCGCTCAAGCTCAATCCCCAGCACAAGGGCGCCCATGAGTACATCGGCGAGGCCTACCTGATGGACCGCAAACCCGCGCAGGCTGCACAGCATTTGGCCGATCTTGAAAAGATTTGTGGCAATCGCTCGTGCGAGGAGTACCAAGACTTGGAGAAAGCCATCGCGGCTTACCGTAAGGCCAACCCTTGAGCCTTACGTCCGGCAGGGAGGCGTGGCCCCCTTGCCGTGTTGCCCTCTTGTGTGTGAGAGGGCGCTACAAATACGACTCAGGCCCCGGGTTCCGGGTCAGTCGTATCGGGTGCTTCAAAGCAATCCCGGAAGGTGAAGTAAAACGAAGTGAAAAACATGGTCGCCAAGGCGAGGCCAGCCGGGAACATGATGGCGTTAATCAGGGCGGGGCTACCTAGCAAACTCACCAAAATCGCCACACTCATGGCGACCCCGAGAAACGCGGCCATCCAAACCAAGCCGAAGACCGTAAAAGCCCAGAAGTTCCGAAGGCAAGCAACAGCACTGAAAAATAGGCTCTTCAAGGGGGTGATGCCATGCCAATGCGCCAACGCTGGCGCATGCCAAAACAGCAAGGACAAGGGCAGATACAGCACCATGGCCAGCAACGCGGCAGACTGAAAATCGCCTTGCAGCACGACCTCGGGCGACAGCTCACCGCCCAGCAGGTACACGCGGGCAAACTGTCCCCCATCCACCGTGGCAGAAATACCCATGACCAGAATAAAACCCACGGCATAGAGCACGCCCAGCACCACCATGGAGCGCAGTCGCTCTTTGCCTGCGCGGAAGCCGGCGATCAGCACTTGGGGCATCGGGAATTGGCCTTGCTCCGCGATCTGCGTGGCGGCCATGAGCCCCAGGGTAGCTGCCGGCAGCAGTGCCAACGCCAAAGGTGTTCCGATCACCGGCAAAAGGCTCAAGAGCGATATCGCCGCCATGAACATAAAAAACAGGCCGGTGAAGGCCAGGGGTTGGCGCAAAAATGTGCGCACCCCTTGCTTGAACCACAGGACACCTTGGCTTGGGGGGACGATCTGGAGTTTCATGCGGTGTGGGGCTCTGGATTCATGAAGGTGGAAAGCGTGAGTGGCATCGCAATACGTTGCTTCAGCACCCGCTCAAAGTGGGTCGGGTCGTGGGGTTTGAGCATAGAGGCTTCGCGCGGCAGGTACCAATCCCACAGGCGCGAGAGCCAAAAGCGCAGTGCGCCGGCCCGCAACATCGCGGGGAACAGTTCGCGCTCTTGCGGTGTCAAGGGGCGCACGCTTTCGTAGGCTTGGACAAACGCGCGGCTGCGCTCCAGATCGGCGACTCCGGTGGGCAGGTCGATACACCAGTCATTGAGGCACACCGCCAGATCGAACAGCCACGCATCGGTGCCGGCAAAGTAAAAGTCAAAGAAACCGCTCAGGCGCGGTTCCCCATTCACCTTGTCAAACATCACGTTGTCGCGGAACAAGTCCGCGTGGATAGCGCCGCGCGGCAGGGCGGTGTAGGCGCTCTGTGCGGCGACATGGTTCTGGTAAGCCAGCTCACTCTGGATCAGCGCAGCTTGGGGCGCTTCCAGGTGTGGCAGCACAACCGGTACCGTCTCATTCCACCATGCAAGCGCCCGCAGGTTGGGTTGTTGCATGCCGAAGTCATGGCCCGCGAGGTGCATGCGTGCGAGCATGGCGCCCACTTGCTGGCAGTGGTCCACACCCGGAGCAAGTTCACTTTTGCCTTTAAGGCGGTTCACCACGGCGGCAGGTTTGCCGTTCAGGCTGTGCAACACATCGCCATCGCGGTTGGCTGCAGGGTCCGGCACGGGAATGCCATGAAACGCCAAGTGCTTCATCAGCCGCAGGTAAAACGGCAACTGCTGCGCCGTCAGCCGCTCGAACAGGGTCAGCACATAGGGCGCCTGGTCGGTAGTGACAAAGTAGTTGGTGTTCTCAATGCCGCCGGAGCAGCCCTCCATGGTTTGGAGAGTGCCCAATTGCAGGGAGGAAAGAAAAGTGCTGGCCTCGTCAAGCGAGACCTCTGTGTAAACCGCCATGGGGCAATTGTAGGGTGGCGGGGCGTGCCGGCTTTGGGCATACCTCGCCCTGCGCGGGGCACAACATCCGCCGCCGGGCCGCCCCAAGGCGGATGCACCCCCTTGGGGGGCAGCGACCCACGAAGTGGCGGAGCGTGGGGGCACAATATCCCCTTATGACCGAACCCAAGAAAACCCTGCTGCTGGTGGATGGCTCCAGCTATTTGTATCGCGCCTTTTTTGCCGGCGGGGACAACATGAGCGTGACGCTGCCTGACGGCACCGTCCAGAAAACCGGTGCAGTGCGCATCATGATCAACATGATGAACAGCCTGCGCAAGGAATACCCGGCCGACTATGTGGCCTGCGTCTTCGATGCCAAAGGCCCGACCTTCCGCGACGAGATTTATCCCGAGTACAAAGCCCACCGCGACCCGATGCCCGACGATCTGCGCAGCCAGATCGCACCCATCCACGAAATCGTGCGCTTGCTGGGCTGGACCGTGCTGGACGTGCCCGGCGTGGAAGCGGATGACGTGATCGGCACGCTAGCGGCCACTGCCGCCTCGCAAGGCATTGAAGTGATCGTGAGCAGCGGTGACAAGGACTTGGCGCAGCTGGTCAATGAGCACATCACCATCATCGACACCATGAACGGCAAGCGCCGCGACCTGGCCGGGGTGGAAGCCGAGTTCGGCGTGCCCGCCCGCCTGATGCTGGACTACCAGACCCTGGTGGGCGACACGGTGGACAACGTACCCGGCGTGGCCAAGGTCGGCCCCAAGACGGCGGTGAAGTGGCTGCAGCAATACGGCTCGCTACAAGGCGTGGTGGACAACGCCGCCCACATCGGCGGTGTGGTGGGCGAGAACCTCCGCAAGGCCTTGGACTGGTTGCCCACCGGCCGCACACTGCTGACTATCAAGACCGACTGCGACCTCACGGGTTGGGTTGATGGCTTGCCTGCTATGGATTCGATAGCTGCTGGCGCACAGGATACGGGCGCTCTGCGTGCTTTTTATGAGAAATACGGCTTCAAGGGGCTGGCGAAGTCCGTAGGTGGCGCTGAAGCTGCGGCCGCCGCTCCAGCGCCCTCGGCCCGCACCTCGGAGCCCGGCTTGTTTGACGAGCCTGCTGGCGAGACTGCGGTGCCCGCATCCCGCGTGAGCACGGTGGAATACGAAACCATCTTTTCATTCGAGGCTTTGGATGCCCTGATCTCGCGCATTCACGCGGCCCCGCTGACGGCCTTGGATACCGAAACCACCTCGCTGGATGAAATGCGCGCCGAGATCGTCGGTATCAGCTTCAGCACCGAGCCGGGCAAAGGGGCCTACATCCCGGTGGCGCACCGTTACCCCGGCGCGCCGGAGCAGTTGGACCGCGACGCGGTGCTGGCCAAGCTCAAGCCCTGGCTGGAGAACCCGCAAGCCTTGAAGCTGGGTCAGCACATTAAGTACGACCGCCATGTGTTTGCCAACCATGGCATCGAAGTGCAGGGCTATGCGCATGACACCATGCTGCAGAGCTATGTGCTCGAAGCCGACAAGCCCCATGGGCTGGCGAGCTTGGCCGAGCGCCACTTGGGGCGCAGCGGTATCAGCTTTGAAGACCTGTGCGGCAAAGGCGTCAACCAGATCAGCTTTGACCAAGTAGACATTGCCAAAGCCGCCGAATACGCTTGTGAAGATTCAGACCAGACGCTGGATGTGCACTTGACCCTCTGGCCGCAGATCGAGGCCAACGACAAACTGAAGTTCATTTACGAGCTGGAGATCGCCAGCAGCGAAGCGCTGTACCGCATTGAGCGCAATGGCGTGCTGATCGATGCGCCCACGCTGGCGGCCCAAAGCCACGAACTGGGCCAGCGCATCCTGCAACTGGAAACCGAGGCCTATGAGATTGCCGGCCAACCCTTCAACCTGAGCAGCCCCAAGCAGCTGGGCGAAATTTTCTTCGACAAGCTGGGCATGCCGGTGGTGAAGAAAACTGCCACCGGTGCGCGCAGCACTGATGAAGAAGTGCTGGAGAAACTGGCGGAGGACTATCCGCTACCGGCCAAGCTGCTGGAGCACCGGGGTCTCGCCAAGCTCAAAGGCACCTACACCGACAAGTTGGCCCAACTGGCGTTGCCCCGCACAGGGCGTGTGCACACCCATTACGCGCAGGCGGTGGCCGTGACCGGTCGCTTGAGTAGCAACGACCCCAACCTGCAAAACATTCCGATCCGCACCGCCGAAGGCCGCCGCGTCCGCGAGGCCTTTGTGGCACCTGCAGGCAGTGTGATTGCCAGTGCCGATTACAGCCAGATTGAGTTGCGCATCATGGCGCACATCAGCGGTGATGAGGCACTCTTGGGCGCCTTTCATCAGGGGCTGGATGTGCACCGCGCCACGGCGGCCGAGGTGTTTGGCGTGCCGGTGGATCAGGTGAGCAGTGAGCAGCGCCGCTACGCCAAGGTCATCAACTTCGGGTTGATCTACGGCATGAGCGCCTTTGGGCTGGCGCGCAACTTGGGCATCGACAACACGGCGGCCAAAAACTACATCCAACGCTACTTTGAGCGCTACCCCGGCGTGAAAACCTACATGGAGTCCACCCGTGAGCTGGCCAAGCGCCAAGGCTATGTGGAAACCGTGTTCGGCCGCCGGCTGCAGCTTGCCGGCATCAAAAACGCGAAGGGTGCCCAACTGGCGGGGCTGGAGCGAGCGGCTATCAACGCACCGATGCAGGGCACCGCGGCAGATTTGATCAAGTTGAGCATGGTCAAAGTGCAGCAGGTACTGGATGCTCAAAATAAGTCCACCAAGATGATCATGCAGGTGCATGATGAATTGGTATTCGAGGTGCCCGAAGCAGAGGTGGAATGGGTCCGCACTGAAATCCCCGCGCTCATGGCGGGGGTGGCGGCACTCAAAGTGCCTTTGTTGGCGGAAGTAGGGGTTGGTCCCAATTGGGACAAGGCGCATTAATGCCGAGGATACTGACAACGGGTATTTACTAATTTATTGTTGCAAATGTTAAATTTGCCGCGATAATTGAATTGTTTAATAAAACGGGGCGTCGTATGGGACTCAGTGGAATGAAGATTGCAACCAAGTTGTGGTCATTTATCGTGTTGATCATTGTGGCTATTTGCATGGTGGCGGTGATCGGCTTGATGCGCAGCAACTCCATCTTGAGTGACGGGCGGCAAAAGCAAGCGCTCGCCCAAGACTTGGTGCAACTTGCCACTGAGTGGAATGGGCTGACCAGCACCAATTCCGCGCGCAATACCGCCATTTTGATCAGCAGCGGCACGGCGGTCGCTGACACGTTCAAGGACGTGGTGACATCGACATCGGCCGAAATCACCGAGCTGCAGAAAAAAATTGAAAGCATGGCCCAAACCGACGAGGACAAGGCCCAGCTCAAAAAAGTAGCAGATGCCCGCAAGTTGGTTCTTTCCAGTCGCGAAAAGGCACGTGACCTCAAGAAGGCCGGTCAGGATGCAGAAGCGCTACAGGCGATGACCGGCGAATACGAGCCGGCGCTCAAGGTGTACCTTGCCGAACAACGCCGTTTTGTCGAGCTGCAAAAGCAGGCAATGGGCACCCTTCAAGCTGAAATCGTGGCCAAACGGGCTACGAACACCACCGGTATTCTGGTGAGCCTGGCGGTGATTGTTGTGATCATTTTTGCGGGCACTACTTGGCTGGTCCGCTCGATTCGCGAACCCCTGACCATGGCCAACGATTTGGCGGCCCGTATTGCGCAGGGTGATCTGACGCACTCGGTCCATTCCGAGCGGACTGATGAGTTCGGCCAGTTGCTGCACTCACTGGAAGCTATGAATGTGTCCCTCGGCCGGATGGTGTCTGAGATCCGCGGTGGTACCGACAGCATCGCGATTGCAAGTGCCGAAATCGCCACTGGCAACAACGATTTGGCCCAACGCACCGAGCACACCTCCAGCAACTTGCAGGCTACGGCCTCCAGCATGGATGGTTTGACCCAAATCGTGCAGCAGAGCACCGACAACGCCCGCCAAGCGAGTGCTCTGGCAGCCAGCGCATCCACTGTGGCGCAGCGCGGCAGCGAAGTGGTGACCCAAGTGGTCAGCACCATGCAGGAAATTGACGCCAGCAGCAAGAAGATCGCCGACATCATCAACGTGATC
>DGQR01000191.1:8551-16668 GCA_002390825.1 Rhodoferax sp. UBA4409
CCAGACCAACATCCTGGCGCTGAACGCAGCAGTAGAGGCGGCCCGCGCCGGTGAACAGGGTCGTGGCTTTGCGGTGGTGGCGTCTGAAGTGCGTTCGCTGGCCGGTCGCAGTGCAGAGGCTGCGAAAGAGATCAAGGCCCTGATCGGAACCTCAGTGGACAAAGTCGAGTCGGGCACCCAATTGGTGACCGATGCAGGCTCCACGATGGAGGAAATCATGCAATCAGTGCGCCGGGTGGCGGATGTGATTGGTGAGATTACCTCGGCCGCCAATGAGCAAAGCACCGGCATTGCAGGCGTTAACTCTGCTATCGGCAATCTCGACCAGATGACGCAGCAAAACGCGGCATTGGTCGAGGAAAGCGCGGCCGCCGCCGAAAGCCTGCGCGAGCAAGCAGACCGCATGAAACAGGCAGTGGCCGTGTTCAAGGTTACAGGCAGCATGTCGGGCCCTTCGTTGGCACCGGTACCTGTGCGCTCCGGTAAACCTAGCACCGCTTTCAAAGGGCCTGAGCGCCGCACCGGCGATGCTGCCGGCCCCCAAGCCCGCACCACCGCATCGGCAAAAGCCAGCCCGCGCAAGCCCGCACCCGCACCGAAACCCGCTGCTGCCCCGATGCCAAGCTTGCAAAAACCTGTCGTGACTGCCTCAAACCGCTCCACACCCGCAGGTGGAGACGACGATTGGGAAACTTTCTAATAGTGGGCTGCCCTGATTTCCTGTAGTCTGCTTGTTGCGTCGCAAGGGTAGGTAATTGCCTACACTTGCGCTTGCGCTTCAAAAACTATGGAGACACCCATGCTAGAAAATTTAAAGAACGAATTGGACTCTTTGCGCCCCGGTCGCACCACCGAAGCAGGCGCCACACGCCGCACCGCCATCATGGCGGCTCTCGGTGTCGGTTACGCGGCCACGGCGATGCCCGTCATGGCGCAAACCGCAATCAGCACACCTGCTGACGGACTAGTCACCGGTTCCGAGATTTACGACGTGGCGGGAGAGAGCGTTCCCTTCTACTACGCCGCACCGGCCGACAAGACCGACTTGCCTATCGTGCTGGTGGTGCAGGAAATTTTTGGTGTGCATGAATACATTGCCGATACTTGCCGCCGTTTTGCCAAAGCTGGCTACTTGGCCATCGCGCCAGACTTGTATGCCCGCCAAGGCGATGCGTCGCAGTACACCGACATCGGCAAATTGCTGGCCGAAGTAGTGTCCAAGGTGCCGGATGAGCAAGTCATGGCTGATTTGGATGGTGCGCTGGCATGGGCGGCTGACAACGGTGGCAACACCAAAAAAGTGGCGGTTACCGGTTTCTGCTGGGGCGGTCGCATCACTTGGTTGTACGCAGCGCACAACAAAGACGTCAAGGCCGGTGTGGCCTGGTACGGTCGCTTGGTGGGTACCCCTTCCGATTTGACTCCCAAGAATCCAATTGATCTGGCCGAGAGCCTGAATGCACCTGTTTTGGGCCTGTATGGCGCCAAAGACACGGGCATTCCTGTGACGACAGTCAACGATATGAAAAAGGCCTTGGCCGCTGCGGGCAAAAAAGGCAACAAAGCTGCCAAGGGTTCGCAGTTTGTGGTGTACCCCGAAGCCGGGCACGCCTTCCACGCGGACTACCGTCCGAGCTACCGTGCCAAAGAAGCTGCTGATGGCTTCAAGCGCACATTGGCCTGGTTCAAGGCAAAGGGCGTTGTTTGATTCTTCTGGCAATTGTGGCCGGCACATTGGTGGCCGGCATAGGGAGTGTGTGGTTGGCAGCGGCACTGAGCTTCGGTGCACTGGCCCGTTATACCCAGCATATGTTGAGTCTGGCGGCAGGGGCCTTGTTGGCCACTGCCTTCATGCATCTGCTCCCTGAAGCGTTCGAGAGCCAGGCCGGCGCCCATGACCTGTTCATGGTGCTGCTCATCGGTCTGGTTTTTTTCTTTCTCCTGGACAAAGCGGAGCTCTGGCACCACGGCCACGAGCATCACCATGGTCCTGCGGCGCATAGCCATGAGGCCCATCACGACCACGACCATGGTCACCACGCACACCACCACGGCCACAGCCACGGGGCGGACAAACCGGTCGGCAGTTGGGCCATTCTCACCGGCGACAGCGTGCATTGCTTTGGGGATGGGGTGCTGATCGCGTCTGCCTTTGTGGCGGATTTGCGCTTGGGTGCCATCGCGGCCTTGGCGGTGCTGGCTCATGAGGTGCCCCACCACATGGGGGACCTGATGGTGCTGCGCAATGGTTCTACCAACAAGCAGGCTGCGCTGATCAAGGTCACTTTGGCGGGTGCGGTGACAGCTTTGGGCGGCATCGTCGGCTATTGGCTGGTCGACCAGTTGCAGGACTATTTGCCTTACTTCTTGGCGGTGGCGTCCAGCAGTTTCATTTATGTAGCGCTGGCGGACTTGATTCCCCAGTTGCAAAAGCGCTTAAGCGCACGCGAAACGGCTGCGCAAATTGCCTGGTTGGGTGTGGGTATCGGTCTGGTGGCCTTGGTCAGCAGCCTCGGGCACGGGCACTGAGCGCGTCGGCCTGTATGGAGCCGCAAACCACCTTCGAGATGGAGTTTGCGGATTCCGAGATCCGCCAAGCCCTCTGGCAGGGTGATGATCTACATGTAGTGTTTTCCGCCGTGGCAGCGACCCGCCATGCGCCCGGTGACGCTTCGATCAGCGGCTTTTTGCAGGGCGTGGAGTTGGTGTTGCGCCAGTGCGCGCCTGTACCCACCGCAGCCTTGTTCGGTCGGGTGCGGAGCGGGGCGTTGCGTCTGGAAGGGCAGCTTTCCATCCTCAGAATTTCCGTCCCATTCACGTGGGACCAGCCACTCGCTTTGGAACTCGAGCCCGCACAAAATGGCTTTCTGGTGCTAAAGGCGCAAGGCATGGAATGCCGCTTGCAGGCGGGTGGCGTCTTCCGTGAATCGTTGTTTTGCTGAGCCTAAAACCCTCTCTGTCATCGTAGTTTAATCAAACGTTTGATTTATATGCTTAGAATCGACACCCATGTCGATTCCTTTGCCTGAGACTATTTCCCCCAAGCCCACCCGCAGCGACGGGGTAGAAGCGCGCAACCGTTTGCTGGATGCTGCGTTGCAACTGTTTGCGGAGCAAGGTTTTGCCAAGACCTCCATCCGCGAGATTGCCCTGGCCGCGCAGGCCAATGTGGCGTCCATCAGCTATTACTTTGGTGACAAGGCCGGTTTGTACCGTGCTGTGTTTTCTGACCCGCGTACCAATCCGCCGTTGCCCCCCGAGGCCTTAGAGGGCACCGACGTCACGCTGGAGCAAGCGATCCGCGGCTTGTTGTCCAGCTTTTTGGAGCCGCTCAAGCAGGGTCACGTCACCCAGCAGCAGTACATGAAGCTCTGCTTTCGCGAAATGCTGGAGCCAACCGGCGCCTGGCAACAAGAGATTGACACCAACATTGCCCCCGCTCACATGGCCCTGACCCGCGGGCTCTGCCGCCATGTCGGGCTCGCTGAAGCCGATGACGATATTCACCGTCTCGCTTTCACCATCAGTGGTCTGGGCGTCATGCTCCATGTGGGCAATGACCTGTACACCCAGATCCGCCCCGGCCTTGTCAATACGCCGCAGGCCCTGGATGCCTATCTGGACCGTCTGGTGTCCTATGCCCTGGTGCTGGTCGACGCCGAAGCGCTGCGGCGAGGTGCCACAACCCCGGCGTCCCCTTATTCCCCTGAATCCACCTCACTCCAAGCCACATGAACCCCATGCATTTACGAACCCCCAAGCCCGCCTATGTGGCACTGGTGCTCACACTGATGTTGAGCGGATGTGCCATCGTTATGCCGCCCGCCAAAGTCGATGCTGCTCCTGCCTTGCAATGGCAGGCTCCTTTGCCCCACCAAGGGGCCGTAGGCTCGCTGGCCCAGTGGTGGCAGAAGCAGGGCGACCCGCTGTTGGTGGAGCTGATCGATGCCGCACAAGCCGTCAGCCCCAATGTGGCCCAAGCACTGGCGCGGGTGGAGTCCGCCCGCGCACAGCGCACCACCGCCAACGCCGCTTTGCTGCCCAAGCTGGATGCAAGCGTGAGCGCCAGCCGCGGCGTGAGCCAGCCCGATGTGCCGGTGGCCACCACCCAATCGGTGGGTCTGCAAGCCAGCTGGGAGCTCGACTTGGTGGGCGCCAACCGCGCGGTTAGCAATGCGGCAGACGCGCAGTTTCAAGGCACTCAGGCCCAGTGGCACGACGCCCGTGTGTCAGTAGCCGCCGAAGTGGCTACCACCTATTACAGCTACGCCACCTGCACCCAATTGCTGGGTGTGGCGCGCAAAGACGCAGCCTCCCGCCAGGAAACCGCACGCCTGACCGAACTCAATGCCAAAGCCGGTTTTGCGGCACCTTCGGTAGCCGCCTTGGCGCGCGCCAGCGCTGCCGATGGCAGCAGCCGCGTGACCCAACAACAAACTGCATGCGACCTAGACGTCAAAGCCCTGGTAGCCCTGACCGGCCTGCCTGAGCAGGATTTGCGAAAGAAACTGGCTGCAGCGCCCTTGAATAGTGCGCAAGCTGCTCCTGTTTCCATAGCAAGTGTGCCCGCACAAACCCTGACCCAACGCCCTGATGTGTTTGCCGCCGAGCGCGATGTCATCGTCGCCAGCGCCCAGGTGGGCAGTGCCAAAGCCCAGCGCTACCCGCGCCTGACCCTGAGCGGTTCGGTGGGGGCGCTGCGTGTCAGCAGCGCGGGCCGCGAAACGAATCTGGACACCTGGTCCTTCGGCCCCTTGGCGGTCACACTGCCACTGTTTGACGGCGGCCAGCGCAAGGCCAATGTGGTGTCTGCCGAAGCGGCTTACGCGCAAAGCGTGTCGGCCTACCGCGGCAAGGTGCGCCAGGCCGTGCGCGAGGTGGAAGAAGCACTGGTCAACCTGCAAAGCACCGATGCCCGCAAGCAGGATGCTGCAATAGCCACCGCGGGCTATGCCGAGTCGCTCGCAGCCACCCAGGCCCGCTACGGCCAGGGCCTGGCCAGCTTGGTGGAGCTCGAAGACGCACGTCGCAATGCGCTGGCAGCGGAATCGGCCCAGCTCTCGCTGGGACTGGAACGCAACCGCGCCTGGGTCTCGCTCTACCGCGCTTTGGGTGGCGGCTTCGAGCCGGACCGCTTAAACGCGGACGCCACCTTAAGCGCCGCCGATCAGCCACGCCCCTAACTCCCTCACAAGTCGCGCACAACGCCCGCATACCTCCCGCACAACTCCCCGATTTTTTGTTGTCACCTCTTTGAGAGCAAAGCCATGAACCAATTTCACTTCAAACCCCTGACCCTGGGTCTCTTGACCGCCAGTGTGCTGACCCTCGCCGGCCTCGGCCTGTTTGCAACCCGCACGCAGGCGGCCGATGCCCCCAAGGCCGCTGCTGCGCCCAAAGCTGCGCTGACCGTGTCTACCGTGCAGGCTAAAAGCAGCCAGCTGCCCGTCAAGCTGTCCGCCAACGGCGGTGTTGCCGCCTGGCAGGAGGCCAGTGTGGGCTCAGAGGCCAGCGGCCTGCGCGTGGCCGAGCTGCATGCGGGTGTGGGCGACAGCGTGAAGCGCGGCCAGGTGCTGGCGACCTTTGCCTCTGAAAGCGTGCAGGCCGATGTCGCCTTGGCCCGTGCCAGCCTGAACGAAGCGCAAGCCAACGCAGCCGAAGCGCTGGCCAACGGCGACCGCGCGCGAGCAGTGCAGGGCACCGGCGCCGTCAGCGCCCAGCAGATCAACCAATACCTTACGCAAGAGGCTACCGCCAAAGCGCGTGTGGCGTCCGCCCAGGCTCAGCTCGACGCCCAGTTGCTGCGCCTGAAGCAAACCCAATTGCTCGCGCCCGACAGCGGCATCATCTCTGCCCGCAGCGCCAGTGTGGGTTCAGTGGTGGGTGCTGGCACTGAGATGTTCAGGCTCATCCGCCAGGGGCGGCTGGAGTGGCGGGGTGAAGTGACCTCGGCAGAGTTTGCCCGCATCAAGCCCGGCATGACGGTGCTGGTTACCTCGCCCGGCGGTGTGCAGGCCAAGGGCAAGGTGCGCATGCTGGCGCCCACCGTGGATGCTGCCACCCGCAACGGCCTGGTGTACGTGGACTTGTTGGCTGCATCGACGGCCGGCCAGTCGCTGGGTGGCGCATTCAAGCCCGGCATGTATGCCCGTGGTGAGTTCGAGCTGGGTAGCACCGGCGCATTGACGGTGCCGCAAACCGCTGTCGTCGTGCGCGACGGTTTCAGCTACGTCTACCGCGTAGGCAGCGACAACCGGGTGAGCCAACTCAAGGTGCAGACCGGCCGCGTGGTGGGAGAGCAGATCGAAATCCAAAGCGGCGTGAAGCCGGAAGACAAGCTGGTCGCTAGCGGCGGCAGTTTCCTGAGTGAAGGCGACACCGTGAAAGTGGTGGACGCTGCAGATTCCAAGCAAAAGGCGGCTGTAGCGCCCGTAGCACCTGCGCAAACAGCTACGAAATAAGGAGCAAATCCGATGAATGTCTCCTCGTGGTCGATCAAAAACCCCATACCGGCGGTCATGCTCTTTGTGATGCTGACCTTCGCCGGCATGCTGGCTTTCAACAGCATGAAGGTGCAGCAGTTCCCCGACCTGGAGCTGCCCAACATCACCATCTCGGCCAGCCTGCCCGGTGCGGCGCCGGCCCAGCTGGAAACCGAAGTGGCCCGCAAACTGGAGAACGCAATTGCGTCCATCCAGGGCCTCAAAAACATCTACACCAAGGTGCAGGACGGTGGCGTGTCCATCACCGCCGAGTTCCGCTTGGAAAAGCCCACGCAAGAAGCGCTGGACGAAGTGCGCAGCGCCGTGCAAGGCGTGCGCAGTGAGCTGCCCAGCGACGTGCGCGACCCGGTGATCAACAAGGTGAACCTGTCAGGCGCGCCGATTCTGGCCCTCACCATCCGCTCGGCCAAGATGGACGACGAAGCCCTGAGCTGGTTCGTGGACAACACGGTTTCGCGCCGCTTGCTGGGTGTGAAAGGCGTAGGTTCGGTGGTGCGCGTGGGTGGAGTCACCCGCGAGGTGGAAGTCGCCCTCGACCCCATGAAGCTGCAGGGCCTGGGCGCTACTGCTGCCGACATTTCGCGCCAGCTCAAACAGGTGCAAACCGAGAGCGCAGGTGGCCGCGCCGACCTGGGCGGCAGCGAGCAGCCCATGCGCACACTGGCCACTGTCAAGACCGCGGAAGAGCTGGCTAATCTGGAGTTGACGCTGTCCAACGGCCAACGTGTGCGCCTCGACCAAGTGGCGACTGTCAAAGACACGATTGCCGAGCCGCGCGCTGCCGCGCTGCTCAACGGTGTGCCGGTGGTGGGCTTCGAGATCACCCGCAGCAAAGGCGCCAGCGAGGTGGAAGTTGGGGCTGCGGTGAACGCAGCCTTGGACGAACTCAAGGCCCAGCACCCGGACATTGAACTCACCCAAGCCTTTGACTTTGTGAAGCCCGTGGCCGAAGAGTTTGATGCCTCTATGACCATGCTCTACGAAGGTGCGGTGCTGGCGGTGATCGTGGTGTGGCTGTTCCTGCGCAACTGGCGCGCGACCTTTGTGTCCGCGGTGGCCTTGCCTTTGTCGGCCATTCCGGCTTTCATCGGCATGGCCTATCTGGGCTTCTCCATCAACACCGTGACCCTGCTCGCGCTGTCGCTGGTGATCGGTGTGCTGGTGGACGATGCGATTGTGGAGGTCGAGAACATCGAGCGCCACCTGAACATGGGCAAGTCGCCTTACCAAGCGGCTATGGAGGCGGCGGACGAAATCGGCTTGGCCGTGGTGGCGACAACCTTCACTTTGATCGCCGTGTTTTTGCCGACCGCGTTCATGAGCGGTATTCCCGGCAAGTTTTTCAAGCAGTTCGGCTGGACGGCAGCACTCGCGGTGTTTGCCTCGCTGGTGGTGGCACGGGTGCTTACCCCCATGATGGCTGCCTACATCATGAAGCGCAGCCCGCGCGAACACAAAGAGCCGTTCTGGATGGGGGCCTACATTCGGGCCAGCCGTTGGGCGCTGCGCCACCGCTGGATCACCATGGGTGCGGCAGCTTTGTTCTTTGTGGGCTCCATCATGCTGATCCCCTTGTTGCCCACTGGCTTCATCCCGCCGGACGACAACTCGCAG
>DGQR01000190.1 GCA_002390825.1 Rhodoferax sp. UBA4409
GTACATGAAGCGGGCCCAGCCTTTGGTCATGATGACGATTTGAAAGTCCGCCTCATGCCGGTGCCAGCCGGTGCCTTTTTCTGGTGCCATATTGGCTTTGACCAGGTGCGCAATCACTTTTCCGTGCGTGGCCTCGGCGATGCCCAGATCCCGGTACAGGAAAAAATCACGCAGGCCCCCGGACACAAATTGCGTGTCTTCAGGTTTGACATGGGAGAACTTGGTTGCAGTGCGGTCTAGCATGGCTCACTCCTGGTTCAAATGGCGGAATAACACTGAAATGGTGCACTGCAGCACGATGCATAAACTGTTCCAGCCCGGTTACCGGGTCCGGCAGTCGCGTCGGGGATAATCGGGGCACTATGAGCGGCAATACCTTCGGACACACATTCACGGTCACCAACTTTGGTGAATCCCACGGCCCGGCCATCGGCTGCATCATTGATGGTTGCCCCCCGGGCATGGAACTGTCGGAGGCTGACATCCAGATCGACCTGGACCGCCGCCGCCCCGGCACCAGCCGCCACGTCACCCAGCGCAATGAGCCGGACGCGGTGCAAATACTCAGTGGTGTGTACCAAGGCAAAACGACGGGTACCCCGATTGCGCTGCTCATTCAGAACACCGACCAGCGCAGCAAGGACTACGGCAACATCCTCGACACCTTTCGCCCCGGCCATGCGGACTACGCTTACTTTCAGAAATACGGCATTCGCGATCCGCGCGGCGGTGGCCGGTCCAGCGCCCGCCTGACAGCGCCCATGGTGGCGGCAGGTGCTGTGGCCAAGAAATGGCTTAAAGAGAAATACGGCACCGAATTTCGTGGCTGCATGACGCAAGTGGGCGAATTGCCCATTGCGTTCGAGTCTTGGGACCACGTGCCCAACAACCCTTTCTTCGCGCCAGTAGCCGATGTGCAGGCCCTTGAGGACTACATGGATGCCTTGCGCAAAGCCGGGGACTCTTGCGGTGCCCGAATCCGAGTGACCGCCAGCAATGTGCCAGTCGGCTTGGGTGAGCCTTTGTTCGACAAGATGGATGCCGATATCGGCTACGCCATGATGGGTATCAACGCCGTCAAGGGCGTTGAAATCGGTGCGGGCTTTGCCAGTGTGGCTCAGCGCGGCACCACCCATGGCGATTCATTAACGCCTGAAGGCTTTGCCACCAACAACGCCGGTGGCGTGTTGGGTGGCATTACCACCGGGCAGGATCTGGAGGTGAGCATTGCCATCAAGCCGACCAGCTCCATCATCACGCCACGCGCCTCGATTGACTCGCAGGGCAACCCCACCGAGGTAGTGACCAAAGGCCGCCACGATCCCTGCGTCGGCATTCGCGCTACGCCCATTGCCGAGGCCATGTTGGCTTTGGTGGTGATGGACCACGCCTTGCGCCACCGCGCCCAATGCGGCGATGTGGTGCCCACACTCAAGCCGATTGCCGGCAGCGCTTAGTTCGCAGCAAGCTCGCTCTGGGTGACTGGCTTGATGAAAGAAGCAAGCCGGTCTTCAAACTCCCGGGCCGATACCGGCTTGCTGAACAAATAGCCTTGGTAGGCGTGGCACCCTTGCTGCGCCAGGTAGCGCATTTGTTCGGCAGTTTCCACGCCCTCGGCAATCACATTCAGGCCCAAGCTGTTAGCGAGCGCCACGATCATGTTGACGATGGCGGCGTCGTTGCTATCGACCAGCACATCGCGCACAAAACTCTGGTCAATCTTCAAGACGTCGAGCGGTAGCCGCTTGAGGTAGGTGAGGGAGGAGTAGCCGGTGCCGAAGTCGTCCATCGCAAAGCCGACCCCGTGCTGCTGGAGTTCTTCCATCCGCGCGATGACCTCATCGACATTCGAGATCAACATGCTCTCGGTAATCTCAATCTTCAGGCACCGTGGTGCCACTGCAGAGCGCTCCAGCTCCGCCAGCACCTGCTGCACAAAGTCCGGTTCGTGGAATTGCTTGGCACTCACGTTGACCGCAATCGTGAGGTGCGCCAAGTCGGGCACGGTGCTCCATTGCGCGAGCTGCTTGCAGGCGGTGCGCAAAACCCATTGCCCGATCGGAATGATCATGCCGCACTCTTCGGCAATGCCGATGAACTCCACCGGTCCGATCAGCCCTCGGGTAGGGTGCTGCCAGCGGATGAGCGCCTCGGCACCGGTCACCCGTGCCACGCCGTTTTGGCTGGAGATCTGCGGTTGCAGAAACAGAACAAACTGCTCTTGCTCGAGCGCTTGGCGCAAAGCTGCTTCCAGCTCCGAGCGCAATGTGACTGCTGCCTGGGTTTGGGGGTCAAACATGCGGGCGGTGTTGCGGCCCGCCGCTTTCGCCTGGTACATGGCGAGGTCTGCGCGTTTGAGTGGCTCGTCAATCAGCTCTTCCTGGTCGCCGAACAAGGTGATTCCCACGCTGGGGGTGCTTCTGCGCACCGCAGAGCCGAGCTCATAAGGCACATTCAGGGCAGCCATGACTTTTGCCGCGACTTGTTCGGCTTGCCTGGCGGCGTCGGGGCGGTTGTCGCTCAAGCCCTCCAGCATCACCACAAATTCATCGCCGCCCAAACGGGCGACGGTGTCTGCCCCGCGAACGCACGCTTGCAAGCGCTCTGCCACGAGTTGCAGCAGCCTGTCGCCCTGGTGGTGGCCCAGCGTGTCGTTCAAGGTTTTGAAGTCATCCAAATCCACAAACAACAGCGCGCCCAAACGCTGCTGGCTCAGCGCGGTGTGCAGCGCGGTGGTCAGCCGGTCCATCAGCATGCGCCGGTTGGGCAGCATGGTGAGCGCGTCGTAGTACACCAGTGTTTTGATCTCGTTCTCAGCGGCTTTGCGGGAGCTGAAGTCAGAGAGGTTGGCCACATAGTGCGTCAGTTGCCCTGAAGCGCTCTTGACGGCGGTAATGGTGCTCCAGGCGGGGAAAGTTTCGCCGTTGCTCCGCTTGTCCCACACTTCGCCTTGCCAGCTACCGTGGGCTTTGATGGTTTCGTCCACCGTGTCGTAAAAGTCTTGCCGTTGCAGGTTGGAGCCCAACAAATCGCGGGGTGTTTTGCCAACGGCATATTCCGGGGTGTAGCCCGTCACCCGCTCAAAAGCACGGTTGACTTGCAAAATGCGCCACTGGGCATCGCACACAAACATCACATCGTTGGACTCAAAGGCGGTGGCGGCAATGCGCAAAGCATCTTTTGACTGCATGAGCTCGCTTTCGCGCTGCTGCAGGGTGTCCAGCATGTTGTTGAACTCACGCGCCAGGCTTGCAGCCTCATCGGTCCCCCGCATGCTCACCCGCTGGCTGGTATCGCCGGTGCGCACCGCCTCGGCGACCCGGCTGATCGCACTCAGGCGGCGGGTGAAATAGCGGCCGGTAATCGACGCAAAAAACACAATCATCAAGGCGCCACTGAGCAAATAAATCAGACCGCTTTTCAGCAGCTCTTTGATGCGTGTGTCGAGTTGGGTGCGCCCAATTCCGATTCGCACCCAGCCCAGATGCTCCTTGTCCAGCATGACGGGGCTGGCCAGATCCAGGAGCGAGCTGGCATTTTGAATAATCGTGGTCTCGGCACTGGCGCTTGCCGGAAGATCGGGCATAAATTTGCCTAAAAACGCGGGGTCCGAGTGCGCCAGCACTTGGCCTTGCCGGTCCAGCAAAATCACAAATCGCACATCCGGGTAGCCCGCTGAGTTGGTGGCGATTTCTTGGAGCCCGGCCACATCGCGCGAGGCAACCCAGACACTCGATGACAGCGCAATGCTCTCTGCCAAAGCGATGGCTTGCTCGGTTTGTTGGTTTTTAAGGTCGGCGTGTTGTCTGGCCGCCCACTGCCACACCAACATGGCCATCATCAGGCTGACGACGATCCCCATACCGGCCATGAGTTGACGCCGCAGACTGCCCAGCAACAGTGTGCGTAACGAGAAATGGCGGCTCATCAGGGCGTTGGCAGCATCACGGGCCGCACTGTTGTTTCGAAGTCTTGCAGGTATTGGCGAACCACTTCGTAGCTCCGATCATCGGCTGCGGCAAACACCGCAGTCTCCAAGGACTGCAAGATCTGTTTGCCTTGCGGGGACTGGTTCAAACCCAATAACAGGGCCTGCACCTCTTTGGCCAGCTTTTCGGGCACACGCGCATGTACCATGACCGAATTGTTGATCAGGTGCGGTGTTTCCCATATTTGTTGCAGCTGGGCCGCTTCTTCTGGATGGTCTTTTTGGAAAACTCTCCATGGCGGTGGCCAGGTGGCTGCGGCCGCTGAAGTGCCCATGTAGGTATTCAAAATCGCAGACTCTTGGGAGCCGACGTATTGGTTCTCTATATCTTGCATCACACGCAAGCCCTGGCTGTGCAAAAACGCCTGGGGCATGATCGCGGCCGCCAAAGCGGTAGGAGAGGGGTAGCTCACGGCTTTGCCTTTTAGGTCCTCAGGCTTGCGGATGCCCGAGTCTTTGCGAACGATGAAGATCCCTTTGAAGTCTTTGGGGTCGCCCGCCATGGCGATGACCTGGTACCCCGATTGCTGCGCAAGTAGAGTTTGCAAGGGGTTGGGTAGCAAGAAGGCGGGTCCAGCGTTGCGTATCTTTGCCTCATACGCGGCGTAGTCGCGGGACGCCTCGACCTCCATGCGCACCCCAGGGATTCGGGCATTGAGGTAGTTGATCAGGGGGCGATAAATTTCGGTCAGCTTGTGGGGGTTGTACAGGGGGTGCACTGCCAAGCGGTAGACCGGCGCGCTGTCGGCGGGTGGTGTGTCAACGTAGGTCAGGGGGCGCTCGGTATCCGCAGGGGAACACCCCATTAGCCCGCCCAAAACGGTGAACATAAAGACTAGCCAAACGGAAACCCTGCGCATGAAGACTCCTTGGACCAAGCCCTAATTTAGCATTGCCCCCGCGCAAATGCCTAGAAATCAACAGTTGGGGTCTTCAGGGCACGATGGTGGTGAACAGGTAGGTTGCCAGCAGCACCAGGTGCACGGTGCCTTGCAGCACCGTGGTGCGGCCGGTGCTCAAGGAGAGGCTGGTCACAAACAGTGACAAAAGCAGCAGCACCACCGACTTCAGATCAAGCCCTAGCGTGAGCGTCCAGCCCGTGGCCAAAGAAACAATCGCAACGGCCGGAATCGTCAGGCCGATGCTCGCCAGCGCCGAGCCCAGTGCCAGATTCAAACTGGTTTGCAGGCGGTTAGCTTGGGCTGCGCGGTAGGCTGCCAGCCCTTCAGGCAGCAGCACTACCATGGCAATGATGATGCCCACCACTGCCTTGGGCGCACCAGCGTGGGCCACTGCCGCCTCGATGGTGGGCGCCAGGCCCTTGGCAAGCAGCACCACGGCGACCAGGCCCACGATCAGCAACAAACCGCTGGCTGCCGCTATCCGGCCTGAGGGCGGGGGGGCATGGCTGTCAGAGTCCGCTTGAGCCGGCAAAAAATAATCGCGGTGGCGCACGGTTTGCACCAGCACAAAAGTGCCATACAGCACGAGCGACACGATGGCCACAAACGCCAATTGGCTGGCCGTGTAGACCGGCCCAGCAATGCTGGTGGTGTAGTTGGGCAAGACCAGCGTGAGTACCGCAATCGCAGCCAGTGTGGTGAGCGATGCGCTGACGCCCAGCTGCCCGAAGGTCTGTTCCCGGTGGCGGCTGCCGCCGGCCAACAGGCAAATGCCCACAATGCCATTCAGAATCAACATCACCGCCGCAAACACCGTGTCGCGGGCCAGAGCGGTGGTGGCAGGGCCTCCGGCCAGCATCATGGACACGATGAGTGCCACCTCGATGATCGTGATCGCCAGCGCCAGCACCAGCGTGCCGTAGGGCTCGCCCACCTTGTGGGCGACCACCTCTGCATGGTGCACTGCCGCCAACACCGCACCCACCAAGCCCACGGCCATGAGCCCGATGTAGATGCTGCCCGTCATGCCCACGGCCTGGCCTGCCAGAAGCGCCCAGGCAACCAAGGGCCAAGCAATCGTCCAGTAGGGAAGGGCGGGTGTGGAAGTGGGCATGGGCGCAGCGTCGGGTTGGGTCAATAGCGAGGGGGGAGGACCCCTCGAATTTACCTGCTTATCGCCTGCGCCCTGCAAAACTGCGGCTTATCCATTCGGCCGCTCAGGAGTAAGTGGCTTCAGTTTGGGCCCCCGGTGGTCGGGGGCCCAGTGTTACCCCATGTTTTGCCGCGCTGGTTAGCGGAACTTGTAGCCGATGCCCACGCTGTACACGTTTTCTTGCAGGCTGGCCGTGGTGCCATTGTTGTAGGTCACATCCCGGAATTTATTCAGGTCGTAACCGGCCTGCACGTACAGATTTTTATCCAGCATCTTGCGCACGCCGACACCGTAGCCCACGCCTTGCACATCGTGGTTGTTGACGCCGTCGCTGGAAGCCGCGCTCCCGTAAATCGACGAGACCTTGCCAAACAACTGAATGTCATTGGACAGGGCTACCGTGGGCACGATGTCAATCGAATAGCGGTTGTTGATGCTCGCTGCAGTGCCGTTGGCGTAGCTGCCGAACGCATGGTTGCCGGTGCTGTAGCTGGCGCCCAGGCCGACTGCGAAGGTGGGCGTCAGGGCCCAGTCGTAGCGGGCATTGATGCCGGCACTGGTGGTGGCGCCGCCGTCCGAGCTGCCGTCGTTGGCCGTCACGCTGCCGCGAGAAAACTCGGCATTGGTGCCGATGCTGAAGCCGGACAGGTCCGGGGCAGCCGTGGGGCCTGCGGCAAAGGCAGAGCCTGCTGTCAAAGAGCCGAGAACAAAAGACGTGATCAACAGTTTTTTCATGGAGAGGTTCCTGAGTGAAGGGACCTTCATGGTGCGCGTCGGCTGTGAAGCGGGTTTGCAGCTTTGGCAAACGTGGGTAAAGCTTTGTAATCTGCTTGCAAGCAGATGTAGGCTGTCCCGCTACAGTCGTACTTTGGTAAAGCTCTCCCCCCGCTCGTATGCAACGCAAACACATTCTGGTTCTGTTGGCCGTCATCCTCGTCGCGCTGGGCGCGGTGCTGTTGCTGCCGCACGGCGAGCTGGTGCAAACGCTAGCAGCTGTGCCCATCTTCGGCGCGCTGTCGGCTGTGGTGGTGGACATCCTGCGCGAGCAAGCCAAGCGCCAGCAGGAGAATCAGCTCGCTGAAACTCAGCAGCGCTTTTCACTGGCGGCAGGATCGCACATGGCGTCTATCGCTTTCGACAAGCATGTGGCCTTTTGCGAGGAATATGTAGCCGAAGTCTTGTCCGCATTGCGCACCCTGTTCCGCGAAGGCCCCACACAGGAAGCCCTGGACCACTCCGACCGCTTGCTGCAGATCAAACAGAAATACGTGCTCTGGATCACCCGCGATGTGGAGGCCCGGCTGGAACCCTTTGAGCGGGCCCTGCGCCGCATAGGCGCCAATGACCGCGCCGAGCGCTTGTTCCCCGAAGGCGAGGGCAGTGTGCAGCGCATGACAGAAACCTACCGCCAGTTCGCCGAAGTGCTGGGCACCGAGCACATGGGCACCGAGTGGGAAGGCGAACCCATCACCGATGTCGCTGCCGTCAGCCGCGTGGTGGCCCAGCTGCGCGACATCTTGGGCGTGGAAGAGCTGACCCGATTGCGCGCGGCCATCGTGCGTAACGCGCTGGCTTAGGGTGTGAAAGCTGATGTTGCGGTTGGTTAGTTCAAGGGCTGATTGAGGCGAAGTTAGAAGTTATTTCGGCCTCTAGCGCTCGTGGAATATGCGCGGACAGCTATTGATTTAGGAGCGGATTCGAATAGCTTTACTTTTCACGAAATGTTGACGTTCATCGCTTCCAAGAGTTGATTCGCTCGCGTGTACGCTCAACTTTGCAAGCTTCTGCAACGACCCCAGCGTAGTTCAGACTCATGCCATCCTGCAAAGAAAGAAACCAGCAATGTTTGTCGCGGTACTGGCGCCAAGTTGCATTGCTTGCGCGAAAGCTTTTGACGGCTTCTATTCGGTAGCTACCGTGCTCGCCGCCACCGTAGTCGTCTTCAGCAAATTCCTCCTGAATTTGCTTCTCCTTTAAAGAATATAGTGCCGCGAGTTGCTTTTCTAAAGCGTCCAACTGACGCATGCATTCTTTTGCCGACATGGAGCTTCCGGGGCAATCCGCTGCATATCCTGAAGTTGCAATTGGTATCAATAGCGCGGCTAATAGGGCGCGAATAGGTATTGGGGATGTTCGCATGAGGGCTAAGGAGAATGGAAGGCAACACACCGCATAAAGAATATCTCGCACATTCATGGTTGCTTCTCGGTTGATTTAGAAGTCGTTGTTTGATTTGCGATGTATCACGCATCGCGTAGACCGTGTGCAGGGCATTGGCCCAATCTGAGGCCTCAAGGCCAGTCGCTCATTGCGCTGCACGCGCCCACATGCACGATGCCGGCGTGGCTGTCGTTGGGCACAAACACTTGGGTCTGGGCTGTCTTGGGGTAGACGCTGCCATCGGCACACTGCGCGCTTTGGGTGGTGCCTATCACCAGCTGTGTGCCCGGCCGCACCTGGCAGGACACCACTTTGTTCAAAGCGCTCCACTCCGGGCAGATGGCGTTGTCCGCGCGGTACTGCTCTTTGGTGCCCGAAGGCGGCTGCAGGGACCACCAGCCGCCCCATTGGGTGTAGGGCTTGTCGGCATCAAACACCCGGTACAGCACTACCGGTTCGGTAACCGCCAGCACCTTGGCTTCGCACACGCCGCCCTTGTCGCTTGGCAGTCGAGCCATGGCCAGCAAGGCCGGGTTTTCGGAGGCCTGTACGCCCTGTTCAGGGGCCTGCGGGGTGCCTACGCACGCCACGCCGTCCACACCCACAGATCCGCCGGGTGCGTTGTTCGGCAGGCCTGCGCAGCCTGTCAACACAGCAGCAATCGTTAAAGCAAACAACGCACTTTTGAGCATGACCCGACTCCCCTGAAGTAAACCGGAATTGTGCCTTCGCCAAGGCGTTCAGGCGCTGCGGATCAGCACTCCACAATGTTTACCGCCAGCCCGCCGCGGGCCGTCTCTTTGTATTTGGTTTTCATGTCCGCGCCGGTTTCGCGCATGGTCTTGATGACCTTGTCCAGGCTCACGAAGTGGCTGCCGTCGCCGCGCAGGGCCATGCGGGCGGCGTTGATGGCTTTGACCGATGCAATCGCATTGCGCTCGATGCACGGGATCTGCACCAGCCCGCCCACCGGGTCGCAGGTCAGGCCCAGGTGGTGTTCCATGCCGATTTCGGCGGCGTTCTCCACCTGCTCGGGCGTGCCACCCATCACCGCGCACAGGGCGGCGGCGGCCATGCTGCAGGCTACGCCCACTTCGCCCTGGCAGCCCACCTCAGCGCCGCTGATGGACGCGTTCTCTTTGTACAGG
The DNA here is from genome assembly GCA_002390825.1 of Rhodoferax sp. UBA4409. Classification (GTDB taxonomy): domain Bacteria; phylum Pseudomonadota; class Gammaproteobacteria; order Burkholderiales; family Burkholderiaceae_C; genus Allorhodoferax. The sequence goes on from DGQR01000190.1 coordinate 9,352, forward strand.
ATGCCGATGGCCGCAGCAGTAAGCAAAAAGTCGATCACACCGGCATCACTCGCGCCCGGCACAAAACGGCTGTAGTAGTGCAGCACAGCGGGAATGATGCCGGCCGCCCCGTTGGTGGGTGCGGTCACCACGCGACTGCCGGCGGCGTTTTCCTCGTTCACGGCCAGCGCATAGAGGTTGACCCAGTCCAGCACCTGCAGCGGATCACGCAAGGCCTCCTCAGGTTTGGATACCAGCGCATCACGCAAGGCCTTGGCTCGGCGCTTGACCTTGAAGCCGCCCGGCAGCACGCCCTCGGTCGCACAGCCGCGCTTCACGCAGTCTTGCATGACCTGCCAGATGCGCAGCAGGCCGGCGTCGATGTCGGCATCGCTGCGCCAGTGCTGCTCGTTGCGGCGCATCACCTGGGCAATGCTTAAGTCCTCGCGGCGGGCGACCTGCAGCAGGGCATCGCCACTGGTGAAAGGCAGGGGCAGCACCGTCGCATCCGGGGCAATCACCTTTTGGCGACTGCCATCGGCAGCTACTTCGTCACTCACGATAAAGCCGCCGCCCACCGAGTAGTACACCCGGTTGGCCAGCTCCTGGCCCGCAGCGTCCAGCGCCACCAGCCGCATGCCGTTGGCATGGAAGGGCAGGGGCGCGCGCATGAAGAGCAGGTCTTCTTTCTCGTTGAAGGTGATAGCGTGCTGCCCTGCCAGCTGGATGCTCTTGCTGCCGCGGATGGTGGCCAGCGTGGGCGCAATCTGTTCCACCTCCACCGTGTCGGGCTCCAGTCCGGAGAGGCCCAGCAGCACCGCCACATCGCTGGCGTGGCCCTTGCCGGTGGCGCCCAGCGAGCCATGCAGCCAACAGCGCACGGTGGCTGTACGCGCCAGCAGCCCCTCATGCTGCAAGCGGCCCACAAACAGGCGGGCCGCCCGCATGGGCCCCACTGTGTGCGAGCTGCTGGGACCGATGCCGATTTTGAACAGGTCGAAAACAGAGACTGCCATGGTGGTTTCCTAAAGGCGGTGGAGGATGAAAAGATCAGGCGGGCAGCTGCTGGTGCACATGCCCGGCCAATTGGTGGGCGGTGATGGCCGAGAGCGTCCAGCCCAGGTGGCCATGGCCGGTGTTGTAGAACACGTTGTTGCGCTTGCCACGGCCGACGCGCGGCATCATGTTCGGCATCATGGGTCGCAGGCCGGCCCAGGGTTCACAGCGGCGGGTGTTCACACCAGGGAAGAGCTGGTTGACCCAGGCAATCAGCGGGCGGATGCGGTCGGCGCGGATGTCGTAGTCAATGCCGTTGTACTCGGCAGTGCCCGCCACGCGGAAGCGGTCTGCCCCCAAGCGGCTCGTCACCAACTTGGTTTCGTCGTCCAGCAG
>DGQR01000038.1 GCA_002390825.1 Rhodoferax sp. UBA4409
GCTGGACAACCTCAAGAAGCTGCCGGTGGACTTCCCCACCCTCAAGGTCATCAAGCTGGAGCAGAACTACCGCTCCACCAGCGCCATCCTGCGGGCCGCCAATAATGTGATCGGCCCGAACCCCAAGCTGTTTCCAAAAACCTTGTTCAGCGAACTCGGCGAGGGCGAACCGGTGCGGGTCGTGGACGCTGACAACGAAGAGCACGAGGCCGAACGTGCCGTTGCCCGGATACAGAGCCTGCGAGCCAACGGGATTGGTGGGGGCGTCCCGGACGCCCAGGGCAAGCAGTACAAAGAATTCCGCGACTTTGCGGTGCTGTACCGGGCCAACCACCAGGCCAAGCCATTTGAGAAGGCGCTGCGCAAGGCAGGCATCCCGTACAAAGTGTCGGGCGGACAAAGTTTTTTTGACCGTGCGGAAATCCGCGACCTGTGCGCCTGGTTCCGCCTATGGAGCAATAACGACGATGACCCCGCGTTTTTGCGGGCAGTCACTACGCCCAAGCGCGGCATTGGCCACACCACCTTGGGCACCCTGGGGGTGTTTGCCACCCAGTACAAGCTGAGTCTGTTTGAGTCGCTGTTTTCGTCGTCACTCGCCAGTGTGCTGAGCGCCAAGGCACTGGGCAGCCTGCATGAGTTTGGCCGCTATATCAACGACCTTGAATACCGCGCACGCCACACCGAGGGCGCCGATGCCGCGCTGGCGTTCATCATGGATTGGCTCAAAGAAATCGGGTACGAAAAGCACCTCTACGACGGCGAAGACAGTGAGGGCGCCGCGTCTGCCAAGTGGAGTAACGTGATCGAGTTCTGCGAATGGATGGCTCAGCGCTGCGGCGGTCAGATTGACGATGCGGCCGGAGTGACCAACACGCGGGAAATCAAAAATCTGCTCGAAGTCTCGCAGACCATCGCCCTGCTCTCGACCATCAGCGAGCGCGAAAAAGACCAGAACGTGGTGACGCTCTCCACGCTGCATGCCTCCAAGGGCCTGGAGTGGCCGCATGTAATGCTGGTCGGTGTGACCGAAGGCATGTTGCCCTTCAAGTTGGGGGACGGCGCAGACACCTTGGGTGGCTCTAGCCTGGACCATGAGTCTGCCAATGAAGACATCGCCGCCCGTCTGCAGGAAGAGCGCCGCTTGATGTACGTGGGCATTACCCGCGCGCAGCGTAGTTTGGCGGTGAGCTGGACCCGCCGTCGCAAAAAAGGCCGTGAAATGGTCGCCGCCTTGCCCAGTCGGTTTATTGCCGAGATGGCGCTGGACTCTGCGACCGCAAAAGAAGACCCGCGCGAAAAACTGCGCGCCCTGCGCGCAGAGTTCGCCGCCAAAGCCCTTGCAACAGCCGCCAGTGCGGCCGAAAAACCATGAAGAATCGCAAACGCCTCGCTGTTGGTTTGCTCGTACTCTCTGCTCTCTCAGCAGTTAGCCATGCGCAAAAAAAGCCTGAACCAGCCACGGCCGTCGCTTTGCTGGTGGAGTCTGTGGCGCCTGTCGAGACTCCGGTGCCCTTAGAGGTGGTGAGCTGCAAAAACCCCTCTGCAACGCCGCTATCGCGCTTCTGGGAGCTGGAGCCTGCCAGCGACTGCGGTACCTTCGGCTTGAGAGGGTACCGGCCAGTGAGTCTTGCAGTGATCGGCTCCGACAGCGTCAATACGGCACCCAGCTCGCCGGCGAGCGGACATACGGGTACCTTTCAGGCCTACACCAAGACCGAAACGCGTATCAACCTCTCCGTGCGGACCAAAGTGGCGCAGGGCCTGCTGACTGGCGGCGACCCCAACCGCTTGGATTCGTTGTGGTTTGCGTACAGCCAGCAGTCGTATTGGCAGCTTTTCAATGCGGATTTGTCGCGCCCTTTCCGCGCAACGGACCATGAGCCCGAGTTGATCTACATTTTCCCGATCGCAAGCGCCCTGCCCTCCGGCTGGCGCTTGCGCTACGGCGGTATCGGAGTGAACCACCAGAGCAATGGCCAAAGCTTGCCCCTTTCGCGGAGCTGGAACCGGATCATCGGGCGGGCGGGCTTGGAGTTTGGAAACCAAATCTCGATCACCGGCGCGCTATGGCAGCGCATTCCGGAGGACAGTGCGAGCGATGACAACCCCGATATCGTGGACCGCATTGGTCGTGCGGAAGTGTCGGCCGTCTGGAATGTGGATCCGCACAACTCTTTGGCGCTGACCGTTCGCCATTCGCTGCAATCCAGCGATAGCGGATCTTTGCGTTTTGCCTGGTTTAAAAAAATCGGGAGCGCAACGGAGAACGCTAACCGGAGCAGTCTTCGCCTGCACACCGAGCTGTTTACCGGCTACGGCGACTCCTTGATGGACTACAACCGCCAGCGCACGGTGCTCAGCGTAGGGCTGACCCTGCTGGATTGGTAAGGGCTATCAGCGCAGCCCGCTCAGACTGGAATGCACCGACGGTGCAAAGCCTGAATCAGCGGGGGGCTCTGCGGGGCCGAACAGCACATCGTGCAAATCCGCTAGTTGCAGCATGGCCTCGACCGCCTCCGGCTTGAACCCGATGCGAGCATTCCCCATGCCATCGCCACCACTCATGATGAGTTGGTTGATGTAAGCACTGCACTCTTTGTAGCCCCACAGGGTACGGATCGTTTGGGCAATCCGGTGGTGGTGCAGCTCGACCCGCTCCAGGGCCTCTGCGGCCAGCACTTCGGGCTCTTTCTCATCCAGCCCCATCGGGCGCGTGGGGGCATCATCAAAATCCAAAGCACGATGAGCCGGATAGAGCCCGGGCATGCGATGTGGCGCACCGCTACCGTTCGGACGCGTATTGCCCGCAGCATCCAGCATGCTGTGTTGGGAATCCTGCGCAGCCAAGGCGTTGTCCCACAAACTCCAGGAAGTTTCAGGATCATCCTCAACTACTTCGAGCCCCCTGGAGTCTTGGGCCTCAGATCGCTGGGCCCCTCCGGACGCACTTTTGCCGAAAATTTTGCTGAACATGTGATACCCCAGATTGTTTTTTTATATCTGTGAAGCGCGGCTTATTGCCTGTGTCGCTCCCCCACTCCCGCCGCGTGGTGAAAGCCACTCACACAGCATCTAAAGGTTAAACCCTTCGATGCCTCAAGACAAGTGCCCATAGGGACTAGTGGCAAATCCAGAGAAGTAACAAGTACCGGCAAAGAAAAAGCGGCATCTCTTGAAAAGAAATGCCGCTTTATATCTGGTGGCCTGGGGCGG
>DGQR01000031.1 GCA_002390825.1 Rhodoferax sp. UBA4409
GCCACCGAGCAGCATGGCCCGCACCTGCCCTTGCAGGTGGACAGCGCGCTGGTCGATGGCGTGGTAGCGCATGCGCTACCCCATATCGCCCCCGATGTTCCCGCCCTGTTTTTACCCACCCAAGCCGTGGGGTACAGCCCTGAACACGCGGAGTTCGCCGGCACCCTGACCTTCAAGGCCGAAACCGTGATCCGCATCTGGACCGAGATCGGCGAATGCGTGGCCGCCACCGGTGTCAAGCGCATGGTGCTGTTTAACAGCCACGGCGGCCAGGTCGGGCTGATGGATGTGGTGGCGCGAGACCTGCGCGCCCGCCTCGGCATGCTGGTCTACAGCGTCAACTGGTTTGGCTTGCCCCTGACCGCGCCCGATGGCAGCGATGTGAATGCGCTCTTCAGCGCCCACGAGCACCGGTTTGGCATTCATGCCGGTGACGTTGAAACCTCGATGATGCTCGCCCTGCGCCCGGATCTGGTAGACATGGCGCAAGCAGAAAACTTTGCCTCGACTTCTGAAGAGCGGGCCAAGGCCTTCCCCATCCTCGGCAATGGCAAGAGCGCCAAACTAGGCTGGCAAATGCAGGACTACAACCCCGCAGGCGCCGTCGGCAACGCGGCTGCCGCCACAGCGGCCAAGGGCGAGGCGGTGTTGTCTGCCGCAGGCCGCGCACTTGCGGGCTTATTGGCCGAGATCCATGCACTGCCCGGCGAAACCTTGAGGTCGCGGGCTTAGCTCAGTCGGTTGGGGTGCACAGGCGGGTGCCCGCCTCGCCACGGCGCCAGCATGGGGTGGCGCGGGTCGGGTCGGGGGTGGGAATGCCTTGCAGATCAATGTTGACAGCCCGGGTCTCAAAGGCCTGCACACCCTGTGCGCTCAGGCGTAACTTCAGCACCCACGCGCGGCGCTGGTCGTCGTTGTCGGTTTCCTTCATCACAAAGTTGCCCACGCTGTAGACGATGGGTTTGCCTTGGTAGTAATCAATGTCTTGGGTGACATGCGGGTGCCCGCCAATCACCGCGTCCGCACCGGCATCCACCATGCGGCGAGCCAAGCTGCGTTGGCGGCTGTTGGCCACCAGCTCGTTTTCCCACCCCCAGTGCATGACGGGTATCACCAAATCCGCGTGGTGCACCGCACGGGCGGCGCGAATGTCGGCCACTACCTGCTCGTCTTCGCTCCAGGCGATGCCCGGCGCATCAAAGTCCGCCTCAAAACTGCGCGGCATGAACTCGTTGTAGCTCAGCAGTGCAATCCGCAAGCCCTTGCGCTCCAGTATCAGCGGCGCGTGGGCCTCTTTCAGGTTGCGGCCACCGCCAAAGTATTGCAGCCCGGCGGCCGGCAGCAGGGTGAGCATTTCGGCAAATGCCTCGCGGCCATAGTCGCCCGAGTGGTTGTTGGCCAGGGCCAGCGCATCGAAGTGGCGCTTGAGCACCGGCAAGGTCCGCGGGTGGGCCCGGAAGGTGAAGTTTTTGTCGCCCGCCGAGCCGGTGGTGGCCACCACGCACTCGAGGTTGCCAATGCGGATATCGGCTTTCGCAAAAAAGTCCCGGAAGCCGCCGAACGGGTCGTCGCCCCGTTCGATCATGGCGCCCGCCACATCGTCGAGCACGATGTCTCCGGCAAACACCAGCGTCACCCAGCCTGACTCGTCCTTGGCGGGTGGCACCGGCTGCGCCAGAGCTGCGCTGTGGCCCAGCAGGGCGATAGTGCCCGCGAGCAGCAGGCCGAGCACGTGGTTGAGGGTGGGGCGCTTCATGGTTGCACCCCGTGCAGTACACACTCGTATTGCAGTTCCCGCTCGACGGGGCCTGCGTACACAAACTGTTTACCGGTCAGCCGTTGGCCACCCGGCGCCGCAGTGAACGGCGGGAAATAACTGGCCTGCTGCACCAGCACCGGCTGGGTGAGGGTGTCGAGGTAGGCATAGGTTTTGATGTATTCCGGCTGCGCGCCACGGCTCACCACCACCGCTTTGAAGTAAAAGCGCCCGCCCACATCGACCGATGCCACCGGGTAAGGGTCGTTCACGGGCGTGGCCTCCAAGGTTTGGGTACTGCCAGCGTAGGTGAGCTCACAGCGGAGCAAGGGGCTGGCGTGCAGGGTGGTGGCGCACATCAGTGCGGCACAGGCGAACAGGCGAAAGGTTAAACACAGCATGTGCAGATTGTGCCGGTGATAGCCTCCGGTTGGGCCGCAGCCGTTAGCGGATGCCGCGTATTTACCGGTGCCCGCCCGCATCGGCAGCGCCCAACAGCGAGTCGGATGCGCCAGGCAGCGGCGCCGGGCGGGTGTTGCCCCCCAGCATGCCGAACAGCTTGTCGCGGCTGGTCGCGCGGTGGGGGTGCTGCGGTTCCATGGCGAGCTCGAGTTTGGCGGCCCATTCGCCGAGGTCGGCATGGCCGTCGTCTTTGGCGGCGGCGCGCGCAAAGCGGATGATTTCAGCGGCGTACTCGGTGTTGCTGGCCATCCATTCGGTATCGGTCACCCGGCCGGTTTTGCGGCGCAGCAGCACGTGCAAATGGGCGGCAATCGCCAGTTTTTCGCTGTTCAACATGCAACACTCCTTGGCAGCCGCTGGCAGCCGCTGGCAGCCGCTGGCGGCCGCAACCTGTTTCAAATCACTCCGTCAACCCCCGATGTGTTCGCGGTGCTGCGACACATCCAGGCCCACCAGCTCTGCGTTGTCATCGACCCGCAGGCCCACAATCACCTTGGTCAGCCAGAGCAGCGCAAAGCTCATGGCGCCGCTATAGACCACCACTACAACCGCGCCCAGCGCTTGGGTGGCCACACTGCCGGTCACGCCCGAAATGCCCTTGCTGGCAAACACCCCGGTGAGCAAGGACCCCACGATGCCGCCTATGCCGTGCACCCCGAATACATCCAGCGAGTCGTCGGCATTGAGC
>DGQR01000056.1 GCA_002390825.1 Rhodoferax sp. UBA4409
GCTGGCCGCCAGCTTGGTGTGCGCCACCTCCAGGCGCCGGCGCAGTCCGCCAATGAACGCGTACTCGGTGCTCCAGTCAAACTGGAACGCCTCGCCCAATTCAAAGGACAGGGGCACAAAGCCTGCCCCTCGGGCGCTGTGGTCCTGCGCCAGACGCCACTGCTTGGCAAAGCTGTAGACCGGCCCACGGCTGCCGCCGTAGCCCATGGCGCGCAAGGCCTCGAACATGGCCTTGATGCCTCGGCGCTCGCGCTTGTTACGGTGCTGGTCGGCCTTGAGCCAGCGGGCCAAGGTGTCCTCATAAGGCGTCAGTACGCCCTGCGCCTTCACCCGCACGGGGTACTTCGGCTCCCGCATTTCGGGCTCAGACAGCCACTTGCTGGCCGTGTTGCGCGAGATCCCCAGCCGCCGGCTGGCCTCCCGCACCGATACGCCATCCCTCAGCACGAGGCGGCGCAATTTACTCAATGTGCTCACGTTGATCACTCCTGACCACCTTGCTGAAAAATTCAGCAGCGTAGCCGTCAACGTGGCTCAATTTTCAGTGTGATCCACCCCAAAAATGGCCCAGTTTTCGTTGTGATTCAACACCAGGATGACCAGTGGAGCCGCATCATTGAGTTGAAGCTAGTGCCTCATCCAAACCACCCTCGTCCAGAGATAGTCCAAATGGACTATCCGATGCAAGACGGCGTCTTTACGGTCAAAGTCCGCTCAGCCAACGCGGGCTACATGCTCAGACGATGGAACGTGGACTGCTCCCCGGATCATCACCTCCAAGGTCTTGAGTACGCGCTTTGGCTTCAAGATCCTTTGTCTCTCTACGGATCCTCCAACGCAACAATCGCGCCGGGTTATGAGCCTCCGAGGATCCAGCTGGTGGAGCGAAGAACTGACGGACAGGCAACTGAGGCACCTTAGCCTGAGCTCGGGCGGCACTACACGTTCGATACGGACCGTGTCTTCCGCAAGGACGGCTTAATCTGGGGGCACGCAGAGCGAGAGGTGCCCCAGGCCGCCGCGGCCGTCCTCACAAGGAACAGGATGCTCCAGAGCAAGCATGGTGCGCTCTATGGCCTCCGCACCCTCGGGTGCAGCCAGGCAAGATTCGAAGCTAGGTCAAGGCGGGTCGCGAGTGACCGCAGGAGAAGCCTTCTTCTTCACTGGCAAAAACGGCGCGCGGCGACCTCGCCCTTGAATTACATGTAACCGCTTATGTCGCAGTGAGCCTCGGAGCTCTCGCCGTACTACCTTTGCTCCCCAGTCTCTCGCCCGGCCGCCGTTTCGCGGTCATGTCGGTTTTCCGCGAAATCATCAACCGGAGCACTCAGGCAAGCTACGCGTTGGGCAGCGCCAGACGCGAGGTGTCGCCGTCGCCCTCTTCGTGCACGTCACGCCCGGCATTCAAGCGCGCAATGTCTTCCAGCGTGATGTCACCGGTTACGTACACGCCATCGAAAGGCGATGCGTCAAAACCGGTGAGCTTGGGGTTGAGCGAACCGATGGCCTGCGTCATCGCATCCAGGTCCTGGTAGATCAATGCATCGCAGCCGATGCTCTCGCGGACCTCTTCCACCGTGCGGTTGTGCGCCACCAATTCGTCGGTTGTTGGCATGTCGATTCCGTAAACGTTCGGATATCGCACTGGAGGCGCAGCACTGGCCAGGTACACCTTTCGGGCGCCGGCGTCGCGCGCCATCTGCACGATCTCCCGGCTGGTGGTTCCGCGCACGATGGAGTCGTCCACCAGCAGCACGTTGCGGCCCTTGAACTCGCTGCCGATCACGTTGAGCTTCTGGCGCACCGATTTTTTTCGAACGCCCTGCCCCGGCATGATGAAAGTGCGGCCGACGTATCGGTTCTTCACAAAGCCTTCGCGGTACGGCAGTCCTAGCAACTGGGCCAGCTCCATGGCGCTCGGGCGAGATGTCTCTGGAATCGGAATGACCACGTCGATGTCACTCGGCCGCACGGTGGAGACCACACGCTTGGCCAGAGTCACACCCATGTTCAGCCTGGCCTGATAGACCGAGATGCCGTCCAGCACCGAGTCGGGTCGGGCCAGATAGACGAACTCAAAAATGCAGGGGTTGTGGCTGACCTTATCGGCGCACTGCTGAAAGTGCACCTTGCCTTCCATTTCGACAAACACCGCTTCACCGGGCAGCACGTCGCGGTCGAGCTCGAACCCGTTGCCTTCGAGTGCCACCGATTCGCTGGCGACCATCACACTGCCCTGGTCGTTGTGGCCCACACACAGCGGGCGGATGCCGAACGGATCGCGAAAGGCCAGCAGGCCGTGGCCTGCGATCATCGCTACCACTGCGTATGAACCCTTGACGCGCTGATGCACGCCGCGCACAGCGGCAAACACGTCGGCCGGCTTCAAGGTGATGCCGCGCGTGACCTTCTCCAGTTCGTGCGCCAGCACGTTGAGCAGCACTTCCGAGTCGCTCTCTGTGTTGATGTGGCGGTGGTCAGTTTGAAACAGTTCTTGCTTCAGCGCCTTCGCATTGGTCAAGTTGCCGTTGTGCACCAGCACCAGGCCGAAGGGCGCGTTCACGTAGAAGGGCTGCGCCTCTTCTTCGCTATAGGCGTTTCCCGCCGTGGGATAGCGCACCTGACCCAGTCCGCAGATGCCGGGCAGCGTACGCATGTTGCGGGTTCGAAACACGTCACGCACCATGCCCTTGGCCTTGTGCATGAAGAACTTGCGTCCCTGCTGGGTGACGATGCCGGCCGCATCCTGGCCGCGATGCTGCAGCAGCAGCAAGGCGTCGTAAATCAGTTGGTTGACTGGCGTTTTGCTGACCACACCCACGATTCCACACATGTTTCGATCCCTCAAAAAATCAAACCGTTCTAAGGAAGGTCTGCATAACCCTCGCCACAGAGCGAGTTGATGCGTGAATATTCACATGATGAAACCAGCGCTGAATTTGCCGCCGATTTCTCGTTATTTTGGCGTGTTGGCGCCCGTTTTCGGGCCCTTGCCCATGCTGCAGGCGCACTCATGCCTGCAGCCCTTGCAAAATCCGTTTGCGCACCATCCACAGGTTCGACAGCGCAAACATCACCAGCAGTTGGCTGGTGTTCTTGGCCAGACCCCGGTAACGTACCTTGCTATGACCGAACTGGCACTTGATCACGCGAAACGGATGCTCGACCTTGGCTCTGATGCTGGCCTTGAGTTTCTCCAGCTGTTCGCGCAGCGCATTGACCGGGCGTCTCTTGTCCATCGCTTTGCGCTGGCCCGGCATCATGGCAATGTGCCAGTCCACGTCAGGGTGCTGCTCCTGAATTTCTTCACGCTTGTGAACGCCTCGATAGCCCGAGTCGGCAAAGACCATTTCTTCCTCGCCATGCAGCAGTGCATGCGCCTGCGTGATGTCATGGGCGTTGGCTGCTGTGGTCGTCACGGTGTGTACCAGGCCCGAATCGGCATCGACGCCGATATGGGCTTTCATGCCAAAGTGCCACTGATTGCCTTTCTTGGTCTGGTGCATCTCGGGGTCGCGCTCACCCTTGTCGTTCTTGGTCGAGCTGGGCGCAGCAATCAGCGTGGCATCCACCACGGTGCCGGTCTTGAGCATCAGGCCACGCTCAATGAGCTTGGCATTCACAGTGGCCAAAATTTGCTGGCCCAGCCCGTGTTCTTCGAGCAGGTGGCGAAAGCGCAGGATCGTGCTCTCGTCGGGCAGGCGACTGATGCCAGCATCCAGGCGAGCAAACTCTTGGTACAGCGGAATGTCGTGCAGCGCCTCCTCCATGGCCGGGTCAGAGTGGCCAAAGAACTGTTGCAGCAGGTGAATGCGCAGCATCACCTCGGTGGGAAACGGCGGCCTGCCTGTCTTGCCCGCAGGCGCATGCGGCGCGATCAAGGCCAGCAGTTCAGTCCATGGAATCACCAGATTCATCTCGTCCAGAAACTCACGCTTGCGCGTGCGCTTGGTGACCAGCTCGAATCCGCTGTGGGCAAGGCTCATTTGCTTCATGGCTCGACTGTCTCAGATCAGGCCGTCACTGGGCTGACTTTTGCAGACCATCCCTAAGCTGCGCGCCATGTGTGACTAGGGTTTTCAGTAGCTTGTCAGCTGCTTTTGTTGCGCAACACCACCGTGGTTTGAAAGCTTTGTCGGGCGTGATTGCTGGTGCTTTGCTTGACGCCTTGGCAGTCCAGGTAGGTGGCTTGATCTTCTGAGGTCCACACCCGATCAGCCGATTGCATCAGCACACACACCCGCACCGCCACCACCAAGCCCCAATCGACAACCTCTGATGCTTTCACGTAGCGCACCGCGCGGGTCGGCTCAGCAGCTAGTGCCTCACCAAAACTCAGCGAGAGTTGATGCACATGATCCACCAGCGGCTGTGAACTTTGACCTGCGGCGCAATGCAGTTCGCTGCGTCCTGTGCTGAGTGTTTGCACAACATAACGGTGACGGCTCAGGTACAAACCGTCGGTGGGTATGACCGCATTGCCCAAACAGTCTGCTGGCAAGCCTGTCGATGTGGGCGAGGTGTTGTGGGCATCCGCCTCAAACACCACTTCAAGGGCCGAGGAATCCCCTTGCGTCTGACACGTCAATGGACTGGCCAGTGGCGCTGCAAAGCCTAAGTCACAAGCGAATAAAGGTGCGGCTTTGAGGCCACGCACCAAGGTGCTGGTTTGCGTCGTCGCACTCACGCCTTGCGCGGCTGAGTAGCCCGCCAGTTGCAAGTCGCGCGTGAGCAATTGCAATGCCATCTGGGCGTTGTCATTCATCTCAGCATAAGCCGCTTGCACCAGCCGGGTTTGGCTGCTGCGCCAGCCCAATTGCAAGGCAGCGGCAGCCAACCACAAACCCAACACCATGGCCACCATCAGCTCGACCAGCGAGAAACCGCGTTGCCGGCCCCTCAGGTGCAGCGCGGCTGCATGGTGCGCCCGCGTCATGACAGGACTCCGATGCGGACCGTTACGCTGATGGCGCGGCGGTTCGCGTCGTTGCCGAACGAGCCCGCACCGCCTGGCCACGAGGAGGGCACGGTTTGCGCCAGCCCCTGCCATGCCACCGTGACGCGGTAGATCTGGTTGGTGGCATCGATCGATTCGATACATCCAAGCGCGCCGATCATGGCGCCGACCGCCGTGCCGCTGCTGCTGCTCTCGGCGCTACCCTGCAGCGCGGTGTTCCATGCGGCGAGATCGGCCGTGGCCGTGCCCAACTGGGCATTGCTCACGCCCGTGCACACCGGTGGCGCGACTGTGGCGTTACCCATCACGGTCATGGTGCTGCCGCTGGCATAGCAGGGGGCAGCCTGGCGGTTGGCGTTGATGCGCGCCACCATGTCTTTCAGCAGCGTGAGTGCCTGCGCGCGCTGGTAGGACTCCATCTCGCTCTGTCCCGAGCGCGCGATCAGCCCGGCTGTGCCGAGCAGCGCGATCAGCAGGATCACGACGGAGACCAGCACCTCGATCATGGTGGCGCCACGCT
>DGQR01000205.1 GCA_002390825.1 Rhodoferax sp. UBA4409
CATGCAGGCCCTGAGCTGGACGCTGCAGTACCCTGAGCGCATGCGCCACGCGGTGGTGGTGGCCAGCGCGCCCAACCTGAATGCCGAAAACATTGCGTTCAATGAAGTAGCGCGTCGCGCCATCGTGACCGACCCCGACTTCCATGGCGGGCACTTTTATGAGCACGGTGTGATCCCCAAACGCGGCTTGCGCATTGCCCGCATGATTGGCCACATCACCTACCTGAGTGACGATGTGATGAACGCCAAGTTCGGCCGCGAGCTCAAAGACAAAGTGCTGGCCAGCGCCAACGGCTACAAGTACAGCACGCAGGAGGTGGAGTTCCAGATCGAGAGCTACCTGCGCTACCAGGGCGACAAGTTTGCCGAGTACTTTGACGCCAACACCTACCTGCTGATCACCCGCGCGCTCGATTACTTTGACCCGGCCAAAGCCTATGGCGGCGACCTGAGCCAGGCCCTGGCTCGGACGCGCGCCAAATTCCTGTTGGTGAGCTTCACGACCGATTGGCGCTTCAGCCCTCAACGCAGCCGCGAGGTGGTGAAGGCCCTCTTAGACAACAAGCGCGACGTGAGCTATGCCGAAATCGACGCACCCCACGGTCATGATGCCTTTTTGCTCGATGACGCCCGTTACATGAGCGTGATGCGCTCATATTTCGATAGCATTTCTACGGGTTTGGAGGTGGCAGCATGACCGACTTGAATACCTTGCATGCGATTGCCAGCTTGGTGCCTCAAGGCTCGCGCGTGCTGGACCTCGGTTGCGGCGATGGCGCCTTGCTGGACCACCTGCAGCGCGAGCGCGGCTGCAGCGGTTATGGCGTGGAGCTGGACGATGCCAATGTGCTGGCCTGCGTGAAGCGCGGTGTGAATGTGCTGCAGCTCAACCTTGACCAAGGCCTCACCGTGTTTGAGGACGCCAGCTTCGATGTAGTGCTGCAGATCGACACCCTGCAACACCTGCGCAACGCCGAAACCATGTTGCGTGAAACCGCTCGCGTGGGCCGGGTCGGTATCGTGGCATTCCCCAACTTTGCCCATTGGCCCAACCGCCTGAGCATCTTGCAGGGGCGTATGCCGGTGACCAAGCGCCTGCCTTACCAGTGGTACGACACGCCCAACATCCGCGTGGGCACCCATGCGGACCTCGAGGTATTGGCAGCGCGTAATGGATTGCGCGTGTTGGATAGTTTTGGCTTGCAGGAGGGTCGCACGGTGCGTTGGTTGCCGAACTTGCGGGCCGGCACTTCGGTGTACAAATTGGCGCGTTAGTGCGACTTTTTGCGGGTAAGCCAGCGGCTGTAGGGGGCGGCGCGCATGGCATGATGGATGCTTGGCTTAATTTGCAGCAGGAGCTCCATGAACGCCCGCGTTCCCTCGTCCGTTTTCGACACCGCCCAAGCCCTTGACCACGTCAGCGCAGCTTGGGATCAGGACATCGTCCACCGCCTGACCGATTACATCCGCATCCCGGCCAAGTCGCCGATGTTTGACCCCGACTGGGCCTCGTCTGGCTTGCTCGATACCGTGGTGCGCAACACCGCCCAGTGGATCGAAGCCCAGAAAGTACCCGGCCTGACGCTGGAAGTCATCCGCCTCGAGGGTCGCACGCCGGTCCTGTTTTTCGAAGTCGAGGCCAGTGGTGGCGAAGCCGGCGAACAACCGGCCTCCGGCCAGACGGTGCTGATGTATGGCCATTTGGACAAGCAGCCCGAGTTCTCCGGCTGGCGCAACGACCTCGGACCTTGGACTCCCAAATATGAGAACGGCAAGCTCTATGGCCGTGGTGGTGCGGACGACGGCTATGCCGCGTATGCCGCCATTGCTGCCCTGCAAGCGCTCAAGGCCCAAAAACTGCGCCACCCGCGCATCGTGGGTTTGATTGAGACCTGCGAAGAAAGCGGTTCTTACGACCTGCTGCACTATGTGGATGCGCTCAAGCCCCGGTTGGGCGAGGTCGGGCTGGTTGTCTGCCTGGACTCCGGTGCCGGCAATTACGACCAGCTCTGGCTGACCAACAGCCTGCGCGGTATGGCCAGCGGGGTGCTGAAAGTGGAAATCCTGACCGAGGGCATTCACTCGGGGGATGCCAGCGGCTTGGTGCCGTCCAGCTTCCGGATCTTGCGTCAGGTGCTGGACCGGTTGGAAGACAGCAAGACCGGTCATCTGCTGCCCTCCAACTTCCATTGCGAGGTGCCTGTGCAGCGGATGCAGCAGGCCCAAGCAACCGCGGCAATATTGGGTGACGAGCTCTTCAAGCGCTTTCCGTGGGCCCACTACGATTGCGGTGGCGCCACCACGTTCGCACTGCCCACGACCTCCGACCCGCTGGAAGCCCTGCTCAAGCGCACCTGGCAGCCGACTCTGAGCGTGACCGGTGCGGATGGTTTCCCGGACATCCAAAACGCAGGCAATGTGCTGCGGCCCTACACCGCGTTCAAGTTGAGTCTGCGGCTGCCACCCTTGGTGGAGGCTGCTGCTGCGGTACAAGAACTCAAGGCGCTCTTGGAAGACAACGCGCCCTACCAGGCCAAGGTGACTTTTGAAGGCCTGTCCAGCGCAACCGGCTGGAATGCCCCAGATACCGCTCCCTGGTTTGACGCAGCACTGAACGATGCTTCCAATGCGCATTTCGGTGCGCCTTGCGGCCATATCGGTCAAGGCGGCACGATCCCGTTGATGAACATGCTCTCCAAGGGCTTTCCCAAGGCGCAGATGATGGTCTGCGGCGTACTGGGACCCAAGAGTAACGCCCATGGTCCCAACGAGTTTTTGCATGTACCCTACGCGAAAAAACTCACAGCAGCGGTAGCGCAAGTGATCTCCCGATTCCCTTGAACAGGCAGGAACGCATGGCCTCTGATTCGACTCTCAGCACATTTACCGCCAATGACGGTGACAACCTGGCCGTGCAGGACTGGCCGCTGGAACCCGGTGTTCCAGTGCGCGGTGTGGTCCTCATCGTGCATGGCTTGGGCGAGCATGCGGGCCGCTACCAGCATGTCGCGGAGCAGCTGAATCAATGGGGCTTTGCAGTTCGCGGCTATGACCAATGCGGCCATGGTGAAAGCTCCGGCCTTCCCGGTAGCTTGCGGTCGGATACACGGCTTCTGGATGATTTGGCCGACCTCGTGGACTCCACGCGGGCACGCTTCAAACCCGGCACGCCTTTGATTGTGCTGGGGCACAGCATGGGCGGCTTGGTCGCAGGCCGCTTTGTCTCGCTAGGGCTGCGCAAGATCGATGCCTTGGTGCTGTCTTCGCCAGCCTTCAATCCCGGCATGAATGCCTTCCAAAAATTTCTGGTCTCGGTATTGCCCAAAATCGTGCCTAACTTGCGGGTGGGCAATGGCCTGAACGCGGCGCATATCTCGCATGACCCTGCTGTGGTCCGCGCGTACCTGGAAGACCGGCTGGTGCATGACCGTATCTCGGCACGTCTGGCGCAATTCATTGCGACGCAAGGCGAGGCGACCTTGCAGGCAGCGCCCTCATGGAAAGTGCCCACGCTCTTGATGTATGCCGGTGATGATCGTCTGGTCAATCCCCAAGGCAGCCGCGACTTTGCCGCTGCAGCCCCCGCGTCTTTGGTGACATCGGTCTGTTTTGACGGTTTTTTCCATGAGATTTTCAATGAGCCTGATGCCACGCCGGTTTTTAATACCTTGCGTGATTGGCTGGACAAGCGCTTTTGACGTGCAGGGACCGTGTTGATCGCGTGGCTTTTTAACCCCTCCGTCGGATGAACTTTCTTCTCACACGGTGGCGGCGTTTGCGTTTGCGCGTGCGCAAAGGCATGCCTTTGCGCTACACCATGATGGTCGTAGTGGTGGTGGGTGTCTTGCTGCCTGCGCTCTTGCTCTTGGCGTTGGAGCAGCGGATTTCAGAAAAGTCCCAGCAGGCGCTTTTGACCCAGAGCGAAACAGCGCTGATGAAAATCGGCAGCGTGTCTATCGCGGAACCGATGTGGGTCGTTGACCGGGTGGCGCTGGATGCTGCAGCCGTGCGCTTGCTGGAAAGCCCGCAGATCGTGGCGGTCCGCATTGAAGACGGCCTTGCCAATACCCCGGTTCTGGAGCGGGTGCGTGCCGATTTCACCGGCGACCTGGATCGCGATACCGCCGGTGCCCGGTTAAGCCGCCGTGCGCAAGCGGTGATGCGCAACGGCGAGTCCCTGGGGATGCTGGTGCTGTGGTTTGACGCCGACTACGGGCGAGGTCTGCTGCAGGCGCGGCGCGACCAGATGTTGGTTTTGGTGTTGCTCCAGACCCTCGCGATTTTGGCGGTGCTCATGCCGATTCTGGTCACCCGGGTGTTGCGTCCTATCGAGCGCTTGAAAGAGCATGCCAGTGCCTTGCTGGACCACAACCTTGACGCCCCGGCCGCTCAACTTTTTGTCTGGCGCAGGCACGATGAGCTCGGCTTGCTGGGCCGGCATTTGGGTCGGGTGCAAGAGGAGTTGCGCGAGCTGTTCATGCAGTTGGGCAAGAAAAATGCACAGTTACAGCAAATGGCGTTTTACGACCAGCTGACGGGTCTGCCCAACCGCTCGCTGTTTATTGACTTGGTGCAGCGCGAAATGCTGGCGGCAGAGCGCAATGGCCAGCACTTCGGGATTTTCTTTATCGACCTGGATCGCTTCAAGGCGGTCAACGATTCCATGGGGCATGCCGCCGGCGATGCCTTGCTGATCGAAGTCGCGCGTAGGTTGCGCGAGGTGCTGCGCGAAGTCGATGTGGTATGCCGCCAGAGCGGAGACGAATTCCTGGTGCTGGTGCGGGACATCGACCACTGGGAGTCGCTGGGAGAGCTGGCACAGCGCATCCTGCGGGTGGTGGAAGCACCGGTGGTTTTGGCACAGATACCGGTCAAGGTGTCGGCCAGTATGGGGATTGCCCTGTTTCCTGAGGATGGCCGGGATTTTGAAACGCTGGTCAAAAATGCGGAT
>DGQR01000046.1 GCA_002390825.1 Rhodoferax sp. UBA4409
CGCCGGCCGCCATCAGGCCCATCGCCAGAGAGGCCGCGCCCAAACGGGTCACCGTGGGCTCCAGCCACACCGGCATTTGAAAGCCCAGCAGGTTGCTGATCAGCCCTCCGACCGTCGCAATGATGAGCGGGTTGCGGACCAGCTCACTAAGAAAACTCCGTTGGGCATGCCGCGCCATCGGCCACACAGCCGCCACATTGAACAAAGGCACACAGACCCCGATCAGCACCGCAATCAGCTGCAGACCCTGTGGGCCCGCCAAGCGCTCAGCAATTGCCAGGCCGATAAAGGAGTTGAAGCGGAAGGCGATCTGCGCACTCGCGGCGTGGTCTGGGCCGCTGATATAGCGCCGCAACACCGGTAGATGGGGCAATGCATAAGCCAAGCCGATGGCCGCGAAACCGAGTGTCCAGCCTGCCCCCATCAGCCGCGAGGCGACTTGCAGATCCAGCGGACTTTTGACGATGGAGTGAAACAACAGAACCGGAAAAAGCAGGTAGTACACCAAGGCCTCGACCTTTTCCCACAGGGGGCGGTTGAGCTGGGTGTAGCGGCAGACCAGGTAGCCGAGGAGGATGAGCGAAAAATCGGGGAAAAGTAGCTGGGCGTAATTCACGCGGGTGAGCATATCAGCAGCCTAATGGTTCCACCGCATAGACCCGCGCCCTTGTGTCGCAGTACCATCGCAGAAGAGCACACTCGCCGGGTTTGCTTGGCTTCTTTTTATGGAGACTACATGTTGAAACGTCGTTTGATTCTGGCCTGCAGCCTGGTCGCTGCCTCTGGTGTGAGCATGGCCCAGACCTACCCCAATAAATTGATCAAGTTGCAGGTGCCGTTTGCTCCCGGCGGCACAACTGACATCATTGCCCGCATCATTGCCGACCCGCTGGGCAAAGTGCTGGGCCAGAGCGTGATTGTGGAAAACAAGGCCGGTGGCGGCGGTGTAGTCGGAGCCAACGAAACCGCCAAATCAACACCCGATGGTTACTCGCTGGGTATTGCCACCGTGTCTACGGTAGCTGCAAACCCTGCCATTAACCCGAAAAACCCCTACAACCCGCTCACCGATTTCTCGCCCATCATCAACATCGCGGCCACGCCTAATGTGATCGCGGTGCACCCCACGTTTCCGGCCAAAGACTACAAAGCGTTTTTGGCAGAGATCAAGAAAAATCCAGGCAAATATTCCTATGCATCTTCCGGCACCGGCGGTATCGGTCACATGCAGACGGAGTTGTTCAAGAGCTTGACCGGCGCTTTCATCACCCACATTCCCTACCGCGGTGCAGGCCCGGCACTGAATGACACCGTGGGAGGGCAAGTGCCCCTGATTTTCGACAATCTGCCATCCGCATTGCCGTTTATCAATTCCAACAAGTTGGTCCCCATTGTGGTGGCTGCTCCCCAGCGCTTGAGCCAGTTGCCCAACGTGCCCACCTTCAAAGAGGTGGGGCTGGAGCCTGTGAACCGCATGGCTTTTTATGGCATCTATGGCCCCAAAGGCCTGCCCAAAGACGTGATCGACAAAATCAATGCTGGCGTGAAAAAAGTGCTGGAGGACCCCGCGGTGCGCAAACGCATTGAGGACACCGGCTCCCTGGTGGTGGGCAATTCACCCGAGCAGTTTGCAGAGCAGATCAAAGCGGAATTTGAGGTCTACAAAAAGGTTGTGGACTCTGCCAAGCTGCGTCTGGACTGATCATGGAAGACACCGCATCGGTGGATGCATTCATCGATGCGTTGTGGCTCGAAGAGGGCCTCTCGAAGAACACCTTGGAGGCCTACCGGCGAGATCTCCGCTTGTTTGCGGCCTCGCTCAAGGGGCGGCCGCTGGTGCAAACCCAAGAGCATGATGTGCAGGCCTATTTTGCGGCCCGGCATGCCGAAACCAAAGCGACCACGGCCAACCGGCGGCTGACTGTTTTCAAGCGCTACTTTCGCTGGGCTCTACGCGAAAAGCATATTGCCCAAGACCCGACCCTCAAGCTGCAGGCTGCCAAGCAGGCTTTGCGGGTTCCCAAAACCCTGAGCGAAGCGCAAGTGGAAGCGCTTTTGAATGCGCCGGACACCGGTGAGGCACTGGGCATCCGGGACAAGGCCATGTTGGAGCTGATGTACGCCAGCGGTCTGCGCGTGAGCGAGCTGGTAGCTCTGCGGATGACGCAGCTTGGGCTCAATGAGGGTGTCCTGCGGGTCGTGGGCAAGGGCTCCAAAGAGCGTTTGGTGCCTTTTGGTGAGGTAGCGGGGCTCTGGTTGCAGCGCTACCTGAAAGGGCCGCGCGCAGAGCTTTTGGCCGGACGACAAAGCGAAGATGTCTTCGTGACCGTGCGCGGTGCCAAGGCGGGCAGCGCGATGTCACGCATCATGTTTTGGGGTCTCGTGAAGCGCTATGCGCTGATGGCAGGTATCCGCAGCCCGATGTCACCTCACACCCTGCGGCATGCATTTGCCACCCATTTGCTTAACCATGGGGCGGATCTACGCGCCGTGCAGATGCTTCTGGGCCATGCCGACATCTCCACTACGACCATTTACACCCACGTGGCCCGGGATCGGTTGGCTGCGCTGCACGCCCAGCACCACCCTCGCGGGTAGTGGCTCGGGGACCCCGGGGTGGGCGTGGTCCCGCTCAGGTCTCGCCCAATGTCTCTGCCCACGCCAAGGCTTGCAAATGCGCCCAGTTGATTTGTTTTTCAGTCAGTTGCAAGGCTTGTGCACTCTGGGCAAAAGCCTCGTCATCGCCTGATTCGCAAGCGAGGGTGAGCGTGAGGTAGTGCGCAAGCGGCCCGCTCCGGTGGAGCAAAGCCTGCGTCACACTGTCCGGCAGGGTGAGGTTGGCCAACGCGGTCTCGAGTGGCATACCCAGCATGCTGTCGAGCAAGGAGAAGATGCCCACGACAAACGCGTGGTCGCAGTCATCGGCGGGGAGGGCCTCTGCCGCCAGCAATTCCATCAAGCGGCCGCGAACCACCGCGGTGGTTCCGATCGCGGGCGCAGCGCCGCTCAGCGTCGATGTGGTCAGCAACAAAGCAGCCCATTTGAAGAGCCGTTGCAATCCCAGCAGCATGACTGCGTGCTTGAAAGAAGAAACCTCGGTCCGGAGTCCGAATCCAGCAGAGTTGATAAAGCGCAGCAGGTTAAAAGACAGGGTCGGGTCCCGCTTCAAGACTTCTTCAATCTCTGCGGTACTGGCCTGCTTGCGAACAAGGTTGATCAACTGCAGGATCGTGGCCTGACCCGGGCGCATGCTTTGTCCCTCGACCAAGGTCGCCTGGGCGAACCAGTCGCCCTGAAACAGGCCGACTCCCAGCTCTTTGAGTTGCAGGTACTGCGCTTGGGTCGATACTTTTTCTGCAACGAGATGGGCTTGGGACTTCGCTTGCG
Organism: Rhodoferax sp. UBA4409; assembly: GCA_002390825.1. GTDB lineage: Bacteria > Pseudomonadota > Gammaproteobacteria > Burkholderiales > Burkholderiaceae_C > Allorhodoferax. The sequence goes on from DGQR01000046.1 coordinate 3,388, forward strand.
CCAAGCGGATGAACGAATGAATGGTCGCAGACTTCAAAACGACCGTGTCGAACTTGATATACGCCGCCAAAGGCAGCCACTCTTCATAGGGCTGGGTCAACACGGAGTAGTCGAACGCCAACCGAAAGCCGCGCGCATGCAGGGCTCGCAAAGTCGGTAGTCGTAGCTGGATTTGATCTATTTGGGACAGCGGCACTGCCGGAATTTGTAGAACATAGTGTTCCGGCGCAATCAAGTCGACATGGCCCGCTGCGAGGCTGTCGAGCGTGCAATTGACAAACAGCAGGGCCTTGCCAACGAGCGTTTCACTCTCGGCCATGGACAGCAAGTTAAACAGCATTTGGGCATCGGATGACGCCGTGTGCTCACCCTTTTGGACGCTGCGATTGAAAAGTTCATACCCAACCACGGCTTGGTTCTTGTCGACGATCGCTTGTCGGGCAATCGAGACAGAGGCGGCGCCGGGGTTGGCAAAGGCATTTTCGGTGGGGTACATCAAGCAGCCGGAGAGCCGGCACAGAAAATAGTTGATTCGATTCTAGGCGGTGTGCGCTGTGTTGGACTAGGCTACATCAAGCCCGGCTTCGAGCCCTGTAGCGAGCCCGGCATCGAGGTCCAGCCGTTGCATTTCGGCGGGGGTAAAGCCTGCTGCTTTACGAGCTGCGTAATTGAATGGTGGTTTGGGCCGCGGTGCCGCATATAGCACCGCTGCTTGCGCATAAAACGCATCTGCATCCAAATTGTGTTGGGCGCAGAGCCAGTGGTACCAGCGGTTTCCGGTGGCGACGTGGCCGACTTCCTCTGCCAGGATGATGTCCAGGATAGCGCGCGCCTCCAGAGCCGCCGCAGTGCCGACCTTGGCGAGTTTGGATTGAATGAGTGGCGTCGCATCCAGTCCGCGCGCTTCCATGGTGCGCGGCACCAGTGCCATCCGGGCAGCGATGTCAGGGGCGGTGTTGTGGCAGATCGTCCACAGCCCGGTATGTGCGGGAAAGTCGCCATAGGCATAGCCCAGTGCCTTCAGGTGTCCGGACAGTAGGGTGAAGTGCTTGGCTTCTTCCGCCGCCACAGTCGCCCAGTCCCGATAGAACGCTTCTGGCATGTGGTCGTAACGCCAAATGCAATCCAAAGCGAGGTTGATGGCATTAAATTCAATGTGCGCGATCGAGTGCATCAAAGCTGCATGCCCTGCAGGTGTGAAGGGCGAGCGGCGGGGAACGTCTTTGGGATCCACGAGTTCCGGACGAGTCGGTTGTCCCGGAGCGTCAGGGGGTGTGAAGTGGCGCTTTGCGTCCACGGCGAATGCCGGATCACCAGACTGCAACTCCAAAGCCAGTTGCGCTTTGTGCTCCGGCACGCTGGCTTGAAAGGCCTTGAGGGCGTGTTCTCTAAGTTCCATCCTTACAATTCTAGTTTTGCGCTGTGGGGACTCTGATGGCGGTTTATGAACTTGATGGCATCGCGCCTCAGCTTTCTGACGGTGTTTGGATCGCAGACAGCGCCGAAGTCATGGGCGCTGTTGAAATTGGCGCAGATGCCAATATATGGTTCGGAGCCGTAGTGCGCGGAGACACGGAAACGATCCGCATCGGTGCAGGAACCAATATCCAGGACGCCAGCGTGCTGCATGCAGACATGGGTAAGCCTTTGACCATTGGCGACAACGTCACGGTGGGGCATCAAGTCATGTTGCATGGTTGCACCATCGGTGATGGCTCTTTGATCGGTATCGGTGCGGTAGTTCTTAACGGTGCTCGTATCGGCAAAGGCTGTTTGGTAGGAGCGGGTGCCTTGGTAACCGAGGGAAAAGAATTTCCTGACGGCAGCATGATCATCGGCAGTCCTGCCAAAGCCGTGCGGGAGTTGACCGAAGCACAGCAAGAAGCGTTGGTGGCCAGTGCCAAGCATTACGTTGAAAACGCGCGACGCTTCAGGTCCGGCCTGAAGAAACTCGCTTAGTTATCCGCCCCGCAAGGGGCCTGTTTTTTTTTGGAGAAGGTGCATGTCTGAACTGCACAAGTTTTTGTTTGATGGCTTACCGGTTCGGGGCGCCATCGTGCGTCTGACGGACACCTGGCAAGAGATTTTGCGGCGACGCGCTTCCAGCACCGAGCATGGCGCCTACCCGGAGCCTGTGCAAATCCTGTTGGGTGAGATTACAGCGGCAGCGACCTTGATGCAGTCCAACATCAAGTTTGACGGTGCGCTCGTCCTGCAAATTTTTGGTGATGGCCCGGTCAAGCTGGCGGTCACCGAGATCCAGCCCGACTTCAAGGTTCGCTCGACCGCCACTATTGCGGGAGACATTGCTCCTGACATGCTGTTGAGCCAGATGGTGAACGCGCAAAATGAAGGGCGTTGCGCGATTACCCTGGACCCGACTACCAAGTTCCCCGGCCAACAGCCCTACCAGGGTGTCGTGCCTTTGTTCGACGACAGTGGCAAGCCGCTGGAGCGCATCAGCGAGGTCTTAGAGCACTACATGCTGCAGAGCGAGCAGTTAGATACCACGCTGGTATTGGCCGCCAACGACAAGGTGGCGGCGGGTCTGCTGATCCAGCGCTTGCCGATGCAAGGGGAAGGGAATCTCTCAGGCAGCATGGTCTCCAAAGAGAACGAGGATGAAATCGGCCTGAACGAGCACTACAACCGCATTTCCATCCTGGCCAAGAGCCTGAAAAGTGAAGAGTTGCTGGAGCTGGATGTCGACACAATTCTTCGACGTCTTTTTTGGGAAGAGCCCTTGACCCGATTTGAACCTTTGGTGGGTGAGACTGCGCCGCGTTTTAGCTGCAATTGCAGCCGTGAGCGTGTGGGCAAAATGATCGTCGGCCTTGGGCGCGAAGAGGCTGCCAGTATCTTGGCGGAACGTAGCGATATTGAAGTCGCTTGCGAGTTCTGTGGGGTGCAGTACCGGTTTGACCCGGTGGATGCTGCTCAGCTGTTCACCGATGCGGTCCAACTGCAGCAGGGGCCTTCCGGCACCCACTAACGGGCTAGCAAAGACCTGAAGAGGCTGTGTTCACAGGCTGCGTCCGAACACTTCTCACATTGGCCAAGCCAACGTGCGTATTGTTCGGCGGCTTGGCGATCGTCTTCCATCTGGTCGGGTAACACGATACGCAAGGCAGCCTTGAGTCGCAAGGAGCCTTTGCCCCATACCATCGAATAGGCAATGCCGTGTTCCTGCAATACCGTTTGCAGGCGCTGATGGACTTGCTGTTGCCCTGCAGGGCTGTCGCGTTGGTAGCCATCTTCCACCCATGGCAAGTCCAGACCCGTGACCAGAACATGCGAGTAGGTGCGCAGGTCCGCGAGAGCTTCGGTGTAAAGGCTCATGTCTTGGAAAAGCACATCGCTATAAATAGCCGTCATCATGGACGTGGTGTCACAAACCACGGCCACCCCATGGGGCGCGGCAACACGGCGTGTTTGCTCCATGGAAATGTCGGCTTGTTCGTCGGGGCGGGGTGTTCTTTGGTGCAGATCGCACCATTCGCGCAAATATTCAGGGACAGTAACTGCCTGGGTGCCGGCGGCTTGTAGCGCGAGCGTCAAATCGTGCGCGAGGGTACTTTTACCGGTCGACTCTGCGCCGAGAATCGCTATTTTCATGCCCATGGCTATCGAGCTCAGCGGGCAATCTGAACGTAAATCTCGTTCGCCTTCACCATGCCCAATTCAGAGCGCGCTTTTTCTTCGACGATTTCCAAGCCTTCTTTCAGGTCGTGGATTTCAGCTTCGAGGCGCTCATTGGCTTGGAGTGCCTGCGCGTTGAGCTGTTTTTGTTCTTCTAGTTGTTTGGACAGTCGGGCGACGTCCGGAATGCTTCCACGACCGAACCACAGCTGACCATGCAGGATCAGCAGCAGTGCAATCAACATGACAGGGACCCAGCGGTTACCCATGGCAGTGGTTCGGTCGATGGAGAGGCTTAACGCAGGTTGTAGAACGCTGCGCGACCGGGGTATACGGCTACATCACCCAAGTCCTCTTCGATACGGAGCAACTGGTTGTACTTGGCCATGCGGTCGGAACGGCTCAAGGACCCGGTCTTGATCTGACCGGCGTTGGTACCCACCGCGATATCAGAGATGGTGGAGTCTTCAGTTTCGCCCGAGCGGTGGCTGATGACGGCGGTGTAGCCGGCGCGCTTGGCCATTTCGATCGCGGCGAAAGTCTCAGACAAAGTGCCGATCTGGTTGATCTTGATCAGGATCGAGTTCGCAATGCCTTTGTCGATGCCTTCTTTCAAGATCTTGGTGTTGGTCACGAACAAGTCGTCACCCACGATTTGCACCTTGGCACCCAAGCGGTCAGTCAATACTTTCCAGCCGTCCCAGTCGCCTTCGGCCATGCCGTCTTCGATGCTGATGATGGGGTACTTGTCGACCCAGGTGGCCAACATGTCGGTCCATTCTTGAGCGGTCAGGCTCAGGCCTTCACCTTCGAGTTCGTATTTGCCGTCTTTGTAGAACTCAGAAGCGGCGCAATCCAAGCCGAGAGCGATTTGCTCGCCTGCGACGTAACCAGCCTTGTCGATGGCTTGCAGAATCATCTGGATCGCGGCTTCATGGTTTGCCACGTTGGGGGCAAAACCGCCTTCGTCGCCCACTGCCGTGCTGATGCCCTGGTCGTGCAGGATTTTCTTGAGCGCGTGGAACACTTCTGCACCCCAGCGCAGGGCTTCGCGGAAGCTGGGTGCGCCCACGGGGATGATCATCAACTCTTGCAGGTCAAGGTTGTTGTTGGCGTGTTCGCCACCGTTCATGACGTTCATCATGGGAACGGGCATTTGCACGCTGCCCATGCCGCCGAAGTAACGGTACAAAGGCAAGCCTGCCTCTTCAGCGGCAGCGCGGGCTACGGCCATGGAGACAGCCAACATGGCGTTGGCGCCCAAGCGGGATTTGTTTTCGGTGCCGTCCAAGTCAATCAATGTCTTGTCAAGGAAAGCTTGCTCGGAAGCGTCGAGGCCCAATACGGCTTCGGAGATTTCAGTGTTGATGTGCTCAACCGCTTTCAACACTCCCTTGCCGAGGTAGCGCTTCTTGTCGCCATCACGCAGCTCAATGGCTTCGCGGGAACCAGTGGATGCGCCGGAGGGCACAGCCGCACGGCCCATGGTGCCGGATTCCAGCAGCACGTCGCATTCAACGGTAGGGTTGCCGCGAGAGTCAAGAATCTCTCGGCCGACGATGTCAACAATTGCGCTCATTAGTTTCTTTCCAGTTCAAAAACACACAAACAAAAAACGTCAAATCCCATCTTGCCGCCGATTACTGGAAGTTGTCTTCCAGCAACGGGGTTTTTTTGGTTACGGAATCCAGCGCGACCAAAGTTTCCAACAACGCTTTCATATGGCGCAGCGGCACGGCATTGGGGCCGTCAGACCAGGCTTCTGCGGGGCGTGGATGGGTCTCCATAAAGAGTCCTGCCACGCCGGCGGCCACACCTGCACGGGCCAACACAGGCACCATGTCACGCGCGCCACCACTGCTGCCGCCCAAGCCGCCAGGCTTTTGCACAGAGTGGGTTACGTCGAATACCACTGGGGCGCCCGACTTCCGCATCTCGGCCAAGCTGGTCATGTCCGCCACCAGGTTGTTATAGCCAAAGCTCACACCGCGCTCGCAAGCCAGGAAGCGGTCTGGAGAGAGGCCGACTTCTTCCGCAGCAGCACGGGCTTTGTCGATCACATTCTTCATGTCCCAAGGGGCAAGGAATTGCCCCTTTTTGATGTTCACCGGCTTGCCACATTGGGCAACGGCGCGGATGAAGTCAGTTTGGCGGCACAAAAACGCGGGTGTTTGCAATACATCCACCACGCTGGCGACTTCGGCGATATGCGACTCGTCATGCACATCGGTCAAGATGGGCAATTGCAGTTGGCGACGTACTTCGTCCAGAATTTTCAGCCCGGCATCCAAGCCGACACCACGCTTGCTGGTCCCGGAGGAGCGGTTGGCCTTGTCGAACGAGCCCTTGTAAATCAAGGGGATGCCCAAGCTGGCGCATGCCTCTTTGAGCTGCCCTGCCACTTCGATGGACATTTCCAATCCTTCGATGGAGCAGGTTCCGGCGATCAGGAAAAAAGGACGATCGAGGCCGATCTCAAAATCGCAAAGCTTCATCAGGCAACCGCTTTCAAACTTTTTCCACCGTTCTGGTGCTCAACGGCCGCTTTGATAAATGCATTGAACAATGGATGACCGTTCCACGGAGTGGACTTGAACTCCGGGTGGAACTGCACACCCACATACCAAGGGTGAACACTTTCCGGCAGCTCCACGATCTCGGTCAGTTGTTCGCGCTGGGTCAGCGCAGAGATGACGAGACCAGATGCCCGAAGGGTGTCGAGGTAGTTCACATTCGCCTCGTAGCGGTGGCGGTGGCGCTCGGTGACGACATCCCCGTAGATCTTGTGGGCCAGCGTGTTTTTGGCTACATCAGAGCTTTGTGCGCCCAAGCGCATGGTGCCGCCAAGATCCGAATTGACATCTCGGGTTTTGATCGTGCCATCGGCATCCTTCCACTCGGTGATCAGGGCGATCACAGGGTTCGGGCTTTCGGGATCAAATTCGGTGCTGTTGGCATCTGTCAAGCCAGCCACATGCCGGGCGAATTCGATGGTGGCAACCTGCATCCCCAAGCAAATTCCCAAATAGGGCACTTTGTTCTCGCGGGCAAAGCGGGCGGTGCTGATCTTGCCTTCAATGCCCCGCTTGCCGAAACCGCCGGGCACAAGAATGGCGTCGTATTTCGCCAGCTGGTTGGCCGTGCTGGCTTCAATGGTTTCGGAGTCCACGTGTTCGATTTTGACGCGCACATGGTTTTTCATGCCGGCGTGGCGCAAGGCTTCGTTGACTGATTTGTAGCTGTCAGTCAGGTCCACATACTTGCCAACCATGGCGATAGTGACTTCGCCCCGGGGGTGTTCGGTCGCATACACCAGATCATCCCAGCGCTTAAGGCTGGCAGGTGGTGTGTTCAGGCGAAGCTTGTCGCAAATTAGGCCATCCAGGCCTTGCTCGTGCAACATGCGCGGCACTTTGTAGATGGTGTCCACATCCCACATGGAGATCACGCCCCATTCAGGCACGTTGGAGAACAACGAAATTTTGGCGCGCTCTTCATCAGGAATCGGGCGATCCGCGCGGCACAAAAGAACATCCGCTTGGATACCGATTTCGCGCAACTGCTTGGCAGTGTGCTGGGTCGGCTTGGTTTTGAGTTCGCCGGCCGCTGCAATCCAGGGGAGGTAGCTCAGGTGGACAAACGCGCTGTTGTTGGGGCCGAGCTTGAGGCTCATTTGGCGCACGGCTTCAAGGAATGGCAGCGACTCGATGTCGCCCACGGTTCCGCCGATTTCGACGATCGCCACGTCAACAGCATCCGGTTCGCCGAAGCGCGCACCGCGTTTGACGAACTCTTGGATTTCGTTGGTCACATGGGGAATGACCTGAACTGTTTTGCCTAGGTAGTCACCGCGGCGCTCTTTGTCGAGCACGCTTTTGTAAATTTGACCAGTGGTGAAGTTGTTGGTCTTGCGCATGCGCGTTTCAATGAAACGCTCATAGTGGCCAAGATCCAAGTCAGTTTCTGCGCCGTCGTCGGTGACGAACACCTCGCCGTGCTGCAGGGGAGACATGGTCCCGGGGTCAACGTTGAGGTAGGGGTCCAGCTTGATGAGGGTGACTGTCAGGCCCCGCGATTCGAGGATCGCAGCAAGGGAGGCTGAGGCGATTCCCTTTCCAAGGGAAGACACCACACCGCCGGTGACGAAGACAAATTTGGTCATGTCAGGGGCGAACTCGAGGGTTCGATGAGGTGGTAAAGCGAGATTATAGGCGTCTGCTACATTGCGGCGGTCTGCGGCAGCGCCATCGTGCTGTCCGCCATCATGAAATGAGTACGACATGGACCTTTCCGGTAAGCATATTGTTCTGGGTTTGACAGGCGGCATCGCCTGTTACAAAGCGGCTGAGCTGTGCCGTGCGTTGATCAAGCAGGGCGCCACCGTGCAGGTCGTGATGACCGAGGCCGCCGCGCAATTCATCACGCCGGTGACCATGCAGGCGCTGAGCAATCGCCCGGTATTTGATTCGCAGTGGGATGCGCGCGAGCACAACAACATGCCGCATATCAACCTGAGTCGCGAGGCCGACGCCATTCTGATTGCGCCCTGCAGTGCCGACTTCATGGCCAAACTGTTGCATGGTCGTGCCGACGATTTGCTGAGCCTGATGTGCCTTGCGCGGCCTATTGAGAGCGTGCCGCTGATCATTGCCCCCGCGATGAACCGGGAGATGTGGGCGCACCCCGCCACCCAGCGCAATCTCGCGCAACTGCGTGCAGATGGCACCCATGTGCTGGGCGTGGGAAATGGAGACCAGGCCTGCGGTGAGACGGGCGACGGGCGCATGCTGGAGCCAGACGAGTTACTACAGGAGGTTGTTGCGTTCTTTCAGCCCAAGCTTCTGGCGGGGCAGCATGTGGTGGTCACTGCGGGGCCCACCTTCGAGGCGATTGACCCGGTGCGTGGCATTACTAACCTCTCCAGCGGGAAAATGGGGTTTGCTGTTGCCCGTGCTGCGCGCGAGGCGGGAGCTGAGGTGACCTTGATCGCCGGCCCGGTGGCTTTGGCAACGCCTCGCGGCGTTCAGCGGGTCGATGTCAAATCGGCACTCGATATGCACCTGGCCAGCACGGAGCATGCGCAACGCGCTACTGTTTTTATAGCGACGGCTGCTGTGGCGGATTGGCGCCCTGCGACTGCGGCCAACCATAAGCTTAAAAAAGACGGCAGTGGCGCCACGCCGAAACTCGAGTTTGTGGAGAACCCCGACATACTGGCCGATGTGGCCCAAACCGAGCGCGCGGTGCGTGGCGATCTCTACTGCGTGGGCTTTGCTGCGGAGAGCCATGATTTGTTGGCCCACGCGACGGCAAAGCGACTGCGAAAAAAGGTGCCGCTGCTGGTGGGCAACATCGGTCCTGCGACCTTCGGTCAGGACGACAATGCACTTCTGCTTATCGATGCCGCTGGTTCTACCGAGCTGCCTCGCAACTCCAAGCTGCATTTGGCGCGGCAACTCCTTGCCGAAATAGCCAAACGGCTGCACGCTACCCCTTAATTTTTCACACAGAACATCATGAAAATCGACGTCAAGATCATCGATCCCCGCTTGCAAAACAACTTGCCGACCTATGCCACACCGGGCAGTGCTGGCTTGGATTTGCGTGCTTGCCTGGATGCACCGCTGACCCTGGCCCCCAATGCATGGCAACTGGTACCTACCGGCATGGCAATTTATCTCGAGGATCCTGCGTACGCTGCGTTGATTCTGCCCCGCTCCGGGCTGGGGCATAAACACGGCATCGTGCTGGGC
>DGQR01000024.1:0-18584 GCA_002390825.1 Rhodoferax sp. UBA4409
GAGAAGATCCGCGACCAGATCGCTCAGTTTACAATCGAGGGCGATTTGCGCCGCGAAACAACGATGAACATCAAGCGTTTGATGGATATCGGTTGCTATCGTGGATTCCGTCACCGCCGCGGTTTGCCGATGCGCGGTCAGCGCACACGTACCAACGCACGTACACGCAAAGGCCCACGTAAGGCTGCTGCGTCTTTGAAGAAATAATAGGGATTGAGAGACCACTATGGCAAAGGCTCCCGCTAATAACGCAGCACAACGTGTTCGCAAAAAGGTTCGCAAGAACGTTGCTGACGGCATTGCACACGTGCACGCTTCGTTCAACAACACCATCATCACCATTACGGACCGTCAAGGCAACGCTTTGTCCTGGGCCTCGTCCGGTGGTCAGGGTTTCAAGGGTTCGCGTAAATCCACTCCGTTCGCTGCTCAAGTAGCGTCTGAAGTGGCTGGTCGTGCAGCTCTGGAACAAGGCATTAAGAACCTCGACGTCGAGATCAAGGGCCCAGGCCCAGGTCGTGAGTCTTCGGTTCGTGCCTTGGCAGCATTGGGTATCCGCATCAATATGATTGCTGACGTTACTCCTGTGCCGCACAACGGTTGCCGCCCTCAAAAGCGCCGCCGTATCTAATCTCAACCAAGCCCACCGCCACCAACTTTTGTTGGTGGCTTGCGCGTTTCTACGCGTCAGATGACATAAAAGGAAGTTCAAGTGGCACGTTACCTCGGCCCCAAGGCCAAACTATCTCGCCGTGAAGGCACGGACCTGTTTCTGAAGAGCGCTCGCCGTTCTATCGCAGACAAGGCTAAATTCGATTCCAAACCAGGTCAGCACGGCCGCACTTCTGGTGCACGTACCTCCGATTACGGTTTGCAATTGCGCGAAAAGCAAAAAGTCAAACGCATGTACGGCGTTTTGGAGCGCCAATTCCGCCGTTATTTTGCTGAAGCCGACCGTCGTCGCGGAAACACAGGTGCGAACCTGATGGTTTTGCTGGAGTCCCGTTTGGATAACGTGGTTTACCGTATGGGCTTCGGTTCTACACGTGCAGAAGCGCGTCAGCTGGTGTCTCACAAAGCGATGACCGTGAACGGCGCGCCTGTGAACATCCCTTCCTACATGGTAAAGGCTGGTGACGTTATTGCTGTTCGCGATAAGTCCAAAAAGCAAAACCGTATCGTTGAAGCTCTCCAATTGGCCCAGCAAGTTGGTTTGCCAGCATGGGTGGAAGTGAACGTTGAGAAGGCTGAAGGTACATTTAAGACTGTTCCTGACCGTGACCAGTTCGGTGCTGACATCAACGAATCGCTGATCGTTGAATTGTATTCCCGCTAATTTTTTCGGGTTTTTGTAATCGTTCCTTTGCTACGGGGCACCGTGGCAAAGGTACTTCACCAGCCTTACCGATGTAACGAGTCGGGGGTATTGAGAGGAAGTTTGCATGCAAAACAATTTGTTGAAGCCAAAGTCGATCAGCGTTGAACAGCTTGGATTGAATCGTGCGAAGGTGGCCTTGGAGCCTTTCGAGCGCGGTTACGGACACACACTCGGCAACGCGCTGCGTCGTGTTCTGTTGTCGTCTATGCCAGGCTTTGCTGCGACAGAGGTGACAATCGCAGGCGTGTTGCATGAGTACTCTTCGATTGATGGTGTTCAAGAAGATGTTGTTAACATTTTGTTGAACCTCAAAGGCGTTGTCTTTAAGTTGCACAACCGCGAAGAAGTCACATTAAGTTTGCGTAAGGACAGCGAAGGTGTAGTCACTGCCGCTGACATCCAGACTCCACATGATGTAGAAATTATCAACCCTGAGCACGTCATTGCGAACCTGTCACATGGTGGCAAGCTCGACATGCAAATCAAGGTTGAAAAAGGCCGCGGATACGTTCCGGGAAGCATGCGTCGCTATGCTGACGAGCCAAGCAAGTCCATTGGCCGTATTGTGTTGGATGCGTCTTTTTCTCCAGTTCGTCGCGTAAGCTACACAGTCGAGAGCGCTCGCGTAGAGCAACGCACTGACTTGGACAAACTCGTGGTCGAGATTGAGACCAACGGTGCAGTGACCGCTGAAGACGCAGTTCGCGCTTCCGCTAAAATCTTGGTCGAGCAATTGGCAGTGTTTGCCCAGCTGGAAGGCAGCGAATTGGATGCGTTTACTGCTCCAGTTCCCCGCGGCAATACGCAATTCGATCCGATCTTGCTGCGCCCAGTGGATGAATTGGAACTCACAGTCCGCTCTGCGAACTGCTTGAAGGCCGAGAACATTTACTATATCGGTGACCTGATTCAGCGAACCGAAAACGAGTTGCTCAAAACGCCAAACTTGGGTCGTAAGTCCCTGAATGAGATCAAGGAAGTTTTGGCTTCCCGTGGTTTGACTCTTGGAATGAAGTTGGAAAGCTGGCCTCCAGCTTCCCTCGAGAAGCGTTAATAAATTGAACCCTGCGAAGGGTTCCGTGCATCGGACAGTACCTGATACGGCTGTCTGTTAAATAACTGAAGGAAATTAAAATGCGTCACGGACACGGTTTACGTAAATTGAATCGCACTAGCTCACATCGTTTGGCGATGTTGCGCAACATGATGAACTCGCTCATTCAGCACGAGGCCATCAAAACTACAGTGCCTAAGGCCAAAGAGCTACGCCGCGTGGTGGAGCCTATGATCACTTTGGCTAAAGAAGCAACCGTTGCAAATCGCCGTTTGGCATTTGACCGTTTGCGCGATCGCGATAGCGTGACCAAGCTGTTTGACGTGCTTGGCCCCCGTTTCAAGGCTCGTCCTGGTGGTTACACACGCATCTTGAAGATGGGTTTCCGCGTGGGTGACAATGCGCCTATGGCTTTGGTCGAATTAGTTGAACGTTCTGAAGAAGTTTCTGCAACTTCTGAAGAAACCAAGGTTTAATGGGTTATAATTAAAGTCTTGACGCGGAGTGGAGCAGCCTGGTAGCTCGTTGGGCTCATAACCCAAAGGTCGTTAGTTCAAATCTAGCCTCCGCAACCAATAGACACGTGGTACACCACGACAGCAAAGGCTCACTTCGGTGGGCCTTTTTTGTTTATGGCACAATTTCGGGCCGTTTGAGGGGTAAGAGCTCGTTCTTCCCCCTTGACCAGTACTCCGTTCGCTTACGCAGTATCCCCACCCCAAGCGTGAATAGCTTGATTTTGAGAAGTTAGATGGCCAAATCACCGACCAAAGACACCATCGTAAATGATGGTCTGAATTACAAGTCCAAAGCAGGAGGCTCACCGTTCCTCGAGTCTTCTTATCTCGGGGCCGCGACTATGTCTTGTTTTCTATGTGGGAAGCATCGTTCACGTCAGTTCCTTAAAACACGTAAGTTGATCGGGAAGTCACACACCGTTTGTGCACCTTCCTGTAAAGAGCTGGCTGAGCAAGAAGCTAAGCAATAACATGCGCAAGATCAAGCTTGTCCTTGGGCAAGGCTTCTGATGATTTCCCCTACGCTCCAAGTGGTTCAAGACCGGCTTTCTGGTGAGCTTGAGCGCCTCTACGGCCTGCAGGCCTATGCGGAGGCAAAGGGATTCAGTCAAGATGATTCCAGAGTTCTCATTCTGCAACTGAGCAAGCCGAGCGAATGGTCATCTCTTGCAGTTTTATGGCACGCCTTCGTTAGTGAATGGGGGATGCCGGCCCCCGCTATCGCCGTTAATGGCCGCGATGGCATTCAGATTTGGTTTTCGTTATCCCAACCTGCTTCAAGCAGTATGTGCGAACGCTTTCTGATGGCGTTGCGTGAACGATTTCTGGACGGACTACCCCAAGACCGGGTCTCTTGGTATCCGAGTTCTGAGCCTCTGAGCGAGCATGGTAGTAGCCTGTTTACCGCAGTGCCCGCCTGCATGTCGGGAACAGACCATTGGTCCGCCTTTGTTACACGGGACCTAGCAGCTGTTTTTGGCGACGAGCCTTGGGTCGATGTCCCCCTGGTGCGCGACCAACAAGCCGAAATTCTTTCCCGGCTGTCGCCCATGACTCGGGCGCAGATGGACTTCGTACTTGAGCAGCTGGACGCTACGAACTCTTTGGGCCGAAAAGATGCGGCACCATATATGACAGAGCGCTCTGATGGGTCAGACCGGCGAAACGGAGTGGGCCCACTATCAGAATGGCTAGGACCTGCCGAATTCCTGTGGGCTGTCATGAACAATACGTCGCTCCCTGTGGGCGAACGCATTGAAGCTGCAAAAGCGCTGCTGCCTTATCCTGAGAGCCATTGGAAACGGGGCTAGGTCCACGCGCCAGTGACTCGGAAGGCTACGTACACGTACAACGGGATTCCGATCACGAGATTGAGCGGCAGCGTGATCCCCAATGACATGCCTAGGTACAAGGCGGAATTTGCTTCAGGCATGGAATGTTTCAGCACCGCAGGTACGGCAATATAAGACGCACTCGCCGCCAGCACCATCAAAAGTGCCAAATCTCCAGCCTTGATTCCCAAGCCATACCCCAGCACTAGCGCCAATGCGGCATGGACCAACGGTGCGCTCAGGGCGTATACGTAGATCCACGGCGTCTGCCCCCTCAACTTGGGCAAGTTCCTGGCCGCGCTAACGCCCATGTCTAGCAAGAAAAATGCGAGCATTCCCTTGAAAAGATTTCCGGTGAAGGGTTCCATGGCCAGCTTGCCTTCTTGACCTGTCAACAATCCAATTGCGATTGAGCCCAGGAGCAGAAATTGTGCGCCGTCCGTTAACGACTCATGAAGAACCCCTTTGAAGCCCATAGGTGCGACTGCCTGAGGCCCGGGCTGGACGGCAAGCTTGCTCCGCATCTTGCTTGCCAGTGCAATCGCAAAAATGATCGCAGGTGACTCCATCAGCGCCATCGCGGCAGCCATATGGCCACCAAAGGCAAGGTTGCGACCCTCCAGATACTGGATCGCGGTAATGAAGGTCACCGCACTCACTGAGCCGTAGGTGGCGGCTACGGCAGCCGCATCAAACGGCGCTATGAGCGTGCGCATGTACAAGAAGCTCAGTGCCGGAATGATCACTGCCAAGAGCAAGGCCAACCCCAGCGCCAAACCCACCTCGCTGCCAAAACCAGACTGAGAAAGTGCAAATCCACCCTTCAAGCCGAGTGCCATCAGCAAATAGAGCGCCAGGAAGCGGGACACTTGGGGAGGAATTTCAAGATTCGACTTTAGAAATCCAGCGGTCAAACCTAGCAAAAAAAACAAAATGGCCGGATCGAGTAAAGCTTGCATTGCACACCTACAGAAAGAGTTCTGCGATGGTACGAACAAGCATGCATAAGGCAAAATCAAAAATAATCGAACTGAACATAGGCTAAAAACTATGAACATCACATTCCGCCAACTCAAGACATTTCTGGCCCTGGCCGAGCACTGCAGCATCACCGAAGCCGCGCGGGCTATGCATGTCACCCAACCCACTGTTTCAATGCAACTCAAAGAGATGGCAGAGATTGTGGGTTTGCCGCTCTATGAGGTCACGGGCAAAAAGCTGCAGCTCACCGAAGCCGGTCGTGAGCTCGAAAACACGGCCAAGAACCTTCTGGACGAGTGGGATCGCTTCAAACAAGCCATCGCTGCCCAAAAGGGTTTAACGGCAGGTCGATTACGCCTCTCCGTAGTCAGCACTGCCAAGTATTTCACGCCACGCTTGTTGGGCGATTTCTGTCGTATGCACCCTGATGTTGAGATCTCGCTCGAGGTACTCAACCGCGATGGCGTGGTGCAGCGCTTGCGCGACAACGTGGACGACCTCTACATCATGTCCAAACCCCCGGTTGATATTGACGCGGTAATCCACGCCTTTCTGCCCAACCCCTTGGTGCTCATTGCGCCCGTAGGCCATGCCTTGGCAGGACGAACGCATGTCATGCTGGCGGACCTCCACGCAGAGCGATTTGTTCTGCGGGAGAAAGGCTCAGGAACGCGGCTCACCACCGATGCCCACTTTGCGAAGCACCATTTTGTGCCCCGGCTGCGTCTTGAAATGGGCAGTAACGAGGCGCTCAAGCAGGCCGTTGCAGGCGGGCTAGGCTTGTCGGTGGTGTCACAGCATGCGCTAGGCCCTGACCTTGCAGGCCAAGGCCTCACTGTGCTGGGGGTGGAGGGGTTTCCTGTGGAGTCCAACTGGTACACCGTGCACCTCCGGGGCAAGCGACTCTCCCCATTGGCTACGGCCTTCATGCAATACCTCGACCACTTCGCAGCCAAGGCCTAAGGAGTTCCAGCACCTACAATCCAGCCCTTTTGCGTAGGCATACCCGGTATGGACATCATCGTCAACGAAGAACTCAAAGCCTATATTGACCCTCTTACCCCCGAGGAGCATGCCGCTTTGGAACGCAGCATTCTGTCAGAGGGGTGCCGAGATGCCCTCGTCCTGTGGGGCGATGTGCTGGTCGACGGACATAACCGCTACGGCATCTGCCAAAAGCACGGCTTGCCCTACCAAACAGTGCAGAGCAGTCTGTTCAAGTCCATGGACGATGTGCACCTGTGGATGATTGACCAGCACCTCGGGCGCCGCAGCGTTTCGGACTTTCAGCGCGGTGTCCTTGCCCTGCGTAAACGGGAAATCCTCACTGCCCGCCGACAGGCCGCGCTTGCCGACAAGCCCGGCGCAGGCGCCGAAGATGCTGCAAATGCCACCGACGAAGCTGCTTCCACCACACCATCCGCGGCTGCCGGTGAAGAAGGTGCTTTCAAGAGCCGCGAAGATCTCGCCAAAGCGGCTCGCCTGAGCAGCAGCCAGGTGGTGATGATCGAAAAGATTCAAAAACAAGCCGCACCAGAGTTGGTGGCAGCGGTGAAGTCTGGTGTGATTTCCATTAATGCAGCAGCCGCAGTAGCCAGCTTGCCCGAACAAGAGCAAGTCGCAGCGGCCAGCGCGGGCAAAGACGAGCTGAAGCAAGCCGCCAAGCGGGTGCGGGACGCCAAGCGAGTGGCTCGCGAGGCCATGGCCTCCCACCAGCCTCCAGCAACCGCGGCTGTCGATGCCGCCTCTGGGGAAGCGCCTGTCGAGTGGACCATGGAAGCCTTGCGCGAGCGCGTTACCCAGTTAGAGGCCGAAAACGCCCATCTCCGTCGGCAACTGGCGGAAGTCAAACCGTTCTGAGGCGGCTTGTACAAACGGTTTGTTAAAAGCGAAACAACGGGCCGGATATTGCAAAATGGAATAACTAAGAGTGCGTATCCGCAGTTGCAATAGGGGCTGTAAAGGGCGATAGTCGCACGCAGTGTGATTCAAAAAACCGTTCAGGAGACAACACATGAACAAACGCCACTTCCTCCGCGCAACCGCATTGGCCTCGTTGGCAATCGCCGGTTCCACTGTCTTTGCACAAGACAATGTTTTCAAAATCGGCCTGATCCTGCCCATGACCGGGCAGCAGGCCACCACCGGCCGCCAGATTGAAGCGGCCGCCAAGCTGTACATGGCCCAAAACGGAGACACCGTTGCCGGCAAAAAAATCCAGCTCATCATCAAGGACGACACCAGCATTCCTGATGTGACCAAGCGCATGGCGCAAGAGCTCATCGTCAATAACAAGGTAAACGTACTTGCCGGCTTCGGCATCACGCCCTCTGCTTTGGCAACCGCGCCCTTGGCTACCCAGTCCAAAACGCCCCAAGTGGTGATGGCCGCTGCCACCTCGAGCATCACCGAGGCTTCGCCTTACATCGTGCGCACCAGCTTCACACTGCCTCAGGCATCGGTCTCGATTGCAGACTGGGCGCCCAAGAACGGCATCAAGAAAGTCGTGACCCTGGTGTCCGATTACGGCCCGGGCCTCGACGCAGAAAAATTCTTCAAAGAACGCCTCGTATTCAACGGCGGTACGGTGGTGGACACGTTGCGCGTACCCATGCGCAACCCTGATTTCGCGCCCTTCCTTCAAAAGGTGCGTGACCTGAAGCCCGATGCGCTCTTCGTCTTCGTGCCATCCGGCGCCGGCGCAGCAGTCATGAAACAGTTTCTCGAGCGCGGCATGGACAAAGCCGGCATCAAGCTCATCGGTACCGGCGACATCACGGATGATGATCAGTTGAACGACATGGGCGACGGTGCTCTGGGCGTGGTGACCTCCCACCATTACTCTGCCGCACACCCGTCTGCCGTTAACAAGAAGTTTGTTGATGCGTTCCAAAAAGCCAACAACAACCTGCGCCCCAACTTCATGGCCGTGGGTGGTTACGACGGCATGCGCGTGATTTATGAGGCGCTCAAGGCCACCAAGGGTCAGGGCGGTGGCGATGCCTTGTTGGCTGCCATGAAGGGTCAGATTTTCGAGAGCCCACGCGGCCCGATCTTCATCGACGCTCAGACCCGCGATATCGTGCAGAACATCTATTTGCGCAAAGTGGAGAGGAAAGACGGCCAGCTCTACAACGTGGAATTTGATGTCATCAAAGACGTCAAAGACCCGGGTAAAGCCCGTTAACCGACTCCCCTGATCGCTGACCATGCGTTAAGCAGTGGGCGGCAGTCTGCAGGCACAAAAAGCGATGGCAACGCCCTCGCTTTTTTGTTGCCCGAACTCGGCCGCTCGCCAGCAAGATTGACCCGGAAACTACTTTTATGTTGACCATACTTTTCGACGGCATTGCCTACGGCATGTTGTTGTTCATCCTCGCGGTCGGCCTTGCCGTCACCATGGGGTTGATGAACTTCGTGAACCTCGCGCACGGCGCCTTCGCCATGGTGGGCGGTTACGTCACCGTGCTGCTGATGCAGCGCCTCGATGTTCCCTTTTTGCTGTGCCTCCCCATCGCGTTTGTCACCTCGGCATTGCTGGGCGCTGTTCTGGAGCGAACGCTGTACCGCCCGCTGTACAAACGGCCGCATTTGGACCAGGTGATGTTCTCCATCGGCCTGACCTTCATGGCGGTGGCCGCGGTGGACTACTTTGTGGGCTCCACCCAGCAGATCATGCAGTTGCCTGAATGGCTCAAAGGCCGCACCGAAATCGGTGAGGGCGCCTGGATGCTGGGCATGGGCCACTACCGCTTGTTCATCATCGCAGTGTGCGCCGCGCTGACCATCGCCCTGCAGCACATCCTGACCAAAACCCGTTTCGGCAGCCGCCTGCGTGCCTCGGTGGACGACCAGCGGGTGGCCGCCGGTTTGGGCATCAATGTGAACGTGGTGTTTCTGGCTACCTTTGCGGTGGGCTCCGGCCTTGCCGGTCTGGGCGGCGCGCTGGGCGCTGACGTACTGGGCATGGACCCGACATTCCCGCTCAAGTTCATGATTTACTTCTTGATCGTGGTCGCCGTGGGCGGCACCTCGAGCATTACCGGCCCGCTGCTGGCCGCATTGCTCTTGGGCATTGCGGACGTCGCCGGCAAGTACTACATCCCCAAACTCGGCGCCTTCATTGTGTACAGCCTGATGATCATCATCCTGGTCTGGCGCCCGCAAGGCCTCTTTGTGCGCAAAGGTGGCAAGGCATGAACATCCCGGACACTTCTTCCATGAACAACACCAACATCCTGATGCGTGCCGGCCGCTGGCGCTGGTGGGAGCTGCTGCTATGGGCGGTGGCACTGTCACTGCCCTGGGTCATGAACACCCACGCGCTCATCATCAACGAGATTGCCATCGTCGCGCTGTTTGCCCTGTCCCTGGACATCATCCTCGGGTACACCGGCATCGTGTCGCTAGGCCATGCCGCCTTCTTCGGCATGGGGGCCTATACCGCAGCCTTGTTCTCTAAGCACATCAACCCCGACCCCTTGTTCGGCTTGGCAGTGGCCATGGTCGTATCCACGGTGCTGGGTGCCATTTGCAGTGTGACCGTGCAGCGCGGTACCGACCTGACCCGCCTCATGGTGACCATGGGCGTGGGCCTGATCCTGATGGAACTGGCCAACAAGCTCGACTGGCTCACCGGCGGTGCCGACGGCCTCCAAGGCGTGATGATGGGCCCCTTGCTAGGCCGCTTCGAGTTCGACCTGTACGGCAGCACCGCCGCCACCTATTCCATCGTGGTGCTGTTCATCATGTTTGTGCTCGCGCGCCGTTTCGTGAACTCGCCTTTCGGCAGCACGCTCAAAGCCATTCACGACAACCGCTTGCGCGCCATGGCCATCGGCATTCCCGTGGCCAGCCGTATTGCAGTGGCCTACACGGTAGCTGCAGGTGCTGCCGGCATGGCCGGGGCACTGCTGGCGCAGACCACCGGCTTTGCTTCGCTGGACGTGTTTGAGTTCCACCGCTCTGCGGACTTGGTGCTGCTGCTGGTCATCGGTGGCGTGGGCTGGTTGTATGGCGGCGTGATCGGTGCCATCGTGTTCAAGGTGTTGCAAGACGCCATCTCCAGCATCACCCCGCAGTACTGGACCTTCTGGATCGGCCTTTTCCTCGTGGTGCTCATGTTGGTGGGCCGCGAGCGCGTGGTGCGCCCCTGGACCTGGTTCGGCACATCGTCCTCCAAGAAGAAGGAAGGTGCTGCATGAGCGCCCCCTCTAGTTCCATGAATTCCAATACCGTACTCAGCGCGCAAGGGCTGGTGATGAAGTTCGGCGGCATCACCGCCACCAACAATGTCACCCTCAATCTGCAAAAAGGCGCACGCCATGCGCTCATCGGCCCCAACGGCGCGGGCAAAACCACGCTTATCAACCTGTTGACCGGCGTGCTCCAGCCCACCGAAGGCCGCATCGTGCTTGAGGGAGAGGACATCACGCATTTGGCACCGCACCAGCGTGTGCGCCGTGGCATGGTGCGCACCTTCCAGATCAACCAGCTGTTTGACAGCATGAGCCCGATGCAAACCCTGGCCATGGTGGTCAGCCAGCACAAGGGCCTGGGCGGCAAGTGGTGGCAACCATTGGGGGCAGACCGCAGCGTGGTGGAGCGGTGCGAGCAGTTGCTCGAGCAGTTCCACCTCAGCAGTGTCATGCACCAGGAAACCCGGGTGCTGGCCTACGGCAAGCGCCGCTTGCTGGAGATTGCGATTGCGCTGGCCTGCGAGCCCCGCGTGCTACTGCTCGACGAACCGGTGGCCGGTGTGCCTGCCGGCGAGCGCGAAGAGCTGCTGCAAACCGTGGCCGCCTTGCCGGCGGATGTGTCCATCCTTTTGATTGAACATGACATGGATCTGGTCTTCAGCTTTGCAAACCGCATGACGGTGCTGGTCAACGGCACCATGCTCACCGAGGGCAACCCCGAAGAAATTGCCAATGACCCGCAGGTCAAGGCGGTGTACCTCGGCCACGCCGAAGGCGAAGGAGCCCACGCATGACCGAGCTGCTCAAAGTAGAAAACCTGTCTGCCGGCTACGGTGAGGCGGTGGTGTTGCATGGCGTGTCAGTGTCCATCTTTGAGGGCGAAACGCTGGCGCTGCTGGGCCGCAATGGCACCGGCAAAACCACGTTCATGAACACCCTGGCCGGCGCCACCCGCCAGCATGGCGGCACCATGCGCCTAGGCGGGGCCGAACTGCACAAAATGCCCCAGCACGAGCGGGCGGCCGCCGGCATCGGTTGGGTGCCCCAAGAGCGCAACATCTTCAAGTCGCTCACAGTTGACGAAAACCTCACCGCAGTGGCTCGCCCGGCCCGCGCCGGCCGCAAGGCTGCGATGTGGACCCCCGAGCGCGTGTACGAGCTCTTTCCCCGCTTGGCCGAACGCAAGACCAACCTCGGCACCCAGCTCTCCGGTGGAGAGCAGCAAATGCTGGCCGTGGGCCGCGCGCTGGTGCTCAACCCCACCTTGCTGCTGCTCGATGAGCCTTGTGAAGGCTTGGCGCCCATCATCGTGCAAGAGCTATTGCGCGCCATTCGCCGCATCACCCGCGAAGAGGGCCTGAGCGCCATCATCGTGGAGCAGCACCCGCAAGCCATTCTGGCCATCAGCGACACCGCTGCGGTGCTGGACCGTGGCACCGTGGTGCACAGCGGCACGGCGCAAAGCCTGCGCGAACAACCTGAGCTGTTGGATAAGTTGTTGGGTGTGGCCCGCTAAGGGTTGATTTGCTATCAAAAACAGAGCTACTTGCGCAATTTTCATAAGCGCCAGTGGCTCTTTTTACTTCAAAGGAGACAAGCATGAACCGTTTCACACGCCGCAGCGCATTGGCTGCAATCGCTACCTCTGCCTTGGCCGCAGCAGTGCCCGCCATGGCAGACACTTTCCCCAGCAAACCGATCCGCATCGTGGTGCCCTTTGGTGCCGGCGGTGTGGCCGATCTGACGGCTCGCACCGTGGCGCAAAAGCTCTCCGAGTCGTTGGGGCAGCCGGTCATCATCGACAACAAGCCGGGCGCCGGTGGTGTAGGTGCGGGCGAGGCGGTGGCCAAGGCGGAGCCTGATGGCCATACGCTGCTATTGATGTCCAATGGCACCGCAGTGAGCGCTGGCCTGTTCAAAACTCTGCCATTCGATGCCCAGCGCGACTTTGCGCCCGTGTCCACCTTGGGTTTCTTTGACCTCGCGGTGCTGGCGTCTGCCAACGCACCCTATAAAAATCTTGGCGAGCTCATGGCCTTTGCCAAGGCTAACCCCGGCAAGCTCAACGTGGGCACCATCAACATCGGCAGTACCCAGCACCTCGCGGCTGAGCTGTTCAAGTCGCGCACCGGGCTGGACTTTTTGATCGTGCCTTTCAACGGCACTCCCGCACTCACGACCGCCCTGCGCGGCTCTCAGGTGGATGTGGCCATCGAAATCCTCGGGCCCATGATGGGCCAGGTCAACTCCAAGGCGGTGCGCCCGCTGGCCATTCTGGGTGACGAGCGTGCAGCACAGGTGCCCGATGTGCCCACCGTCATGCAAAGTGGCGTGGCCAACTTCGATGTGTCGTCCTGGAACGCGCTGGCGGCTCCCGCCAAAACGCCCAAAGACGTGATCGCCCGCCTCAACAAAGAGGTGCAAGCCGCTTTGGCTAACCCCGATGTGAAGAAAAAGCTGTTTGAGCTGAATGTGTCTGCCCGCGGCTCTACCCCCGAAAAGTTGGGCGAGTTGCTGGGTAGCGAGATCAAGCGCTGGGGCGAAGTGATCACCAAGTCGGGTGTGCCGCGCTTGTAAGTTTTGCTATTATTTCAGGAGCTACTGGCGCATATTTCATGAGCGCTAGTAGCTCGTTTCTTATAAATTCAGGGGCGGAAGATGAATCTGGCAACGAGCCGGCTCGGGCTGGTGGGGTACGGCGAAGTCGGGCGCATTTTCAGTGCCGGGTTGTTACCGCACGTTCACAGCGTCAGCGCATGGGACATCAAGTTTCATGATGCTGCGGGTGCGGCCACCACGGGCGGCGTGCTGCAGGCGACCTCCGTGCAAGCGCTGTGCGATGCCAGCGACTGGGTCATCAGTGCGGTGACCGCGTCGAACACTCTGGCGGTCGCGCAAGCGGCAGCCCCGCACCTGCGTGCGGGCATGGTGTTTCTGGACCTCAACTCCGCCTCACCCGGCACCAAGCAGCAAGCCGCTGCACTGGTGCAGGCCACCGGCGCGCACTATGTAGAGGCTGGCGTCATGACCTCGGTGCCGCCCTATGGCATCCGCGTGCCCATGTTGCTGGGCGGTTCGCAGGCCGCCAGCTTGGCCGCCGCTTTGCAGGCCCTGGGCATGGATGCCAAGGCCGTGTCGGCCGACATCGGCGTGGCCTCGGCCATCAAGATGTGCCGCAGCGTCATGATCAAAGGGCTGGAGGCCTTGGTCATCGAGAGCTACACCACCGCCCGTGCCTACGGGGTGGAAGCGCATGTGTTGCCCACATTGGCGGAAACCTTCCCGAGCATCGATTGGGAGAAGCAAGGCGCCTACTTCTTCAGCCGCGTTGCCCAACACGGCCAGCGCCGTGCGGAAGAAATGCGCGAATCCGCCCGCACCGTCGCTGAGGCCGGCTTTGCGCCCACCATGGCCAGCGCTATTGCCGACAAACAGCAGTGGGTAGCTGACCAAGCCCGCGCCGGTACCTTTGCCGACATCGCCCCCAACGCCATTTGGCAGGACTACGCCGACGCACTCCTCGCCAGCCGCTCCACTCTCTGACAGGTTCTGATGCTTGATATTCTGGCTATCACCGGCCCCATTTACTTGTGCATTGCCATGGGTTACCTCTGTACCCGCATGGGGGTGTTCAGCAAACCTGACTTGCGTGTGCTGGGCAAGTTTGTGCTCAACCTGGCCTTGCCTGCGCTCTTGTTCAATGCCATTGCCCAGCGCCCGCTGGCCGACGTGATGCACATGGACTACCTGCTCGCCTATGGCCTCGGCTCTGCGGTCATGATGCTGGCGGGCTACCTCTGGGCCCGTTATGTGAACCACAGCACCGGCAGCTACCGCGCCTTTTTCGCCATGGGCACCTCATGCTCCAACAGTGGCTATATGGGTTATCCGGTGGCGCAGCTGGTGTTGGGCAGCATTGCTCCGGTGGCGCTGGCGCTCAATATGGTGTTTGAAAACCTCATCAAGCTGCCTATGCTGCTCACGCTGGCCGACAACGCCGATGCCGGCGGCCACCGCCGCTGGCGCACCGTGTTGCTGGATATTGCGCGGGGCTGGGTGCGCACACCCATGCTGGTGGTGATTCCGCTGGCACTGCTGGTGTCGGTGATGGGCTGGGTGCTGCCCGGCCCGGTGGCACGCACCATTACCTTGTTCTCGCAAGTGACTACCGGCCTTGCGCTGTTCATCATCGGCGGAGCCCTGGTGGGATTGCAGCTCAAGGGCAAGCGCCGGCTGGTGGGTCAGATCACCATCGGCAAGCTGGTATTGCACCCGCTGTGTGTGTTTCTGGCGTTCACCTTCGTGGTGCCGATTGCCGATCCGCAATTGCGCACCGCAGCCTTGCTCTACGCCGCGATGCCCATGCTGGGCATTTATCCCATCCTCGCGCTGAAGTATGGTCATGAAGAGGTGAGCGCCGCCACCTTGCTAGCTGCCACCGTGGGCTCGTTTTTCACATTGAATGTGCTGTTGTGGGTGTTGAAGCACTACCCGCTTTAGCCGTGATGCCAGTGTGACGAAAGGCAGGTAACCGACCACCATCGCAGTGGTCCCGGTTACAGCCTTGCTGCGATACCGTCTGGCGCTTCTGCTCGATGGATCTGCAGATGTGCAGCGTGTCGACATGACGCTGCTTCGCGATCCATAGCGAGCCTGCTTCATCAGTCCGCCTTGACCCGCCCGCCGCTGATCACGGGTTTCCAGCGGGCGATCTCTGCGGCAATCAATTTGCCGAAATTGGCCGGTGTATCCGGCGTGGCGATGGCGCCTTCTGCGTTCAGCCGGCTTTTGAGTTCGGGCGAGTTCAGCGCTTGGTTGACCTGCGCGTTGAGCTTGGCCACCACATCGGCCGGAGTACCGGCGGGTGCCACTACGCCGTACCACTGGTCGGCCTCAAAGCCGGGGTAGCCGCTTTCTGCCACGGTGGGCAGGTTCGGCAGCACGTCCATGCGCTTGGGGCTGGAGACGGCGAGCGCACGCAATTGCCCGTTTTTGATCTGGTTGATCATGGCCGGTGCGCCAGTAAACAGCACCTGAATCTGGCCGCCCACCAGGTCGGTCACAGCGGGCGCGGTGCCGCGGTAGGGGATGTGCAGCAGCGAGCTGCCGGTTTGCAGCTTGAAGTACTCGCTGGCGAGGTTGGCAGCGCTGCCGTTGCCACCGGAGCCGTAGTTCAGCTGGCCGGGTTTGGCTTTGGCCAGTGCCACCAGTTCTTTCACATTCTTGGCCGGCACGCTGGGGTGCACCACCAAGACGTTGGGCACGCGCGCCACCCAGGCTACCGGCGCGAAGCTCTTGATGGGGTCGTAGGGCAGGTTGGGGTAGAGCGAAGGGTTGACCGCCAGCGTGCCGATGTGGCCCATGAGCAGGGTGTAGCCGTCGGCCGGGGCTTTGGCCACTTTGTCAGCGCCGATCGACCCGCCTGCACCGGGCACGTTCTCGATGACCACCGGTTGGCCCCAGGCTTCGTTGAGCTTCTGGCCGATGGCACGGGCCAGGATGTCGGTAGAGCCGCCGGGGGTGAAGGGCACCACCAGTCGGATGGGCTTGGCGGGGTAGGTCGTGGCCGTCTGTGCCACCGCAGCTTGTGAAAGAAAAAAGCCGCTAGCGCCCGTTAATACTGCGCAAGCAGCTATGAATTTGGTAGTGGCTTGGGTCATTTTTGTCTCCTCGTGAATAGTTGTGGAGACAGTGTGCAGGCAGCATCGGGCGCAAAGCAAGCTGCACATGGCATAGCAGCTATGCAAAAAGCGGTGCTGCGGTTAACGGTGAATCGCTTCCAGCACCACTTTGCTGACCACGTCCATCGCCTTGCGCTGAGTCTGGGTCGTCGGGCGGCGGGCGGACCACACCAGCATCAGCTGGCTCATGATGCGCGGGCTGTGGATGGACTGCACCGTAAACGTCTCAGGGTTGTCGAAGTTGCTCAGGGTGTAGCTGGGCAGCACAGCGTGGCCCATGCCTTCTTTCACCAGGTTCAGGATGGCGTTGAGCCCGTCCACCTCTAGCAGCACTTCAGGCCGGCGGCCCAGGGCCATCATTTCGCCTTCGAGCAGGATGCGAAATGCATTGGGCCGGCTGGGCAGGATCAGCGGTAGCGCTGCTACTTCTTTGAGGCTGATGGCGGGCGCCGTTTTGCTTTTGCCTTTTTTACCGCCGTCGGGGTTGTGCGAGATGAGCGAGAGCTCGTCTTCATCCAGCGTGCTCATCTCCAAGTCGCTGCTCTGGCCCGGGTTGTAGAGTACCGCCATGTCGAGGTTGCCCAAGCGCAGGCCTTCGTGCATTTGCACCGAAAAGCCCTCGGTCAGCGTCAGGTGGGCGTGGGGCAGGGCCTCGCGAAAGGCCTTCACCAGCGGCACGGTGATCAGCTTGGAGAGGCTGGGCGGCAAGCCGATGGACACCCTTCCGGCCAGTGCGCCGCGCGCGGCGCCCATCTCTTCGCGGGTGAGTTGCACCTGGTGCAGGATGCCGCGGCCGTGCTCCAGCAGCAGCTTGCCGGCTTCGGTGGGTACGGCGCCACGGCCGTTGCGGGTGAGCAGGTTCTGGCGCAGCTCCACTTCCAGCAGGCGGATCTGGCGGCTCAGCGCAGGCTGGGCCACGTCTAGCGAGATGGAGGCGCGGGTAAAACTGCCCATTTCGGCCACGCGCACAAAGTATTCCAACTGTTTCAAGTCCATAGCAACAAATCCATAGCGGCTTTCGGGAGTGGGGGAGTTTCTTCTGAGAATAGCTGCGCGTCAATTATGCCGATATGTGATAGCTGCTAGTCGCCCCCTCGGCTTATCAAAGCCGGCGTGCCCGACCAGAATACCCAGCATGCAAATCCCTGTCTCGCCCTCCCACGCCCCTGCGGGATCGACCTTGAAAGCCATCTCTTCCATGGCGACGCGCCAGGTGTTGACCGAGCTGGCCGAGGCCTATGAATCCGCTACCGGCGTACATCTGGCATTGGAGTCCGTCGGTGGAGTCGATGCAGCCAAACGTGTCCAAGCGGGCGAGGTGTTTGACATCGTGTTTCTGGCGTCGGACGCCATCGATAAGCTATTGGCGGCAGGCCAGCTGGCGGCCGGTAGCCGCGTTGACCTGGTGCATTCCGGGGTGGCCGTAGCCGTGAAGGAAGGCGCTGCGGCGCCCGACATCAGCTCCGAGGCTGCTGTGCGCGCAGCCGTGTTGGCCGCATCCACCATGAGCTATTCCACCGGCCCGAGTGGCGTGGCGCTAGCCAAGTTGTTTGAGCGCTGGGGCATTGCCGACGAGATTCAGAGCCGTATCGTGCAAGCGCCCCCCGGCGTGCCGGTGGGCGCGCTGGTAGCGCGGGGCGAGGTGGCGCTGGGCTTTCAGCAGCTCAGCGAGTTGATCCACGTGCAAGGCATCCGCATCGTCGGGCCCTTGCCCGCTGACATCCAAATCACCACCACCTTTTCTGCGGGCCTCGGCGCCCATAGCAGCCAAGCCGCCGCCGTGCGCGGGTTGCTGGACTACATGGCATCGCCCCAGGCCCACGCAGCCAAGCTGCGCCAGGGCATGGAGCCCGCATAAGCACACACACTGACAACATCCACGGAGACTTCCATGATCATTGACTGCCACGGCCACTACACCACCGCCCCCAAGGCGCTGGAAAACTGGCGCAACGCCCAGATCGCCAACCTGTCCACGCCCGAACTGGGCCCCAAAGTGGCTGACCTGAAGATCAGCGATGACGAGCTGATCGAAACGATCGAAACCAACCAGCTGCGCCTGATGAAAGAGCGGGGCTCAGACCTCACCATCTTCAGCCCGCGCGCCAGCTTCATGGCCCACCATATCGGCGACTTCAACACCAGCGCCACGTGGGCCGCCATCTGCAACGAGCTGTGCTTCCGCGTGGCTCAACTCTTCCCCGACAACTTCATCCCCGCCGCCATGCTGCCGCAAAGCCCCGGTGTGGACCCCGCAACCTGCATCCCTGAGTTGGTGAAGTGCATGGAGCAGTACGGCAACGTGGGCATCAACCTGAACCCCGACCCCAGCGGCGGCCACTGGACATCGCCCCCCTTGAGCGACAAGCACTGGTTCCCCATCTACGAAAAGATGGTGGAGTACGACATCCCCGCGATGATTCACGTCTCTACCAGCTGCAAC
>DGQR01000024.1:18718-19076 GCA_002390825.1 Rhodoferax sp. UBA4409
CTGCTTCCACACCACCGGCGCCCACTACCTGAATGCGGACACTACCGCCTTCATGCAGTGCCTGACCAGCGACCTGTTCAAGCAGTTCCCCACACTCAAGTTCCTGATTCCACACGGCGGCGGCGCAGTGCCTTACCACTGGGGCCGTTTCCGTGGTCTGGCGCAAGAACTCAAGAAGCCACTGCTGGAAGAGCATTTGCTCAACAACATTTACTTCGATACCTGCGTGTACCACCAGCCCGGTATTGACCTGCTCAACACCGTGATTCCTGTGAAGAACGTGTTGTTTGCGTCTGAAATGATCGGCGCGGTGCGCGGCATTGATCCGCAGACCGGCCACTACTACGACGACACCAAG
>DGQR01000024.1:19188-25814 GCA_002390825.1 Rhodoferax sp. UBA4409
TACGACGACACCAAGCGCTACATCGAAGCGTCCAAGATTTTGAGCGCGGACGACCGCCACCAGATTTACGAAGGCAATGCGCGCCGCGTGTTTCCGCGGCTGGATGCGGTTTTGAAGGCTAAGGGGCAGTAACTTGGTTTCGCGCTGCTCTTGGAGGGCTCGGGGTGGCTATGCGTTTTGCTGCGTGTCCCCCGCCCGCTTTGCGGGCTCCTCCTTGACCTTCGCAAAACGCATAACCACCCCAAGCCTTGCCAACGTGCCTGAAACGGAGAAGTGAAAACAAGTTTGTTCGCAGCGGCAGAGCAGGGGTGAGTGCCGCAGCGTGGACTTGGGGTTTTGCCAAGTCAAGGAGGAGCCCGCTGGAGCGGGCGGGGCATATGAGCGGAGGTACTCACCCCTGCTCTGCTGCGGGTCCAGAAGAAACAGAGTCCGGGAAACATTTAGGAGAACTGAAATGTATGAACTAGGCGTTTGCTACCGCAACATCACCCGCGCAGACCGCGCCGCCGCAGACGGCTTGGCCGCCTTGGGCTCTGCCACCGTGCACGAAGCCATGGGCCGCGTGGGCTTGCTCAAGCCCTATATGCGCCCCATCCAGAGCGGCGTGCAGGTGTCCGGCACCGCAGTGACCGTGCTGCTGCAACCCGGCGACAACTGGATGATGCATGTGGCGGCAGAGCAGATTCAGCCTGGTGACATCGTGGTTGCTACCGTAACTGCAGAGTGCACCGACGGTTTCTTCGGTGACCTGCTGGCAACCAGCTTCCAAGCCCGCGGCGCCCGCGCGTTGATCATCGATGGCGGTGTGCGCGACGTGAAAGAGCTGCAACGCATGGGCTTTCCCGTGTGGAGCAAGGCCATCAGCAGCAAGGGCACCATCAAGGCCACCTTGGGCTCCGTCAACATTCCTATCGTCTGCGCCGGCATGCTGGTGACCCCCGGTGATGTGATCGTGGCAGATGACGACGGCGTGGTGTGCGTGCCCGCAGCCAAAGCCGTTGCCACGCTGGCTGCTGCCCAGAAGCGCGAGAGCTTCGAGGGTGAGAAGCGCGAGAAGCTGGCCGCCGGCGTGCTGGGGCTGGACATGTACAAGATGCGCGAGCCTTTGGCGGCGCTGGGTTTGAAATACATCGACTGAGAGCCCGCCATGAGCAAACCTACTTCGGGTGACTTCACCAAAACTGCTGGCTGGATGGACTGGTACACCGGCCCATCTACGCCTACCTTCAAATTGCCCGCAGGTGCCGTCGATGCGCACTGCCATGTGTTCGGCCCCGGTGCTGAATTCCCCTATGCGCCCGAGCGCAAGTACACGCCGTGTGATGCCTCCAAGCACCAGTTGTTTGCCTTGCGCGACCACTTGGGCTTTGAGAAAAACGTCATCGTGCAAGCCACCTGCCACGGCGCCGACAACCGTGCCATGGTGGATGCGCTGATCGCCAGCAATGGCAAGGCGCGCGGTGTGGCTACCGTCAAGCGCAGCGTCACGGATGAAGAAATCCAGGCCATGCATGACGCCGGTGTGCGCGGCGTGCGCTTCAACTTCGTCAAGCGCCTGGTGGACTTCACGCCCAAGGACGAGTTGATGGAAATTGCAGGCCGCATTGCGAAATGGGGCTGGCATGTGGTGATTTACTTTGAGGCCGTAGACCTGCCCGAGCTGTGGGACTTTTTCACCGCACTGCCTACTACGGTGGTGGTGGACCACATGGGCCGGCCCGATGTGTCACTGCCGGTAGACGGCCCGCAGTTCGCGCTGTTTGAAAAGTTCATGCGTGAGCACACCAACGTGTGGAGCAAAGTGAGCTGCCCCGAGCGCTTGAGCGTCAGCGGCCCCAAGGCCTTGAACGGCGAGCAACACGCTTACCGCGATGTGATTCCGTTTGCCAAGCGCATCGTGGAGCAGTTCCCTGATCGCGTGTTGTGGGGTACCGACTGGCCGCACCCCAACCTGAAGGACCACATGCCCGATGACGGCCTGCTAGTGGACTTCATTCCCCATATCGCCACCACCCCAGAGCTGCAACACAAGCTGCTGGTGGACAACCCCAACCGCCTTTACTGGAAAGACTGATCCATGGCTTTAGACAAACCCTACCAGGACATCCCCGGCACCATCATCTTTGATGCCGAGCAAAGCCGCAAAGGCTACTGGCTCAATCAGTTCTGCATGAGCCTCATGAAGGCCGATAACCGCGCGCGTTTCAAGGCCGACCAGCGTGCCTACCTGAATGAATGGCCCATGAGCGAGGAGCAGCGCCAAGCTGTGATCGATATGGACCTGAACCGTGCCATGCAGCTCGGCGGCAATATTTACTTCCTGGCCAAGATCGGCGCCACCCATGGCCGCAGCTTTCAGCAGATGGCCGGCAGCATGACCGGCATGACCGAAGAAGAGTACCGCGCCATGATGCTGGCCGGTGGCCGCTCGGCCGAAGGCAATCGCTACATCGGTGAGGACGGCGACGCCCAGGCCCACCGCCAACCCCAAGGCCAACCATCCACCGTTGGTGGCAAGAAAGACTGAACCCCATGGCCAAAATTACCGCCTCTGTATTCACCTCCCACGTGCCGGCCATCGGTGCCGCCATGGACCTGGGCAAGACCCAGGAGGACTACTGGAAGCCGCTGTTTGCCGGCTACGATTTCTCCAAGCAATGGATGAAGGACAACAAACCGGACGTGATCTTCTTGGTCTTCAACGACCACGCGACCGCCTTCAGCCTGGACATGATTCCTACCTTCGCCATTGGCACGGCCGCAGAG
Source organism: Rhodoferax sp. UBA4409 (assembly GCA_002390825.1). Lineage (GTDB taxonomy): Bacteria > Pseudomonadota > Gammaproteobacteria > Burkholderiales > Burkholderiaceae_C > Allorhodoferax. Next base: position 21,955 of record DGQR01000024.1, read on the forward strand.
TACACACCGGCCGATGAGGGCTTTGGTCCTCGCCCGGTGCCCAAGGTGCAAGGTCATCCTGACCTGGCTTCGCACATTGCCCATTCGGTGATCCAGCAGGACTTTGACCTCACCATCGTCAACAAGATGGATGTGGACCACGGCCTGACCGTGCCCCTGAGCCTGATGTGCGGTGAAAAAGACCCGGTGAAGGACAGCTGGCCCTGCCCGGTGATTCCGTTTGCAGTCAACGTGGTGCAGTACCCCGTGCCCAGCGGCCAGCGCTGCTTCAACCTCGGCAAGGCCATCCGCAAGGCGGTGGAGAGCTACGACGAAGACTTGAATGTGCACATCTGGGGCACCGGTGGCATGAGCCACCAGCTGCAAGGCGCGCGTGCCGGCCTGATCAACCGTGAGTGGGACAACGCGTGGATGGACCAGATGATTGCCGACCCGGCCGCCTGTGCCGCTACGCCGCACATCGACTACGTGCGCGAAGCCGGTAGCGAAGGCATTGAGCTGGTGATGTGGCTGATCGCCCGCGGCGCCATGTCGGATGTGCCCTACGATGCTACAGATTTGGAAGCAGCCCGCGCACATTCCGTGAGCGTTAAGCACCGTTTTTACCATGTGCCCGCCAGCAACACGGCGGTGGGACATTTGATTTTGGAAAACAACTGATATGAGCAAAACCATCAAAGTCGCCCTCGCGGGCGCCGGCGCCTTCGGCGTCAAACACCTGGACGGCATCAAGAACATCGAGGGCGTGGAAGTTATCTCCCTGATCGGCCGGGAGCTGGACAAAACCAAAGAAGTGGCCGCCAAGTACGGCATAGGCCATGTGACGACCGAGCTGTCTGAAAGCCTGGCAATCCCCGAGCTGGACGCAGTGATTTTGTGCACCCCGACCCAAATGCACGCCGAGCAAACACTGGCTTGCCTGAAGGCCGGCAAGCACGTGCAGGTAGAAATCCCCTTGGCAGACAGCTGGGCCGGCGCTGATGCGGTCGTGGCCGAGCAAAAGCGCACCGGCTTGGTGGCCATGTGCGGCCACACCCGCCGCTTCAACCCCAGCCACCAATACGTGAACGAGCAGATCACGGCCGGCAAGTTCAACATCCAGCAAATGGATGTGCAGACCTACTTTTTCCGCCGCACCAACACCAACGCGCTGGGCCAAGCCCGCAGCTGGACCGACCACTTGCTGTGGCACCACGCCGCGCATACGGTGGACTTGTTTGCCTACCAGGCCAACAGCCCCATCGTGCAGGCCAACGCCATCCAAGGCCCCATCCACCCGGTGCTGGGCATTGCCATGGACATGAGCATCCAGCTGCGCGCTGCCAATGGTGCGATCTGCACCTTGTCATTGAGCTTCAACAACGACGGCCCCTTGGGCACTTACTTCCGCTACATCGGCGACACAGCGACCTACCTCGCCCGTTACGACGATTTGTATACCGGCAAGGAAGAAAAGATCGACGTAAGCAACGTGGCTGTCAGCATGAACGGTATTGAGCTGCAAGACCGCGAGTTCTTTGCCGCCATCAAAGAGGGGCGCGAACCCAACTCCAGCGTAGGCCGCGTGTTGGACTGCTACCGCGTGCTGCACCAGTTGGAGCAGCAATTGGCCCAACAGAAATAGAGCCCCGACCTACAATGCAACGCCATGTCTGCACGAGCCGGCATGGCGTTTTTTATTGAGGTATATGCAATGCCCTTTCCCCTTGAGCCGGATGCGGTCTCCCACGGAATCCAGCTGGCGGTTGCGCCCGTCTTTCTTTTGACAGCAGTGTCCGGCATGATTGCGGCGGTGGCCGGACGACTGGCGCGCATCATCGACCGGGCGCGCAATGTGGAAACTCGCATCAAGCAGGGCGCCCACCCTGCGGAAGACGCAGATGGCTATACCGAACTCGCAGAGCTGCGAACTCGCGGTTTGCTAGCGAATTCGAGCATTGCGTTGTTAACAGCCTGTGCGTTCCTGATCGGCCTCACCATCGTGGTGTTGTTCCTTGGCGAGACGATTGACTTCCCCGGCTTACGTATCTCCATCTTTACGTTTGTCGGGGGTGTCGTGTGCTTTTTGAGCGCCTTGATCTGCTTCATGGTGGAGACGTTCATCGCCACCCGCCTGCTCAATTTCGGGCGCAAAAAGCGCTAACTTTTCTTCACCTCCACCGCGCAGTCGTAAAACGTAGGCGCCCGGCCCATGTCGGTCAGGCGTTGGCTGGTCAGCTCGTTCACATTGGTGCCGTCGCGGCCCAGCTTTCGCCACCAGATGCCCAAGCCGTTGACCACGCCGGGGCGTGCGCGGGCGGACACGCGCGCCACACAGCGGTGGGTGCCGCGGGCGTTGAACACCGTGACCTCATCCCCATCCGCAATGCCGCGTGGCGCAGCATCGGTTTCATGCAGTTCCACCAAGGGTTCGCCTTCGATATCGCGCAGGCTCTTCACGTTCACAAAGGTGGAGTTCAAGAAGTTGCGCGCGGGCGGCGAGATCATCGCCAGCGGGTATCTCGCATCCGCCCCTGCGGGTTCGTAGTTGGGCAGGTGGTCGGGCAGGCCGTCGTCCCCGCGCGCAGCCAAGCGTGTGCTGTAAAACTCGCACTTGCCGCTCGGTGTGGGAAAGCCGCCATCGGCAAACGGTGCATCGGCAACGGGCAGGGGCGCGTAGCCTTGGCTCAGTAGCAAGCCAAAGTCCACCTTGTCGCCAAAGGCCGTGCGGCACAGGCTCTCATCGGACTCCGCAAACACGTCTTCGGTGTAGCCCATGCGCTGCGCCAGATCGCGGAAGAACTGGGTGTTGGTGCGCGCCTCGCCCAGCGGGGCAATGGAGGGGCGGTTGAGCAGGATGTCGGTGTGGCCGTAGCTGCTGTGCACGTCCCAATGCTCGAGTTGGGTGGTGGCGGGCAACACGTAGTCGGCGTAGTCGGCGGTATCGGTCTGGAAGTGTTCCAGCACCACCGTAAACAAGTCTTCGCGCGCAAAGCCTTGTACCACCTTGGCGGATTCCGGGGCTACGGCGACGGGGTTGCTGTTGTAGACGATGAGGGCTTCAATCGCGGGGCCGAACTCGGGGCTGGCCGGGCGCAGCAGGTCATCGCCAATGGTGCTCATGTTGATGGTGCGCGGTGTGCGGCCAGCCAGCAGTTCAGGCCGCTCCAGTGCCATAGTCTGGGTGGGCACATAGCCCGAGCTGGACAGCAGCACGCCTCCGGCACGGTGCCGCCAGGCGCCTACCAGCGCGGGCAGGCAGGCAATCGCGCGCACGGCATTGCCACCGCCCCGTACCCGCTGCAGCCCGTAATTCATGCGTATGGCTACCGGTTCGCCTGCGCGTGCCGCCTGGCCGTATTCGCGGGCCAGCGCGCGCACTTCGTCGGCGGTGATGCCACACACCTCTGCGGTGCGCTCGGGCGTCCACTGCAGGGCGCGCGCGCGCAGGCCTTCCCAGCCGAGGGTGTGGCGGGCGATGTAGTCGTGGTCCAGCCAGTCGTGGGTGATCAGCTCGTGCATCAGGCCGAGGGCCAGTGCTGCATCGGTGCCGGGTAGCAGGGCGATGTGTTGGTGGCATTTTTCGGCCGTCTCGGAGCGGCGCGGATCGATGCAGATGATGCGCGCGCCATTGCGCTTGGCGGTTTGCACATAGCGCCAGAAGTGCACATTGCTGGCAATCGAGTTGCTGCCCCAGATCAGGATGAGTTTGGACTCCGCAAAAAACTCGACCTTGGTGCCGACCTTGTTGCCCAGGGTGAGCGTCAGGGCTTCAGCACCTGCCGAGGCGCAAATGGTACGGTCCAGCCGCGCCGCGCCCAGTTTGTTGAAAAAGCGAGCCGCCATGCCTTCGCCCTGCACACGCCCCATGGTGCCGGCGT
>DGQR01000252.1 GCA_002390825.1 Rhodoferax sp. UBA4409
TGGTCGGCCAGCAGCAGGCCCTTGTAGACCACGGTGCGGCTCGACATGCTGGGCACGTAATACTCTTTGGAGTGGGTCAAGCCCAGTGCCTGAATGTTGGCGCTGGCGGTCTTGCGGATCACGTACAGCTTGCGCTCCAACGCGTCTTGCACGATCACATCGTTGCCACGGCCGATGAAGACCTGGCGCAGGATAGGTTCTTTGGCGCGCACGGTGGGCGACATGGGCATATCGCGGTTCACCGGCACATCGCGCCAACCCAACAACACCTGGCCTTCGGCCTTGATGGCGCGTTCCATTTCCTGCTCGCAAGCGAGGCGTGAGGCGTGCTCTTTGGGCAGGAAGATCATGCCGACGCCATATTCGCCTTGGGGCGGCAGAGTCACGCCTTGTTTGGCCATTTCTTCGCGGTACAGCGCATCAGGTAACTGAATCAAGATACCGGCGCCATCGCCCATCAGTGCGTCTGCGCCTACTGCGCCGCGATGGTCCAAGTTTTCGAGGATCTTGAGTGCATTCTTGACGATGTCATGGCTCTTCTCGCCCCGGATGTGCGCGACAAAACCGACGCCGCAGGCATCGTGCTCATTCGCGTTGGAATACAAACCGTGGTCTTTGAGATATTGGATTTCGGCTGCCGTGGTCATGGCGCACTCCTGAAAATTGCAATGGGATTGGAGAATACTGCAACGCAACAAAAGTGCCAAGATTTTTAAATAGGGTCTGACCCCATTTGAATTAAGCCAAAATGACGTCTTAATTTATTGGGGCCACATCAATTTGATAGCAATAAGTGCTTTATTTACCTGAGCGAAGACACTATTTGACTAAGTTTTGACGTGGAGAGCTGGTCGACCGGGGGCTTTTTTAGTGAGTCGACGGGCGCTGTTTTTTTGCAAATCTGCGACAAATGCAGCATCGCCCAAGGCCCATCCACCGATCACAGCATCGGTGATTTCACCCAATTGCACTGAATTGAGGCCCTCTTGCACCGCGGCTTGGTATTGCGCCTCCCGGGCAAACGGGGTGTTGCCCAAACCCCAATACGCCGGATGTGTCGCAATACGCTTGTCCACCCGGGCGCCGCTGTAGTGGGCATGAGTCGACCACGCATAGTCCGCCGGCCCGGCCCCCTCACCGTGTCGCAGGGCATGGGTATCGAAGTAGGTCAAAACAGGGAGCAGATAGCGCGGCTCCAGCACTGCCGATTTAAACCGCCCTTCCCACAAAGTACCGCGGCGTTCATATTTACTGTTGAAGTACCTGACATAGCTGCGGCCCAAGGCCTGCATCAAGCCTGGCAAGCCCTCTGCACTCGCGGGCGTCACAAGCAAATGGAAATGATCTGCCAAGACCACATAGCCATGCACTGCGACGTGATTCGCCTCGGCAGCGCTGTATAGCGCATTCAGGAACGCGTCAAAATCCTCCGTATCCCGGCAGACAGCTTGGCCATGGGCCCCGCGCTGCAACACGTGGTGCAAGTGCCCTGCGATCGATAGTCTTGGAAGTCGTGCCATGGCGGAGGATCGTAGCGGATACCCGCCCCTCTATCGGGGCTATAAAGCGCGAACCGGCAATTGGTACTGCGGAGCGCCCATCAAATCAATGCCACAGGAAAGGTTCTCCAGCCAGTCCAACAACTGCGGTATCGCCGGCCCCACTAGGGGAGCGCCGTGCTGCGGGGCAATCATCCGGATATCCAACGCGCGCACCATCTGGACCCACAGCTTCAGAATTTTGTTGCTCACCATGTACCGCCGGTGGAATGCCTCCATTCCCGCGGGCATGGGCTGCAAGCTATTAATAGAACGCTTGGCATCTTGCCCACCCACCATGGACACGCCCAAATCACCAGAAAACAGGATTTTGCTGATCGGGTCGTAGAACTGGAAATTTCCTTCAGCATGCATGAAGTGGGCAGGTAGTAACAAGAGCTCCGAGTTGCCCAAGCGCAAGATGCCGCCCTCGTCGGGGATCGGCGTGATGCGATCTTCGGTTTTCCCGACTTTGCAGAAATGGGGTGCAAACCGCGCCCAAAGCTGGGAGATCAGTAGCTTTGCAGAGGTGGAAGTCATCCATCGATCCAGGGACGCGATGATGTCTGGGTCGGCATGCGAAGCAATGATGTAGTCCAGATGCTGAGGCGCCACGTATTCACGCATTGTGAGATTCAGCGCGTTGAAGGTCATGTTGCCACCGGGGTCAATGATGGCTGCCTGACCGTGATTGACAATGAGAAACTGATTGGCCTGTACCGCCTCTGCCTCGTCGGTCACCAGATCGGAAAACATGATGCAGCAATGCTGCGGACTTTTGAAGAGTTCAATTGCCATGGGGGTGCCCTATGAAAAATGGGCGCTGATGCGCCCATTCAAAACCCCATTGTGAAATTTATCGCCAGCGAAGGCTCTGATTCAAATCAATTCTTGGGCGCCTTGGTAACGCGGACTTTGGAGCCGGTGGTTACCAACACCACAGGATCCCCCGCCACCAACTGCTCACCGCCTTTGGCCTGAACAATGGCGCGGCGGTCGCCGTTTTTCAGTTGCACCAGGATTTCTATCGCTTCTTCCTTGGTGGAGAAACGCTCAATCGCATTACCTGCGGCTGCGCCGGCTACGCCTGCAAGCACGCCAAGTACTTGCGCTTCGCGCTGCACACCACTGCCGCTGAAGCCCCCAATGGCCCCTACGACTCCGCCTACCGCGGCGCCCACGCCGGACTGGTTACCGTCCACCACGACATTGCGAATGGACAACACGACCCCATCCTGAACTTGCGCCAAGCGCTGGGAATCGCCACGCTGAATCACATCAGGGCTGCTGCTCGCACAAGCACCCAACAAGGCCACCGTTGCACTGATACCAACCCATTTCAACCACTGCTTCATAACAATCTCCAATTTGCAAAACATGTCTCTCAAGACCAGCTAACGCCTCAGGCCCCGGATCCGTTGTCAGGCTGATTGTCCATGGGCAATGTAAACCGTGTGTCAAGCAGGGCCAGAAGACCGAATTCTTGCAAAATGGACTTCAAACGCTCTGCCGCCTGCCGCTTCTTTTGGCCGGTGTAGCGCGCCAGAATCAACTCGTTTTTCATGCTGTGCTCCCAGCCCACCAGCTCTGTGACGGTCACTTGGTAGCCATGGGCTTCCAAATACAAGCAGCGCAACACATTCGTAAGCTGGCTGCCCATTTCACGGGTGTGCAACGGGTGGCGCCATAGTTCGGCCAGGGGGGTGCGTGTCAGGCTGAGCGCCTTGCTTTGACTCAAGTGCCGTGCCAACTCTGCTTGGCAGCATGGCACCAGCACGAACGCTTTCACCCGCTTTTCCAACCCGAACGCAATCGCATCGTCCGTGGCGGTGTCGCAGGCGTGCAGGGCTGTGACCACGTCAAAGGTTTTGGGTAACTCTTCGAGCTGTGTCGCCGCCTCTACGCTGACGTTCAAAAAGCTCATACGGTCAAAGCCCAGCTTGTCAGCCAAAACCCGTGATTTATCGACCAGTTCGGCCCGGGTTTCGATCCCATACAGGTGGCTCTGCGGGAGGTGCTTGAAGTACAGGTCGTAAAGAATGAAGCCCAGATACGACTTACCGGCGCCGTGATCCGCGAGGGTGAAGCTTCCGCCGGATGCTTGCGGCAGCTCGTTCATCAATTTTTCGATGAACTGATAAAGATGATAGACCTGCTTGAGCTTGCGACGGGAATCTTGGTTGAGCTTGCCGTCACGGGTCAGGATGTGAAGCTCTTTGAGTAGCTCTACCGATTGCCCGGGGCGGATCTCCGGGATCTGCCCTTCAGGCAACGCTGGCGAACCACTTTGACCGGGGGATATCTTGTTTTTTTTCATTTAGTTTCTTCGGGATGGGGGCCCGCAGCAGGGTAAGCCGCCACATCAAGCGCTGCCCACCCCTCTGCGCCAAGGGCCTCGAGGGCGGCAATATTGCGGGCATAGATCTGCTCAGCGTCGGGAAAGGCCTCGACGGCTTTGTCAATGCTGGCCTCGCGCAGCAGGTGCAATATCGGATAAGGCGCGCGATTGGTGAAGTTGCCGATGTCGTCCGGCCCTGCATCGGCAAACTGAAAATCCGGGTGAAAACTGGCGATCTGCAAATCGCCGCTGAGCTTGAGCTTACGGAGCAGTTTATCGGCGGGGTACAAAAAGTCATTGAACGCCAAAAACTCTGTCAGTGCGTCAGGCAATATCAGGAGCGTGGTGTCTCTGGTCTCGGCCGGACTGGCTTGCAGGGCGAGCAACTCCATCTGCAAGACCTCCAACACATCCGCCGGCGCGGTTTCCCGGCACACCACATAGTGCACCTGGTTCTTGACGTAAACAGCCTTCGCAAACGGGCACAGATTGAGCCCGATAACCGCGCGCTCCAGCCACTGCTTGGTGCGAGCGATCACTACATCATCTGTTTGCGGGGCAAGGCGGGGGGATTCAGACATGAAACAAGGTCTTTCCGGTCAAGCGGGCGTGCTCACGCAAGGCGAAACGGTCGGTCATACCTGCAATATGGTCACTCACCCGCCGCTGAAGCGTGATGTCGCCCGCAGGCTCGCTGTCTTGGCGCATTTCAGCCGGCGTCTCCAGATAGGCATCAAAAAGATCCCTCACCACCTGCTTGGCCCTGTTCATCGTGTCCATCACCTGGTCGTGGCGGTAGAGGTGGTCAAAGAGAAACTTCTTCAACTCACGCGTTTCCGCACGCATGCCGGGGCTGAACAACACCAAAGGCTTTGTAGCACGCACGTCCACCACACTTGCCGGTCGGCTCTCTGCCAATTGAGCTTGGGTCGTTTTCAGTACGTCGTACACCATGTCGCTCAACATCAAGCGGATGGACTCGTACAGCCAACGCCGCTGCTGTGGAGGCTGCGCCAGTTGCGCATGTTGTGTGAGCGCTTGCCGGGCATAGCGCGAAAACAAGGGCACCTCCAGCATTTGCGCCATTAGCAGCAAACCGGACCGGACACCATCGTCAATATCGTGACAGTTGTAGGCGATTTCATCGGCCAGATTGCAGAGCTGAGCCTCAAGGCTCGGTTGCCCGCCATCGAGGAATCTGCGGGCGACACCGGCAGCTGCAGCAGGAAAGCCGATCTCGGCCTGCTCCAGCGCGTGGGCATTGGTACGGGAGCAGTGCTTCAAGATGCCTTCGCGAGACTCAAAGCATAAATTGAGGCCATCAAACCGGGGATACCGCGCCTCCAGGTGGTCCACGACCCGCAGACTTTGCAGGTTATGTTCAAAACCACCGTATTCGGCCATGCACTCATGAAGGGCATCTTGCCCCGCATGACCGAAAGGGGTGTGCCCTAGATCATGGGCCAAGGCGATGGTTTCGACCACGTCTTCGTTCAGGCCGAGGGTCCGGGCCATCGATCGCCCCAGCTGCGCAACCTCCAGCGAATGCGTGAGGCGGGTGCGAAAGAGGTCGCCTTCGTGGTTGATGAAGACCTGTGTCTTGTAAACCAAGCGCCTGAAAGCGGTGGAATGAACAATCCGATCCCGATCCCTTTGAAACGGGGTCCGGGTCGGCGCTGCCTCTTCAGGAAAGCGTCGCCCCCTGCTGGTCTCAGGCAAACAGGCGTAGGGCTGAAGCTGATCCATAAAATTACGCCGTCACCCTTGCTTTATATGCGCAAGTAGCTACTATTTTTATAGCAATCACAAACTGCAAGCGTCTATCACTTCGCGCACAAGCGCATCAGGTGCACTGCGAAGCGCTGCACGCCCCGGGCCATCGATCACTACAAGGCGGATTTCACCGGCTTCTGATTTTTTGTCATGCCGCATCAAGTCAAGATAGACGCCCGCATTGTCTTTGGCATGGAGCAGCGGCGCCTTGACAGGCAGCCCAGCGGCCGCGATCAAGCGCGTCAGTCGAGCGACAAATGCCGTATCTACCAAGCCCAGACGTTCTGACAAGGTTGCTGCCATGACCATTCCGCATCCGACGGCCTCACCGTGCAACCACTCTCCATACCCCAAGCCTGCCTCGATGGCATGGCCAAAGGTGTGGCCGAAGTTCAAGATGGCGCGAAGCCCAGACTCTCGCTCGTCTTGGCCCACTACCCAAGCCTTGATTTCACAACTCCGCTTCACCGCATGCGCCAGTGTGACGCTGTCCAGAGTGACCAAATTCTCGATATTGGCTTCGATCCAATCGAAAAACCCCATGTCAGCGATGGGTCCGTATTTGATGACCTCGGCCA
>DGQR01000101.1 GCA_002390825.1 Rhodoferax sp. UBA4409
GGCGATGGCGGCTACACACGGTCCGACCCCGTGCACTGCATCTAAGATTTTTACTACTTTTGACATCGGATTGATATTGATCGCTCCCGGCACTACCGCAAAGGCTGGTTACGCTATAGCTATGAATCTGATTATTGTGAACGTAGGGCACCCGGGTGCCAAGCTCTTGCTATCCAAGAATATCGCTATTTTTAGCTCAGGGGTGTGCCGTGGATAAAGGCTTTGAGCACGGCACCCCCTCGCAAATCCGCCGGGCAATCTGGGCTACCCGGGGCTTGTTTGCACTGCTGGGTGTTTTCAGTGCGGTGTGGGGCGTGCACATTCCATCGGTCAAACAGCGTTACGCCTTGGGCGAGGGCGCGCTCTCGCTGGTGCTGGTGGCAGCGGCGGTGGGCGCCGTGTCAGCGGTGATGTTTGCAGGCCGGGTGATCGGCCGGCTGGGTGCGCGCCAAACGGCCATGCTCTGCGCGGTGGTCATGGCCGGCATGTTGGGCTTGGTGTTGCATTGGCCGGGTTTGCCATGGCTGCTGCTGGCGATGCTGTTTTTCGGGGCGTCGCTCAGCGTGTTTGATGTGGCCATCAACACCGAGGGCTCGGCGCTCGAGGTCGCCGGGGGCCAACCCATCATGGGGAGCTTGCACGGCATGTTCAGCTTGGGGGCCATGGGCGGGGCAGCGCTGGCGGCTGGCATGTTGGGTGCCGGCGTGTTGGCTGAGTGGCAGTTACTGGGCGTGGGCGTGGCAGTTGCAGTGGCGATCTGGGTCGGTGCACGCTGGATGCTGCCCACGCCGCCGCCCACCGACAAGCCTAAAGTCCACTTCACCTGGCCGCGGGGTGCGCTGCTGATCATGGGCCTGCTGACATTTGCCGGCATGAGTGCCGAGGGGGTGATGTTCGATTGGTGTGTGCTCTACCTCCAGCAAGAGGTGCGCATGCCCCATGAGCAGGCGGCCATTGGCTACGCCGCCTGTGCCGGTGCGATGGCCGTTATGCGCTTTGCGGCAGACCGGCTGCGGGCGCTCTACAGCGAGCAGCGCTTGCTCCAGGTGAGCGGTGTGGTGACTGCGGTGTCGATGGCCGGTGTCTTGCTGACCGGTCACCCGGTGGTGGCGATCATCGGGTGCGGGTTGGTCGGGGCTGGCCTGGCGATGATCGTGCCGATTTTGTATGGTGCTGCGAGCCGGGTGCCCGGCACCACACCAGCAGCCGCGATTGCGGCGGTCTCGTCCATCGGCTATGCCGGGTTCATGGTCGGCCCGCCCTTGATTGGCTTCATTGCCCAACACGCGTCGCTTACCGCTGCCATGGGCGTGGTGGTGGTGGCCGCCACGGTCCTTGCGCTCAGCGCACGCTTTGTGCCCGAAAAAGCGGCCTGATGCAGTGGCCGCGCCATTACGGCCTGGCGCCGCGGCTACTTGCGCGAAGAAATCACAATGCCGGAGACGATCAGCACAAACGCGGCCGCATGGTAAGCGCGCGGTGCTTCGCCAATAAAAACGGACGACAGCACCGCAGTGAACAGCGGCGTGAGGTTGATAAAGAAACCCGCAATCGCAGGCCCGGCGCGCGAGACGCCGGCACCCCAGCTGCCGTAGGCAATCACCGCGGGGCCCACTGCAATAAAGGCCAGTGCCGCAACCAGACCGGCACCCCAGTCGATATGGGCCGGCGTCAGGGCCCACTCGCCGGCCGTGAAGGCCATAGACCAGCCCAGGCCAAACACAATCTGCCCCATCAAAAACGTGGACCAGTCTGCCCTAATCGCCGCCGACTCCGGCGTGGGGTGGGCCAGTAGCCAGCTGTAGGTCGCCCAGGCGATGGAGGCCAAGAGCACATACAGGTCGCCCGGCACCAGGCGCAGCTGGGTCATGACCTCCCAATCGCCGCGGCCCAGCACCAGCACCACGCCGGCAATCGACAACACCGCCCCCAGAATTTGCCGGCGACTCACCGGCACTTGGAAGAACAAGCGCCCGATGAGCAACATCCACACCGGCGTGCTCGCGCCAACCAGGGTGACGTTGATCGCCGTCGAGGTGTTGAGCGCCAGGTACAACAGCGCGTTGTAGCCCCCGATGCTGAACAGGCTGAGCAGGGTAAACCGCTTCCACTGGGGCCACAGGTCACTGTTGCGCTGCAGCACCCTGCGAGCCAAGGGCAACAAAATCAAAAACGCAATCCCCCAGCGCAGCAGGTTCAGCGTCATCGGGGAAATGAGGGGGGCGACCAAGCGACCTACGACTGCGTTGCCGGACCACATCAGGGGGGGAATCACGAGCAGGAAGGCTGCAGTCGGCGTCAGGCGTTGGGTCATCGCATCGACTGTAACAAGGAAGCGATGCCCCGCGCAGGGCTGCGGGCGCGGCCGATTTCTGGCACCATGCTCCGGATTCATAACAACCCCATCGATGGAGACAAGACCATGCGTTCAGTGCCATCCCGCGCCATTCACATCGCCCAGCACGGCGGCCCCGAGCAGCTGCAACTGGTGCAGGTCACCGTGGGCGAGCCCGGCCCCGGCGAGGTGCGTATCCGCCACCATGCGGTGGGCCTCAACTACATCGATGTCTACCAGCGCAGCGGCCTGTACCCGATGAACCTGCCAGTGCAGTTGGGCATGGAAGCCGCCGGTGTGATCGAGGCGGTGGGCGAGGGCGTGAGCCACCTCCAGGTGGGCGACCGCGCGGCCTATGCCAGCCAACCACCGGGCAGCTATTGCGAAGTGCGGGTGATGCCTGCCAAGTGCGTGTGCAAGTTGCCTGATGGCATCAGCTTCGAGACCGGTGCGGCCATGATGCTCAAGGGCCTGACCGCGCAGTACCTGCTCAAGCGCACACTGCCCCAAGGCGGCTTGCAGGCCGGTGACTTTGTGCTCTTCCATGCGGCTGCCGGTGGCGTGGGCCTGATTGCTTGCCAATGGGCCAAGGCGTTGGGATTACGCTTGATTGGCACCGCTGGATCGGATGAAAAATGTGCGCTCGCCCTTGCCAATGGTGCGGAGTTTGCTATCAATTACAGAGCGGGTGATTTTGCGGCCAAGGTCAAGGAGCTGACCGGTGGCAAGGGCGTCAAGGTCGTTTACGACTCGGTAGGCAAAGATACCTGGGACCAGTCGCTCGATTGCATCGCCCCCTTTGGCTTGATGGCCAGCTTTGGCAATGCCTCCGGCCCGGTGGCACCGTTCTCGCCCGGCATCCTCGGGCCCAAGGGGTCGATTTATGTGACGCGCCAAACCCTGTTCACCCACATTGCCACCCGCGAGAGCACCCAAGCCATGGCGGATGACCTGTTCGACATCGTGCTCCGCGGCAAGGTCCAAATCCACATCGCCCAGCGCTACCGCCTGGAGGATGTGCAGCAAGCCCACCTGGACTTGGAGTCGCGCCGCACCACTGGTTGCACCGTGCTGACGCTCTAAACAAAAAAGGGCACCCGATTCGGGTGCCCTTGGCATGGCAGGCGTGCTGCGGTTTAGAACAAAAAGCCGGCCGACAGGACCTGCTCGTTCATCCAGATTTCCTGGTCTGCAGTGCCCTTGTAGACCGGCACCTTGCTCAGGCGGCCGTAGGCAATTTTGTTGGTCAGCTCCACATAAATCGCCTTGTAGACCCGGTAGCGCAAGCCCACTTCCACGCCGGCGGTCCAGCCGTTGATTTGCCACCAGTCGTTGCTCTTGAAGCAGCAGATATTTTCGTTCTTGGGCCCGACCTGGTTGGCGTTGCCAAAAATCACGTTATCAGCGTGGGGCAGCAAAATGCCTGCGCCCACCCGGCTGATGAGTTGCAGGTCGCCGGCTTTGTGCGCCGGGCCGCGCAGTCGGTGCAGCCAGACGGCGTTGACCATGATGTGGTTCAAGCCGTTGTGCAAGGCGTAGTTGAAGTTCTGGGGCGACACCACCATGGAGGAGGTCGCACCCGGGGTAGTGACGGTGCCATCGACCGCCACCGTTTGGCCGTAATCGACGTTGTATTTGCTGTGGTCGATGTTCAGTTCCACTGCGAATGTTTTCTCGTCGTTGAGGAACTTGCCGATGCGGATGTTTTCCTGCGGATCGGTGAAGTCCAGGCTGAGCAGGGACTTGAAGGTGTCCGGCACATTGGACGGGAAGTCGCTGGCTCGTGCGTTGCGGACCGTGAAGTTGTTGCCCAGTTCCGGTTGCGAAACGTGGATGTCAGACGGCGCGTACTGCTGGCGGCTGTAGCCCCAAGAGAAATACCAGTTTTCGTCCTTGTTGATCGCCTTGTCAAATTGGCCGGACACTGCATTGGCTGCTGGGGCGGTATCGGCTGCTGGGGTGGCTGCTTGCGCCATCAGGACGCTCTGCGCCAAACTGGCTTGGCAAGCGCCCAACGTCAAAAGAGCGGCCAACAGGCCGCGTCGGAAAAAGGGTGTGTGCATGGTGGGGGTGTCGGTGCGAGACGCAGCGGGGCGCAGAGAGGTGCGCACGCCAAAGGTCTCTATTTTAGGCGAGCGCCTTTCGGCGCCCGGCAGCCGCCTTCGAATCAGGTTTTTCGGACCCGCAGGAGTTCGTCGAGGATCAGGCAGATGGCGCCTACGGAAATCGCACAATCCGCGACATTGAAGGACGGGAAATGCATGCCGTTCCAGTGGAAGTCCAGAAAGTCCACCACATAGCCGTACATCAAGCGGTCAATCACATTGCCGATCGCGCCGCCCAAAATGCAGGCCATGGCAAAGCTGAACAACTTTTGCCCCGGATGGGCGCGCAGCATCCAGATGATCACTGCCGCCGCCACAAATCCGATGCCGGTAAAAAACCAGCGCTGCCAGCCGCCCGCATCTGCCAAAAACGAGAACGCAGCGCCGGTGTTGTGCACCCGCACGACGTTAAAGAAGCTGGTGACAAAGGTGCTGTCGCCCAGACGGTAGTTGCCGACAATCAGGACTTTGGTGAACTGGTCAATCAGCAGCAAAATCAGGGCCAAGCCCAGCCACTGTACCCAGCCGCTTTTGCCGCTGCTCTTGCTGAAGGTTTGTTTACCGCGGGCCATTAGGCAAACGTCCGGGTTTCGCCGGCGCCATACAGGTTGGTGGTGCAACGGCCGCACAGGGTGGGGTGGGCGGCGTCTGCCCCAACGTCAGCACGGTAGTGCCAGCAGCGCTCGCATTTCACATTGTTGGATGCTGCAACGCTGATGGATTGTTCGCTACCAGCTACCAAATTGATAGCGCTGGTGATGAACACAAACTTCAAGTCCTCGCCCAAGCTGCTCAGCAGGGCGAACTCTTCGGCCGGCACGGTGAGTGTGACCTCCGCTTGCAGGGAGGCGCCTACCTGACCTGCGGCGCGCAGGGTTTCGATGTCTTTGTTGACCGCCTCGCGCACGGCGCGGATACGGGCCCACTTGGCGAGCAAGGCTTCGTCCGGCGCGGCAAAGGTGGAGTAACCATCCAGGAAGATGGAGAGCTTGGTCGCTTCGGGCGTTTTGCCCTCTGCGCCCAGTACTGCCCAGGCTTCTTCAGCGGTGAAGCTGAGGAACGGCGCCATCCAGCGCAGCATGGCCTGGGTGATCTGCCACAGCGCGGTTTGCGCGGAGCGGCGAGCCAGACTGTTGGCAGCGGTGGTGTAGAGGCGGTCTTTGAGCACGTCCAGGTAGAACGCGCCCAAGTCTTCACTGCAATACACCTGCAGCTTGCTCACTACGGGGTGGAACTCGTAGACCTTGAAGTGCGCCAGGATGTCGGCCTGCAACTGCGCGGCGCGGGCCAGCGCGTAGCGGTCGATCTCCAGCATCTGGTCGGCAGGCACTGCGTCTTTGGCCGGGTCAAAGTCGGAGACGTTGGCCAGCAAAAACTTGAGCGTGTTGCGCACGCGGCGGTAGGTATCCACCACACGGGCCAGGATCTTGTCGTCAATGTTCAGGTCACCCGAATAATCGGTGCTGGCCACCCACAGGCGCACGATTTCGGCGCCCATTTTGCTCGTGATGGTTTGCGGCTCGACGGTGTTGCCCAAGCTCTTGCTCATCTTGCGGCCTTGGCCGTCGGTGGCAAAGCCGTGGGTCAGCAGGCCGCGGTAGGGCGCGCGGTCGTAGAGCGCGCAGCCCAGTAAGAGCGAGCTGTGGAACCAGCCGCGGTGCTGGTCGTGGCCTTCCAGGTACAGGTCGGCTTCTGGCCCTTCAGCGTGGAAGGGCGGCACCGCGTAGGCATCTTTGTGGCTGCCGCGCAGCACGTGCTGGAAAGTGGAGCCGGAGTCAAACCAGACTTCCAGGATGTCGGTGCTCTTGGTGTAGCTCGGTGCATCTGCCGCGCCCAGAATTTCCTCAACGGACACGCGGCTCCAGGCCTCAATGCCACCTTGCTCGACGATGTCGGCCGCTTGGTCCAGGATTTCCATGGTGCGGGGGTGCAGCTCGCCACTGTCCTTGTGCAAGAAGAAGGGCACGGGCACGCCCCAGCTACGCTGACGGCTGATGCACCAGTCGGGGCGGTTGGCGATCATGTCGCGCAAACGGCTGCGGCCATTCTCGGGGTAAAAGCTGGTGTGCTCGATGGCATCCAAGGCCAGCTGGCGCAAGGTCTTGGGCGCTTTGTCTTGGGTAAACACGCCAGGGCCTTCATCCATGCGGATGAACCACTGTGCGGCCGCGCGGTAGATCACCGGCGTTTTGTGGCGCCAGCAGTGCGGGTAGCTGTGGGTGATGCCCACGGTGGCCATGAGGCGGTTGTGTTCGCGCAGGGTGTCTATCACGTTGGCGCAAGCCTTCCAGATGTGCTGGCCGCCGAACAGGGGCAGCTCGGCGTCGTACACGCCGTTGCCCAGCACGGGGTTCAAGATCTGGTCGTACTTCAGGCCGTTGGCGATGCAGCTGTTGAAGTCGTCCACGCCGTAGGCGGGCGAGGAGTGCACGATGCCGGTGCCGTCGCCGTCGCTCACGTAGTCAGCCAGGTACAGCGGCGAGAGGCGTTTGTAGCTGTATTCGTTGCCGGCCACGTTCACATCTGCAGGCAGGTCGTACAGCGGGTGGCGGAACACCTGGCCGCGGAGGGCTTCACCCTTGGCGGTAGCCAGCACGGTGCCGGTCAGGCCGAAGCGCTCCAGGCATTTCTCTACCAGGCTGGCGCCCAGCAGCAGCACGCCCTTGGGCGTGTCCACCAGCGCGTATTCCAGCTCAGGGTGGGCGTTTAGGGCCTGGTTGGCAGGAATCGTCCAGGCGGTGGTGGTCCAGATGACGGCGAAGGCTTGCTTGCCCGCAGGCAGGTCGCTCAGGCCGAAGGCTTGGGCCAAGCCAGCCGCGTCGTTGGACTCAAAGGCCACGTCCAGCGTGTCGCTCTTCTTATCGGCGTATTCGATCTCGAACTCAGCCAAGCTGGAGCCGCAGTCAAAACACCAGTACACCGGCTTCAAGCCGCGGTACACAAAGCCGCGCTCGATCAC
>DGQR01000128.1 GCA_002390825.1 Rhodoferax sp. UBA4409
CCCACATCGAGACCGGTCCACTTGCCGTTGGAATCAGCAGCACTGAAACCAGCCAAACCTGTGTTCACACCGCAAACCACTTGGCCACGGGCCTTGACGGCATCCAATGTCTTGCCAGCGTGGGCGGGTGCTGCAACGACGGCACCCAAAGCGGCAACCACGGTTGCCAGTGTTTTCAGTTTCTTCATGCTCATAAATCATTACTCCAAAGAATTGAATCAGCAGGGTGCACCAGATTGGTGTCTGCGCCCCGATTCTGACGCTGAACTGTAGCTTTGTGGGCCCGCGCCCTCATCGGGGTTTACCATCGAAAGGTATGCGGAAAAGTAATAACCTAATTCGCCGCGATCCTCCCAATAGCTGACAGCAGCAAGCAGAAAGCGTGCCACTCAGTAGCTTTGCGCAGTGGCACAGTAGAGCCCCCACACGCATCGCCACTTGCCATTGTTTCATGACCACGCCCACAGAAACCTCTTCCTACCTCGGTAAACCGCTAGACGGCTGGCGCTTAAAGCTGTTCACTATCATTTTTGAGGCCGATACCCGTGCCGGGCGGCTGTTCGACCAGTGCCTCATTTTTGCCATTCTGCTCAGTGTGGCAGTGGTGGCCATGGGGAGCGTGGGCGCGGTGGCGGACCGGGTTGGCATCTGGTTCGAGGTGCTGGAGTGGGTGTTCACCCTCCTGTTTACTGCTGAATACGTCGCCCGCCTCCTGTGTGTGCGGCACCCGATGCGCTATGCCCTGAGCTTTTACGGGGTGATCGACCTGCTGGCCTTGCTGCCCACCTACGTGGCGCTCTTGGTGCCTGAGGTCTCCGCCCTGATTGATGTGCGGGTGCTGCGTTTGTTGCGCGTCTTCCGGGTGTTCAAGCTCACCGCCTATGTGCAGGAGTACCAGGCATTGGCCCGCGCATTGGCCGCCAGCCGGCGCAAGATTTCGGTGTTTTTGTCAGCGGTGCTCATGATTGTGCTGGTCATGGGGACGTTGATGTACGTCGTCGAAGGCCCGGCCAACGGGTTTACGAGCATCCCGACCTCGGTGTACTGGGCGGTGACCACCATGACCACGGTGGGGTTTGGCGACATCACGCCCAAAACCGATCTGGGCCGCTTTATCGCCTCTTGCATGATGTTGCTGGGCTGGGGCACTCTGGCGGTGCCCACCGGCATCGTGACGTCCGAGATGGCCTCTTTGCGCGGAGCCCCAGCGCCCGCCACCACCCGCACCTGCCATGAATGCCTGACGGAGGGTCATTTGCCCGAGGCGCGCTATTGCCTGCACTGTGGGGCACACTTGTCACCGTATTTCCGCGACATTCCCTGAGCCCCCCATAACAAGGAGACACCATGTTCGAAACCGCGATTGCCGGCAGCCTGCCCAAACCCTCTTGGTTGTCAGAGACCGAGAAACTCTGGCCCCAATGGAAACTGGCCGGCCCCGACCTGCAACAAGCCAAGGCAGATGCCACCTTGCTGTGGATCAAAGCCCAAGAGGACGCGGGCCTTGATGTTGTAGGCGATGGTGAGCAGAGCCGCCAGCACTTTGTGCATGGCTTTCTGGAGCAGGTAGAAGGGATCGACTTCGACAACAAAGTCACCATGGGCATCCGCAACAACCGCTACGACGCGCAGGTCCCCCAGGTCATCGCAGCGCTGCGCCTCAAAGGTCGGGTGCACGCGTTTGAAGCCCAACTGGCCCGCGCCCACACCAAGAAAAAACTCAAATTCACTCTGCCCGGCCCGCTGACCATTGTGGACACCGTGGCTGACCGTTTTTACGGCGACAAGAAAACCATGGCGTTTGCTTTTGCCGAGCTGCTGAACCAGGAAGCCCTGGCCCTGCAGGCCGATGGGGTGGACATCATTCAGTTCGACGAGCCGGGTTTTAATGTCTACATGCAAGACGCGGTGGACTGGGGTGTGCAGGCCCTCGAGATTGCGGCCCGCGGCCTGACCTGCACCACGGCGGTTCATATTTGCTATGGCTACGGCATCAAAGCCAACAACGACTGGAAAGAAACCCTTGGCCAAGAGTGGCGCCAATACGCGCAGGTCTTTCCCGCGCTGGCGGCCAGCAGCATCCAACAGGTGAGTCTGGAGTGCTACCAGTCGCATGTGCCGCCGGACCTGATGGCTTTGCTCAAGGACAAGGACGTCATGGTGGGCGTGATCGATGTCGCCAGCGATGTGATTGAAACCCCCGAGCAGGTGGCAGACACCATCGGCATCGCGCTGCAGCATGTGCCGCGCCACCGCATCTTCCCTTGCACCAACTGCGGGCTGGCCCCCATGAGCCGTGAGGTCGCCACCAAAAAGCTCGAAGCCCTGGCCCAGGGCGCCGCATTGGCGCGCCAACGCTACGGAGCCTGACGGTGGCCGCCACGCCCGATACCGGGTTTGACGCGCCCGCCCTGGAAGCCCTCGGCCGGGTGCTGCAAGCCGAGGTAGACAAAGGCCGCTTGCCCGGTGCGGTGGCCCTGATTGCCCGGCGGGGCCAGACCGTGTTGCACCGTGCCTGGGGCCAGCAAAATCCGGCGGATGGCACGCCCATGGCTGCGGACAGTATTTTTCGCATCTACTCCATGACCAAGCCGCTGGTGTCGGTGGCGATCATGCAACTGGTCGAGCGCGGGCAACTGCTGCTCAGCGACCCCGTGGGCCAGCACTTGAGCGAGTTTGCGGCGGTATTGGTAGACGACGGCCAAACCCCGGCCCCGCGCGCACCTGCCCGGGAGCCCACGGTGCAAGACCTGTTGCGCCACACCTCCGGCTTGACCTACGAGATATTGGGCGACGACGCCATTCAGCAGCGTTATGCGGCTGCCGGTCTAGGCACCCGCCAGCTCAGTAACACCGGCTTTTCGCACGCCTTGGCGGCCATCCCCTATCGCTATGAACCCGGCAGCATCTGGCAATACAGCAGGGCCACCGACCTCCTGGGCGCTTTGCTCGAGCGGGTCACCGGCCAGCCGCTGGGCGACTATTTGCAGGCCCACATCCTGGGGCCCCTGGGCATGGTGGATACCGCGTTTGTGGTGCCTCCCGACAAGCACCACCGCATTGCCGAGCCCTTTGCCCACGATCCCGATGGCGGCCAGCCAATGCCCTTGATGGATCTGCGCCGAACCACGCCCATGCAGGCGGGCGGTGCGGGGTTGGGTTCCACCGCGGCGGATTACGCGCGCTTTTTGCAGTGCATGTTGAGTGGCGGCTCTCTGGATGGTGCGCGCATATTGAGTCCGGCTTCGGTGCGCTTGATGACTGCTGACCACTTGGGCGATATTCCGGTCAACCGCAGCGGCCGCGCTGCGGAGCTGCTGCCACCGGGCCACGGCTTTGGCCTGGGCTTTGCTGTGCGGTTGCAAGAGGGCTTGGGCAGCCAGCTGGGCAGCAAGGGCATGTACTACTGGAGCGGCATTTCCGGCACCGTGTTTTTTGTGGACCCTGCCAAAGACTTCTTTGCCATCTTGCTCACCCAGGCGCCCAACCAGCGCAGCTGGTACCGGCCGCTGTTCCGCAACCTGGTGTACGCCGCGTTGAACGATTGAACTCCAGCGTCACGGGGCTAGAGTCACCTATAAAAAGTGCCTCTAGCCCTCTATTTGATTGCGCAGATAGCTATAAAAACAATAGCAATTCGCTTTTGCTGCCAAGGACGTGATCAGCCCTTGGCGACTTCCAGCACCAGCTTACCGAAGTTCTCGCCGTTAAACAGCTTGAGCAGCGTCTCGGGGAAGGTTTGCAGGCCCACCACCACGTCTTCCTTGCTCTTCATGCGGCCGTCTTTCAGGTAGCCGGCCATTTCTGCCACGGCCAGGTGGTAGCGGTCGGCGTAGTCGAACACCACAATGCCTTCCATGCGCGCGCGGTTCACCAGCAGGCTCAGGTAGTTTTTGGGGCCTTGCACGGCGGTCGTGTTGTTGTACTGGCTGATGGCGCCGCAGATGATGATGCGGGCCTTGCGGTTGATGCGGGTCAGCACATCGTCCAGAATCTCGCCGCCCACGTTGTCGAAGTAAATGTCCACGCCGCTGGGGCAGTGCTCTTTGAGGCCCGCGCGTACGGCGCCGGGGCCGGCTTTGTAGTCGATGCAGGCGTCAAAGCCCAGTTCCTTGACCACCCACTCGCACTTGGCCGGGCCGCCGGCAATACCGACCACGCGCAAGCCCAAAATCTTGGCAACCTGGCCTACGGTCTGACCCACGGCACCGGCGGCACCGGAGATCACGATGGTCTCGCCCGCCTTGGGCTGGCCCACGTCCATCAGGCCGAAATAGCCGGTCATCCCAGGCATACCCAGCACATTGAGCCACTGGGTCAGGGTGCCGGCGCGCAGGTCGATCTTGACCAGGCCGTTGCGCTTCATCTCGTCTTTGGCAATCGTGATGTATTCCTGCACACCAAAGCCTGCGCTCACATAGTCGCCCACGGCGAACTTGTCGTTCTTGCTAGCCACCACCACGCCCACGCCACCAGCGCGCATGACTTCACCAATGCCCACCGGCGGGATGTAGCTCTTGCCTTCGTTCATCCAGCCGCGCATCGCGGGGTCCAGGCTCAGCGCCAAGGTTTTCAGGGTGACACCACCTTCAGCAGGCTCAGCCACCGGCTCGGAGGTGTGGCTCCAGTCGCTGGCTTTGGGCATGCCCACGGGGCGCGCGGCCAGGCGAATCTGGTGGTTGGTCAGGGTGGACAGGGCTTGGGTCATAAGGGCTCCGGGGGAAGGGGGTCAACAATGGTCGCGGATGGTAGCGCCGTACCGTGCGTAGCTTGGTAGCCTAGGTGACAAGCGGGGGCTTGCCGCGCAGCTCGGCCAACTGGCTGGACAGTTCTTTGACGGCCTGTGTCAGCAGCAAAAGCTCCTTGTCTTTGAGCAGATCGATTTTTTCGTGCAGCAGTTCAATTTCCAGCTCTGCTTTCACATTCACCTCGTAGTCGCTCTCGGCGTGTTTGCGGTCCAGCTCGGACTGGCGGTTCTGGCTCATCATGATGGCCGGTGCTGTGTAGGCAGCCTGGAAAGACAGCAGCAGGTTGAGCAGGATGAAAGGATAGGGGTCCCAGGCGTGCGACCCGGTCAGCACATTGCCGGTGATCCACACCACGATCAAGCCACTCTGGATCAAGATGAAGCGCCAAGACCCCACGGTGCGCGCCACTACGTCTGCCATGCGCTGCCCGCGGGTGGCGGGTGGCAGGTCAAAGTGCTCTGGCGCAGCGGTGACTTTGGGCGGGTGCTTGTGGCGGTGTTTGCGCCGGTGTTCACGCAGCAGACCGAGCTGGTGTTGGTCTACCGTTGCCGGTTTGTGGGTGGTGTTATCAGTGGGCATGTGGGCCTCCGGTGGTGTGCGTTGCGGTGCCGGTGGCCTGAGCGTGCGCTCAGTGGGCCATGTAGCGGCCGGCGCGGTGGTTGGTGGCCAGGGTCTGGTTCAGGGTGATGGCGCCCAGCACACTCCACAGCACATGCTGCCAATCGGTCACGCCGAATGCCAGCAGCACGATGGTGCAGTCCAGCGCCATTTGCAGGCGCCCGGCGCGCCAGCCGTATTTCTCTTGCAGGTAGAGCACCAGCACATTGAATCCACCCAGGCTGGCTTTGTGCCGGAACAAAATCAACATGCCTGTGCCCATCAGCAAGCCACCAATGACAGCGGTCGCTGCGGGGTGCAAGTGCTCAAAGCCCACCCACTGCGGCATCAGGTTAGTCAGGCCCGCCAGCAGGGCCACTGCCATGAAGGTCTTGACGGTAAACACCCGCCCCATGCGCTGGTAGGCCAGTGCGTAAAACGGCAAGTTGATCGCGAAAAAGATCAGCCCGAAATTCCAGCCCGTGGCGTAGTGCAGCCAGAAGGCCACCCCTGCGGTGCCACCGGTCAGCAGGCCGACCTGCTTGAACATCAAGACCCCCAGCGCCACAAAAATGGTGCCGGTCAAAAGGGCTTGCAGGTCTTCAGTGGGGCGGTGGCGCAGGTCTGTGGTGCTGTCAGGGGTTTGGGGCATCGGGCGAGTGTAGTCAGGCGGTGGCGGTGTCCGAGCAGGTAGCGCCGCCGCAGCCATGAATCTCCGTTTGTGGCAAACAGTTAGGTTGGGCGAGCGCCCCGGTAGCCGGGTCGTAGCCTGCCGAACGCAAGTGCAATGCCAGGGATGCGTCCATGCTCTGCGCATGTTGCGGGAACCAGATGCCCAGCTCATCGGCCATCTGCCGCACCACCGCGAGGTCACCGCCGTGCCCTCGGGCTTCTCCTTCGCGCATCACTTGCAGCACCACTTTGTGCTGGGTGGCGTGGCAGTTGCCGGCAGCAAAGCCGGTGGCGCGCATCCACTCGTCTTCGCGGTTGAAATGCTCCTGGGTGTGGGCAATCAGCGCCGACCACAAGGGCAGCAGCATGTCATCGTCAGCCAGCACCACGCGCTCCAGCAGGTCTACAAACTCCTGGTGCACTTGGTCCATCACGGGCATGTCGAGTACCAAGGCATCGGTCCAGGCGAGGGTGGCAGGGGCGGTAAGGCTTTCGGTCATCGGGCTTCTCCTTGATCGGGCCCAGCATAGGGGCCGCAGGCCTAGGACGTATTGACCCACATCAGGCGGCGGCATCACAGGGCGGTTGATAATCTTGCGCTATGACCATTTCCTTCCAGCC
>DGQR01000173.1:0-35018 GCA_002390825.1 Rhodoferax sp. UBA4409
GGCATCACGCCCTTGACGGTGCCGTAGGTGCCCACAGGCATAAAGATGGGGGTTTCGACGACGCCGTGGTTCAGCGTGAGGCGCCCGCGGCGGGCGTGGCTGCCCAGGTAGCTGCCATCCGCACTGGCGGGGTCGTTGTTCAGGAGGTCAAATTTCAACATGGCGCTATTGTCCGCGAAGCGCCTATGCCGGGGCGCAGCCCGGGGGCGGGCGATACCCGCGCCCCATCTGCACCAGCGCGCCTGCTGGCCACAAAAATGTCACTGATTAGTCACATTGGCGGCTTCAAATCACATGGTTTTGCGCAAGCACTCTTCACAAGAGTGCGCGGCGCCGCTTGACCCACCTTGAGGAATCCCCATGCTATTGCCCCGTTTGTATTGGCCTTTAGCGCTGAGCCTGGTTTGCGTTGCCGCTGTACAAGCTGCACAACCCAAGGCAGCGCCCAAGGCGCCGGTTGTCGGTCCTTATTTCAACCGCGTGGCGACATTTGAGGCGCACCTTAACGTGCCCGCCGGACGCAACGTGAGCAAAAAGTCGGTGGCGGAGATCGTCGCAGTCAGCGCAGACGGCATGACGCTCGCCTATACCGATGGCGAGCAAATGGGCATTGGCCTGATCGACATTCGCAACCCTGCGCAGCCCAAGCCTGCGGGTTTCTTGCCGGTCGAAGGCGAGCCCACCTCGGTGACGATTGCACATGGCAAGGTGTTGGCAGCGGTCAACTCCACCAAAGACTTCACCCAGCCCACCGGCCATCTGGCAGTGTTTGACTTGGCAAGTCGCAAGGCTCAAGGGACCTGCCCCTTGTTCGGCCAGCCCGATTCGATTGCCCTGGACAAAGGCGGGCGTCACGCTGTCATCGTGATGGAAAACGAGCGCGACGAAAAGTTCAACAAAGGCGCGATCCCCCAGCTGCCCGGTGGCAACCTCACCGTCATTCCCTTGAGCGCGACCGGCATGCCGGACTGCACCCGCTCACACCCCGTGGCCTTGAACGGCTTGGCCGAGATCGCTCCGGACGACGCTGAGCCCGAGTTGGTCAAGGTCAACGCCCAAGGCATTGCGGTGGTGACCCTGCAAGAAAACAACCATATCGTGTTGGTCGACGTGGCCAAACGCCAAGTCATCAAGCATTTCTCTGCCGGTGCGGTGGACTTGAAAGAGATTGACCGCACCCGCGACGGCATCATCAACCCCAGCGAGTCCGCCAAAGGCCTGCTGCGCGAACCTGATGCGGTGGCCTGGTTGGACAACACCCGTTTTGTGACCGCCAACGAGGGCGACTACAAAGGCGGCTCACGCAGCATCTCCATCTTCAACACCGATGGCAAGGTGGAGTGGGACAGTGGCAACTTCCTGGACCATGAAGCCATGCGTCTGGGTCATTACCCCGAGAGCCGCTCTGCTGCCAAAGGCAACGAGCCCGAGGGTGTCGAGGTCGGCGTGTTTGGCAAAGACACCTTGATCTTTGTAGGCTCCGAACGCTCTTCGCTGGTCACCGTGTGGCGGGACCGGGGTGCGGGCAAAGCGCCTGAATACCTGCAGGCCTTGCCCGCCGGCAGTGGCCCTGAAGGGCTGACTGCGATTCCGCAGCGCGGCTTGTTGGTGGTGGCCAGTGAAAACGATGGCGCTGCCCGTTCAAGTGTGATGATTTACCAGCAAGGCGCGGATGTGCCGGCGTACCCCACGCTCATGTCCAGCGACTCGCCCGCGGGCCCGCCCATTCCTTGGGGCGCGATCTCTGGCACCACCGCAGACCGCAAGCAGGCCGGGCGCCTGTTTGCCGTGACCGACAGCGTCTACGCGACCACCCGCATTCTGGAAATCGACACGAATTTCACGCCCGCACTGATCACGAATGCGATGACCGTCACCAAAGACGGCAAGCCCGTGGGCTACGACGGCGAGGGCATTGCCCAGCGTGCGGATGGCGGCTTCTGGGTAGCCTCGGAAGGTGACCCGGACAAGAAGCCTGCGCCCTTGCGCAATATGCTCTTGCGCCTGAATGCCAAGGCCGAAGTGCAAGAAGAAATCGAGTTGCCCGAGGCACTGGCCCGCCATGCCACCCGCTTTGGTTTTGAAGGCGTGACGATTACCGGCACCGGCGACCAGGAAGTGGTGTGGCTGGCTGTGCAACGCGAGTGGAAGGATGACCCCAAGGGTTTCACCAAGATCTTGCGCTACACCCCGGCGACCAAAACCTGGGGCGTGCTGCATTACCCGCTGGAAGCCACCAAGGCAGAGGGCGGCTGGGTAGGCCTCTCAGAAATCACGGCTGTAGGCCCGGACACCTTTGTAGTGATCGAGCGTGACAACCAGTTCGGCGATTCCGCCTTGAAAACCCTGCATAGCTTCTCGGTGGCTGGATTGACGGCCGCAGCCCCCGGCGACGCCAAAGTGCCTGTGGTGACCAAGCGCCTGTTACGTAACCTGGTGCCCGACCTGCAAAAGTCCCAAGGCTATGTCTTGGACAAGGTGGAGAGTTTTGTGGTGGACAGCGCGGGCCAGGCCTTTGCGATTACCGACAACGACGGTGTAGATGGCTCCAACGGCGAGACGCAGTTTTTGCGCCTTGGCGCGTTGCCTGGTCTGCGCTGATCGGCCACCCGCGCCTAATTGGCGCGTGGGTGCTTATCTTCGCGTCAGCAGCATGGAATCGCCATAGCTGAAGAAGCGGTAGCCGCGCGCAATCGCGTCGCGGTACAGGCCCATCACATGGTCATAGCCGGTGAAGGCGCTCACCAGCATCATCAGGCTGCTCTTTGGCAGGTGAAAGTTGGTCACTAGTACATCGACCAGCTTGAACTCAAAGCCGGGGGTGATGAAGATGTTGGTGTCGCCACTGGCGACACCTGTCTTGGCCCAGCTCTCCAGCGTGCGCACACTGGTCGTGCCCACCGCCACAATGCGCCCGCCACGTGCCTTGCAGGCAGCAATCGCTTCTTGCGTTTCTGCGGGCACGTTGTACCACTCGCTGTGCATCTGGTGCTCCGCGATGTTCTCGGTTTTGACCGGCTGAAAGGTGCCAGCGCCCACATGTAGCGTCACATGCGCACGGTGTACGCCCATGGCATCGAGCTGCGCAAACACACCTTCGTCAAAATGCAGAGCGGCTGTCGGGGCAGCCACTGCGCCGGGGTTCTTGGCAAACACGGTTTGGTAGCGCTGCACATCCTCCGTCGAGTCGCTGTGGGTGATGTAAGGGGGCAGGGGCACATGGC
This sequence comes from Rhodoferax sp. UBA4409, assembly GCA_002390825.1. Taxonomy (GTDB): domain Bacteria; phylum Pseudomonadota; class Gammaproteobacteria; order Burkholderiales; family Burkholderiaceae_C; genus Allorhodoferax. The sequence goes on from DGQR01000173.1 coordinate 3,225, forward strand.
CGTGGCGCTCCATGAGGGTATAGGGGTCGTCGCCGCGGTCGTTGCTCAGCACAAAGCGGTAAATCGGCCCGTCCACATTCGGCCAGCGGCCCAGCAGGGTGGCGCACAGGCCGTCTTCCTGGCCGGGTGCGCAGGTCATTTTGATAGTGGCACCCACCTCCGGTTTTTTGCTGACCCGCATGTGGGCCGCCACCTGGTTGCCGCCCAGCACGCGCTCGATCAGCAGTTCCACTTTGCCGCCGGTGGTTTTTTCACCGAAGAGGCGTGCGTTGATGACCTTGGTGTCGTTGAACACCAGCAAATCGCCCGCGCGCAGCAGGCCCGGCAGGTCCTTGAAGATGCGGTCTACCGAGGTGCCACCCGTGCCGTCCAGCAATCGGGAGCCACTGCGTTCTGTAGCGGGGTGTTGGGCAATCAGCACTTCGGGGAGTTCAAAGTCGAAGTCGCTGAGGGTGAAGACGCGTTGCGCGTCAGAAGTAGGCAAAGACATGGTGCTTGAGGGCCGGACAGGCCCGTTCCAAGGTTGAAAGATCGCTATTTTCCCATAGCGGTACTTTTGCAGAATGCCAAGCGATTCAAGCCATCAGCTGTTGATAGCGGGACAAAGCGTCAGAGGTGAGCTGCACATAGGCGTTGGTATTGTTGGCAATGTGCGCTTGCATCCATAGCGCGCCTGCCTGCGGTTCGCTCACCCAGATTTTGTCTTTGCCAAAGCCCGCGCGGAGGCTGGCCAAGGGCGTGCGAATCGAAATGACATCAGACGGGCCCCACAGATACGCCGGCGATCCCTCACCGGTCCAAGGGTATCCGTTGGCTTCGGCGTAGATGTGGTTGTGCTCAAAAGTGAAGTCGACCAGCTCCACCGGAGCTGCGTCATCCGATTCGATCCAGCAGTGGTAGGCACCGCCCAGCGGGTTGCTGAATGCCTGCTCATCGGCCATCACAATGATCTGGTCATTGCCCGCATCAATAGCCGCCAAACCCGCAACCGGGCGGTAGTTGCGATCAAGCGCGATGCTCGCCACATTCGACCCTACCACCGCAAAGGCGTGGCACAAGGAGTGGAAGTTGTGGGGAAACCTGTGGCACAGGCAATTGCGGACACTCAGGGCAATTGCAGACCGTATGTGCAGCGTGAGCAGCGAGGTTTCTGTCGGGTGCGCTTCGAGTTCCGGGTGAGCCATTTCCATGCCTCGATATCGGCAGGAAATGGCAGATCTGAAGCAGTTGCGTTTTGCGGCTTCTGCCGGACTATTCCACCTTGGCGCCGGAGGCTTGAACGATACCCTTCCACTTGGCGTAGTCTGTTTTCAGCAGGTTGCCGAATTGCTCGGGCTTCATGGCCTGCGGCTCTGCGCCCTGGGCGTGGATGGCGGCCTTGAATTCAGCGGTGGCGAGCAGCTCATTGACCTTGCTGTTCACCAAGGTGACCACGTTGGCGGGCGTGCCGGCGGGCATGAAGAGTCCGTACCAGGTGCTCACATCAAAGTCTTTGTAGCCGGACTCGGCCACGGTGGGCACATCGGGCATCGAGGTGCTGCGGGCGGCAGAGGTCACTGCCAAGGCGCGCAATTTGCCCGCCTTGATCTGGGCAATGGCCGATGGCACGGATGACACCAACAAATCTACATTGCCGGCCAGTGCATCCATCAGTGCTGGGTTGGAGCCCTTGTAGGGAATGTGGCGGATATCGACCTTGGCAGCCTTTTCGAACAGGTTGCCAGCGAGGTGAATGGTGGTGCCGTTACCGGGTGAGCCGTAGGTAATGGTGTCGGGCGCGGCTTTGGCAGCGGCGACCACGTCTGCCAATGTCTTGAACCTAGAGTTGGCGGCGGTGGCAATCACCACCGGGGTGTAGGCCACGTGGGCCACGGGCACCAGGTCTTTGGTCGGGTCCCAGGGCAGGTTGCCGTAGAGCCAGGGGGCCACGACCAGGTTGTCTTTCTGGCCCATGACCATGTCATAGCCCGTGGGCGCGGCCTTGATGGCCTCGGCAATGCCGATGGTGCCGCCAGCGCCGGCTTTGTTGTCGGGTACCACTGTCCACTGGTAGTTTTCGGTCAGCTTGTTGGCCACCAAGCGGGACAGGATGTCGGTGCCGCCTCCAGGCGGGAAGGGAATAACCAAGCGGATGGGCTTGGACGGGTAGGCCGCGGTTTGGGCGTAAGCGGGGGCGCTGACGGCGCTGCCCAGCAGGGTGGCCACGACGGCCAGCGGTGCAATCCATTGTTTCATGTGTACTCCTCGGTGACTGAGCCTGCGCTGGCAGGCAAACACCCCAGTGTAGTGCGGCACAATGCGCCCATGCCTGAAGTCAAGCCCAAAACCGAGTCGCAAAAAGCCCTCGAAAAGCTGGGCCTGCGCCGGGATATCGACCTCGCCTTGCACCTGCCCCTGCGTTACGAAGACGAAACCCGCATCGTCAAACTCAGTGACGTGCGCGACAGCTACCCCGTCCAGATTGAAGCCACGGTCACCCACCAAGAGGTGACCTACCGGCCGCGCCGCCAGCTCATCGTGACGGTGGACGATGGCACCGACACCTGCACCCTGCGTTTTTTCAGTTTCTATGGTTCGCAGCAAAAGGCGCTCGCGGTAGGCAACACGGTGCGGGTGCGCGGCGAAGTGAAGGGCGGCTTTCTGGGGCGCACCATGTTGCACCCCAGCTTCAAGGCCGCCGGGGGTGATTTGCCGACGGCGCTCACACCGGTGTACCCCACGGTGGCTGGTTTGCCCCAGGCCTACCTGCGCAAGGCGGTGCTCTCCGGCCTGGCGCGGGCCGATTTGAGCGACACCTTTGCCCCTGGGGACTTGGAGTGGCTGCAGCACCGCCAGCATCAAAACCACCAGCAGCCCTTGTGGACATTGCGCGACGCGCTACAGTTTTTGCACCACCCCACGCCGGATGTGTCGATCGACACCCTGATGGACCACAGCCATCCCGCTTGGCAACGGCTGAAGGCCGAGGAGCTGTTGGCCCAGCAACTCAGCCAGCTGCAGAGCCGGCGCGAGCGGGCGGCGCTCAAGGCCCCGCAGCTCCAAGCTGTGGAGGGCGGCACCTTGCATGCCCGGCTGCTGGCGGCATTGCCCTTTGGCCTGACGAATGCGCAACAACGCGTGGGCGAAGAAATTGCCAAAGACATGGCGCGCCGCATTCCCATGCACCGTTTGCTGCAGGGCGATGTGGGTGCCGGTAAAACGGTGGTCGCCGCCTTGGCCGCCGCTATTTGCATGGATGCGGGCTGGCAGTGCGCGCTGATGGCGCCCACCGAAATCTTGGCCGAGCAGCACTTCCGCAAGTTGCTGGGCTGGCTGGAGCCTTTGGGCATCACCACCGCCTGGCTCACCGGCACCCAAAAGGCCAAAGAGCGCCGGGCCATGCTGGCCTTGATTGAAAGCGGTGAAGCCCAGTTGGTGGTGGGCACCCACGCCATCATCCAGGACAAGGTGAAGTTCAAGAACCTGGCCCTGGCCATCATCGACGAGCAACACCGCTTCGGCGTGGCGCAACGCTTGGCCCTGCGCAACAAGCTGCACCATGAGGACATGGAACCTCATTTACTCATGATGACGGCGACGCCTATTCCGCGCACGTTGGCGATGAGCTACTACGCGGACCTTGATGTCTCTACCCTCGATGAGCTGCCACCGGGGCGCACGCCCATCGTCACCAAGGTGGTGAACGACGCGCGGCGTGACGAGGTGATTGAGCGCATACGCGCCCAGATCAGCCAAGGCCGGCAGGTGTACTGGGTGTGCCCGCTGATTGAAGAGAGCGAGGCGCTGGACCTGAGCAATGCCACCCAGACCCACGCCGATCTGGCCGAGGCTCTGCAGGGTGCTACCCGTGCCGACGGCCAACCGGTGCTGATCGGGCTGCTGCACTCGCGCATGCATGTGGACGACAAAAAGGCCGTCATGGGCGCCTTCACGGCCGGGCTGATGTCGGTGCTGGTGAGCACCACGGTGATCGAGGTGGGTGTAGATGTGCCCAATGCCTCGCTGATGGTGATTGAACATGCCGAGCGCTTCGGCCTCAGCCAGCTGCACCAGTTGCGCGGGCGGGTAGGGCGGGGCGCTGCGGCATCGGCCTGTGTGCTGCTGTATTCCACCGGCGATGCGCCGCGGCTGGGCGAGGCAGCCAGGGAGCGGCTGAAAGCCATGGCCGAGACCAACGACGGGTTTGAAATTGCCCGGCGTGACTTGGAGATCCGCGGCCCCGGTGAATTTTTGGGCGCCCGGCAGAGCGGCGAGGCCATGCTGCGCTTTGCGGATCTTTCGGTCGATGTGGATTTGCTGGAGTGGGCCAAAGCCGAGGCGCCCATGCTGCTCGACACCTATCCCCATCTTGCGGCCAAGCATGTGGCGCGCTGGTTGGGTGGCAAGGCTGAGTTTCTCAAGGCCTGATCGGGCCTGGTGTCATCGTGGCCCGTTAACATCGCTGCATGAGTGGACAAATGGATTGGATCTTGTGGAGTGTGGGGGCGATCTTCGTGCTGTCGATCGCGGCTTACCTCTATGCCGAGTTACAGGCCTTTTGGATGCGCACCGCGGTAACCAAAATCCCCGGAGGCCAGCGCTTTGAGGCCCACGAGTTCAGCGTCGACATGCTGCGCCGGGCAGGCAAGATACGGGTCAAAGCGCGCAAAGCCACCTACCACCAGAAGGCGCGAGAAGGCCAGACTGAGATGGAAAAACAGGGCGCACTGGATGTGACCTTTGACGCGCTGGGCTTGCGCATCGAACTCGCCCGCATGGTGCGCACCCTGAGCAATCCCAAGCCGGGTCAGGAAGCGACCGAGCCCTCCGGATGGCACAGCCTGGCATTTCTGGCAACCGAAGAAGATGCTGAGCTGCGGCTGGCTCCCTTGCGGAGCAAGGTTGCCGACGAATTCGTCACCTTTGCCAAGCAAATCCAGTTGTGGGTAGAGCGCTTGGAGCATCAGCGCCAAGCGCGCCTGGATGCTGAAGAAGCGGCCAAGCGCGAGGCCGAAGAGGCTGCCGCGGCCAAAGCAGCCCTCAAGGCCAAAGGCAAGGTCAACGCCATGTCCCCCGACGAGCAAATCGCCCAGTGGCGGCGTGTGGCGGGCTTTACCGGGACCACCAGTGAAGTGGGTCTGGATGGCAAGGGCGGGATTGAGTGGTTTATTGACCTCGACGCCACGGGCCGCATCACCTTGCATTCCGGCAAGCAGACGGCCCACACGACGCTACGGGGTGCCACGGTGACCTCTTTGGGCGGCGAGCTCGAAATCAATGTGCTGGATGCCGAGGGTCAGCCGGACCCCCATTCCTTCCGGGTGCTGAAAAATACGCCGCCCGATGTGCGCCGCGCCTGGAAAGAGCGCATGGAAATTCTGCGCGACAGCCTCAAGAAAATGGTGCCCGCCACGACCTGACGTCGGTGGGCTGATTTCATACACTATGGTTCAAACAATGGTCAGGCGCTGGCAAGCGCTGCAGGGCAATACCCGTGGGGTTTTGCTGGTCGTCATGGCGATGCTTTGCTGGTCTGTGCTGGACGCCTGCAACAAGCAACTCATGGCCCAAGGGCTGGTGCCCAAGCAGGTGCTCTTTTTGCAAGCGTCCATCGTCTTGTGCATGCTGATGCCCGTATGGGTGGCGACAAAGGGGCGGGTGGTGCGCAGTCGCAAGCCCCTGATCCACGTACTGCGGGCGGGCTTCATCGTCACGTCGGCGTGGTGCGCGGCCTACGCGGTCTCGCATTTGCCGCTGGCGGAGGCGAGTGCCTTTTTGATGACCGGCTCTCTCTTCATGTTGCCACTGGGTGTGTTCTTTTTGGGGGAGAAGCCGCATTGGCTGCGCTGGACTGGCGTGGCGGTGGGCTTTGGCGGGGTGCTGGTGATTTTGCAGCCGGGCGCGGGTGCCTTTCATCCGGCGGCGTTGGTGGCTTTGCTGGGTGCGCTCATGGAGTCGATGCTGGGCATCGTCTTGAAAAAATACTCGGGCACCGAGCACCCGATCGCGGTGCTGACCTGGAGCCAGGTGGCGTGTTGGCTCACCTTCGGGCTCTTCACCGGCTTTGCACTTCCTGTAGTGCCTGCGAATTTGTGGCCCTTGTTGCCGGTGGTGGGCATGGCTGCGGCGGGGATTTACCTCGGTTATTTTTTCGCCTACCGGTCGGGCGATGCGTCCGCGGTGGAGGCGGGTAGTTTCTCTTTGCTGTTGTTCAGCCCGGCGCTAGGCGCCATGTTTTTTGCGGAGACGCCGGATGCTGCGTTTTGGAGCGGTGCGGGTCTTTTGGTCTGCGGTATTGCGCTGGTCATCATTGAGCCCAAGGGCCATGCCCATTGAGCGGCGGCATTGATCCAGACTATCGGTCGTGGCATCATGGTTGACGATTAGGAGGCGACGTTATGACGCTGACAGAACTGAAATACATTGTGGCGGTGGCCCGTGAGCGCCATTTCGGCAAGGCAGCGGATGCCTGCTTTGTCTCGCAGCCCACGCTTTCCGTGGCGGTCAAAAAGCTCGAAGAGGAGCTGGACTGCAAGCTGTTTGAGCGCAGCGCCAACGAGGTGACGGTGACCCCGCTCGGCGAAGAAATTGTCCGGCAGGCCCAGAGTGTGCTGGAGCAGGCAGCCAATATCAAAGACATTGCCAAGCGTGGCAAAGACCCCTTGGCTGGCCCCCTCAAATTGGGGGTGATTTACACGATTGCGCCTTACCTGCTGCCGGCTTTGGTGCGGCAAGTCATCACCAAGAGCCCCCAAATGCCGCTGGTGCTGCAAGAGAACTTCACGGTGAAGCTGCTCGAGATGCTCCGCACCGGAGAGATCGACTGCGCCATTCTGGCCGAGCCATTTCCGGATACCGGCCTGGCGCTCGCGCCGCTCTATGACGAGCCCTTCTATGCGGCGGTACCTGCAGGGCACGCACTGGCGAAGCAAAGCTCGGTCACGGCGGAGCAACTCAAAAGCGAAACCATGTTGCTCTTGGGCAATGGCCACTGCTTCCGCGACCACGTGTTGGAGGTCTGCCCCGAGTTCGCGCGTTTTTCCAGCGATGCGGAGGGTATCCGCAAGAGTTTTGAGGGCTCGTCGCTAGAGACCATCAAGCACATGGTGGCTGCCGGCATGGGCATGACACTGGTGCCCCGCCTGAGCGTGCCCAAAGAGGCGCTGGAGCCCAAAAAGCGCGGTGCAGAGCCCGGGTTCGTCAAATACCTGCCGGTCCTGGATGCCAAGCCCGATGGCAGCCCGCTACCGCCGCCCATGCGCCGCGTGGTGCTGGCCTGGCGCCGCAGCTTTACCCGGTACGAGGCCATCGCCGCTCTGCGCAATGCCATCTACAGTTGTGAGCTGCCGGGTGTGACCCGTTTGTCTTGAATTGATTAAAAACGGCTGTTTGCCCACGTTTTAAATGGGCGAGTAGCTATCAAAATCATAGTAATCCTGTGCGCGAAAAACTCTCTCTCTATCTCGACCTGATCCGCTGGAACCGGCCTGCTGGCTGGCTGCTTCTCTTGTGGCCGACCTTGTCTGCCTTGTGGTTGGCCCAAGGTGGGTTTCCGGGTTGGCATTTGGTGGTGGTGTTCACCTTGGGCACCATCTTGATGCGCAGTGCCGGCTGCTGCGTGAACGATGTGGCGGACCGGGAGTTTGACAAGCACGTCAAGCGCACCGCCCAGCGCCCGGTGACCAGTGGCCGTATTTCGAGCCACGAGGCCCTGGCGGTAGGCGGTGTGCTGGCCGCAGCCGCTTTCGGCTTGGTGCTGACGACCAATGCTGTCACGATTGCATGGTCCTTCGCCGCGCTGGCGGTGGCCTTGGTCTACCCCTATGCCAAGCGCTATGTCTCGATGCCGCAGGCGGTGTTGGGCGTGGCGTTCAGCTTTGGCATACCCATGGCCTATGCGGCCGTGAGGGGTGATATTCCGTGGCAGGCGTGGGCGCTGCTGGTGGGGAACCTGTTTTGGGTGTTGGCCTATGACACCGAGTACGCCATGGTGGACCGGGACGATGACCTGCGCATCGGTATGAAAACGTCCGCCATCACCCTTGGGCGCTGGGATGTGCCCGCCGTCATGGCGTTTTATGTAGCCTACCTGGCCCTGTGGTCGTGGCTGGTGTTGCCCGGGCTTGACGCTGTTTGGGGGTGGTGGCTGGGGGTTGCCGGGGCCGCGGTGCAAGTGGTTTGGCATGGCACGCTGATTCGTGACCGATCCCGCGAAGGTTGTTTCAAAGCCTTCCGGTTGAACCACTGGGTGGGTTTTTCGGTGTTTGTGGGGGTGTTGCTCAGCGTCGGGCTATAAAAAAAGGCCCGGGCAGTGATGCCGCCGGGCCTTGGATGCAGCGATGCCGGGTGGCTTATTTAGCGCTCAGGCACTCGCTCATGAACTTCTTGCGGTCATCGCCCTTGAGGTCTTTGGTCTTGGCGTCCGCATTACAGGTCTTCATTTTGTTTTGCTGCGCGGTTTTGCCGCCTTCAGCTGCGGCGGGCTTGGCGCTCAGGCAGTCCTTCATGAAGGCTTTGCGCTCATCGCCTTTAAGGTCTTTGGTCTTGGCATCGGCATTGCAGGTCTTCATCTTGCCTTGCTGGGCTGTCGGAGCCTTTTCGTCTGCAGCATGCGCGCCGCCCACGGCCAGAGCCAAACCCAAAGCGATATAAGAAATCAGTTGCTTCATGTGGTGTCCCGTAAAAAAGGCAGCGCGGCTGCCGTTGCAGAAATCCCTCAATGGGAGCCCTCAGCATACAGCCTGCCCATGACCACAGGGGCGGACAAAGTCACAGAAATCACAGTTTTTCCGGGCCCGTAAAATCTGCGCATGCTTACTGTCAAACACGAACTTCTGCAGGCGCTGGCCGCCTGCCTGGAAAAACTTTCTCCCGGAGCCGGCCCCAAGGCCGCCTTCGAGTCGCCCAAGGTGGCGGCCCATGGCGATTTCGCCACCACGGCGGCCATGCAATTGGCCAAGCCGCTCAAGATGAACCCGCGCCAGCTCGCTGAAACCCTGCGCTCGGAGCTGCTGGCCACCCCGGTGTACCAACAGTGGGTGCAAGACGTTGAAATTGCCGGCCCCGGCTTTATCAACATTCGCCTGAAGCCCGCTGCCAAGCAGGAAGTGGTGCGCGAAGTGTTGGGCCAAGGCTTGCGCTTTGGCTACCAGGCGGACAGCGGCAAGCCGGTGTTGGTGGAGTTTGTGTCGGCGAACCCGACCGGTCCGTTGCACGTGGGCCACGGCCGCCAGGCGGCGCTGGGCGACGCCATTTGCAACTTGTTTGCCACCCAAGGCTACAAGGTGCACCGCGAGTTTTATTACAACGACGCCGGCGTGCAAATCGAAACGCTCACCAAGAGCACCCAACTGCGCGCCAAGGGCTTCAAGCCGGGCGACACCTGCTGGCCCACCGACCCCGATAACCCGGAGAGCAAGGCGTTTTACAACGGCGATTACATCCAGGAAATTGCCAACGATTTTCTGGCCTGTGCGACCGTCAAGGCCGACGACCGCGAGTTCACCGCCAATGGCGATGTGGACGATTACGACAACATCCGCCAGTTTGCAGTGGCCTACTTGCGCAACGAGCAGGACAAAGACCTGCAGGCCTTCAATCTGCACTTTGACCAGTATTACCTCGAGTCCAGCCTGTACACCAGCGGCCGTGTCGAAGCGGCGGTGAACAAGCTGGTGTCCAACGGCAAAACTTATGAGCAGGACGGCGCGTTGTGGCTCAAGAGCACCGACTACGGTGACGACAAAGACCGCGTGATGCGCAAGAAGGATGGCACCTACACCTACTTCGTGCCCGATGTGGCGTACCACATTGCCAAGTGGGAGCGTGGCTTCAGCAAAGTGGTGAATATCCAGGGCACCGACCACCACGGCACGATTGCCCGGGTGCGCGCCGGGCTGCAAGCGGCCGATGTGGGCATTCCCCAAGGCTACCCCGACTACGTGTTGCACACCATGGTGCGCGTGGTCAAGGGCGGTGAAGAGGTCAAGATCAGCAAGCGCGCAGGCAGCTATGTGACGCTGCGCGACCTGATCGAGTGGACCAGCAAAGACGCGGTGCGCTTCTTCCTGCTGAGCCGCAAGCCGGACACCGAATACACCTTCGATGTGGATCTGGCAGTGGCCAAAAACAACGACAACCCCGTCTACTACGTGCAGTACGCCCACGCGCGCATTTGCTCGGTGCTGGCGAGCTGGGGTGGCGATGTAGCGCTGCTCAAGGGGGTTAACCTGTCTGCCCTCGAGAGCCCGCAAGCTCAGGCCCTGATGCTGCTGTTGGCCAAATTCCCTGAAATGCTGACCGCTGCTACCGAGGGCGAGGCGCCGCATGACGTGACTTTCTACCTGCGCGAATTGGCGGCCAGCTACCACAGCTACTACGATGCCGAGCGCATTCTGGTGGATGACGAGGCGGTCAAACTTGCGCGTCTGGCGCTGGTCGCTGCGACTGCGCAGGTGCTGCACAATGGCCTGGCGGTGCTGGGCGTGAGCGCTCCGCAGAAGATGTAATTTCTCTGAGAAAGCAAGGCATGAAGAACGAGCGTGGCGGAACCCTGGTCGGGTTCATCGTAGGCGTGGTGGTGGGCTTGGGCGCAGCGCTGGCGGTGGCGGTTTACGTCACCAAAGTGCCTGTGCCTTTTATGAACAAGAGCAATAGCCGCAGCGCCGACCAGGATGCTGCCGAGACCCAGAAAAACAAAAACTGGGACCCGAATGCGCCGATGTACGGCAAAAACCCGGTCGGGGCTGTGCCCGCTACCAGCGTGCCGGGACTGGCCGCTTCCAGCCCGAGTGCGCCGAGCAAAGTTTCTGAGGCGAAGTCGCCGGCTACTGACGCCAAAACGGATGCCAAATCCGAAGCAAAGTCAGAGGCGAAGACGGATACCAAGGCCGACGCTAAGACAGCCGCCAAGCCGGACGCCAAGGCAGACCCCAAAGCCTCTGCCGATCCTTTGGGTGATCTGGCAAAGGCCAAGGTGGCGGCCTCGGAGGCGGAGGTGTTCTCTTTCTGGGTGCAGGTGGGCTCGTTCCGCACTGCCGAGGATGCTGAAAGCCAGCGTGCCAAGCTTTCGTTGAGCGGTATTGAAACCAGAATTTCTGAGCGCGAGCTATCGGGTAAACCGGTGTTCCGGGTCCGGGTCGGTCCTTTCGAGAAGAAAGAGGATGCGGACAAGGCCAAGGAAAAGATGGACAAAGCCGGTTTGGAAACAGCGCTGGTGCGCGTGCAGCGCTGAGCCAGAGCGGGAACTTTGGGCGCGGTGCTTGCTCACACAGCGCCTCTATGGAGTCTTTTTGATATGAAACGTCGTGCATTTACCCATGTCGCTGCTGGCGCCGCCTTGAGCGCCGCCGGAACCTGGTCTTCTTTGGCCCAAGCCCAAGCGAAAAAGCCAGAGGCCGGTACCGACTATCAGGTGGTAGATCCCCGCGCGCCGGTCGAGGCGCCCGCAGGAAAAATCGAGGTGGTGGAGTTCTTTTGGTACAACTGTCCGCACTGCAACGCGTTTGAGCCGGCATTGCAGGCTTGGACCAAAAATCTTCCCAAAGATGTGTCGTTCCGCCGTGCGCCGATTGCTTTCCAGGAAAGCTTTGTTCCCCAGCAACGCTTGTTTTACACACTCGAGGCCATGGGCCTGGTGCCCAAACTCCACGCCAAAGTGTTTGCCGCCATCCATGTGGAAAAGCAAAACCTTGCGCGGCCCGAGGCCATCGTGGAGTGGATCAGCCAACAGGGTGTGAACCGAGAGCAGTTTGTGGCCCAGTACAACTCATTCACAGTAGCGACCAAGGCCGGCAAGGCACTGCAGTTGCAAAATGCGTACAAGGTGGAAGGCGTGCCGGCCCTCGGTGTGGCGGGGCGTTTTTATACCGACGGCTCCATGGCCGGCAACATGCAGCGGGCCTTGCAAGTGGTCGACGCATTGATCGCCGACCAGCGCGCGGGGCGCGGCTAATACCCAAGCCCTGCACTAGGCAAACCTGTGGCGCTTGGCCTCAGGCGCGGGGCTAGAATGATTTTTTATTCATCGTTGAGGAGTCTGTCGTATGTCTAGCCAGAAGTTCCGTTTGGTCACCCGTAGCGATTTCGATGGCTTGGTGTGCGCCGTTCTCCTCAACGAATTGGACTTGATTGACGACATCAAGTTCGTCCACCCCAAGGACATGCAGGACGGCAAGATCGAGGTCTCTGACCGCGACATCACGACCAACCTGCCGTATGTGCCGGGCGTTCACTTGGCGTTTGATCACCACGAGTCTGAGACGCTGCGCAACACCGGCGAGCGGCCCAATCACATCATCCTGCCGCATGCCGATTCGGCGGCCCGAGTGGTCTATGACCACTATGGTGGTGCTAGCCGCTTCCCGGCGCGCTTCCACGACATGATGGAGGCGGTGGACAAAGGCGACTCTGCCCGTTTCAGCCACGATGAAATCATGAATCCCACAGGCTGGGTGCTGCTGAATTACCTGATGGATTCGCGCACCGGCCTGGGCCGATTCCGCGAGTTCCGGGTCAGCAATTACCAGCTGATGATGGATTTGATCCAGTATTGCCGTCACCACGGTATCGAGCAGATCCTGCAGCTGCCGGACGTGGTCGAGCGGGTCGAGCTTTATTTTGAGCATGCGGCCAAAGCCAAGGAGCAGCTCTTGCGCTGCTCTACCGTGCACGGCAATCTCTTGGTGCTGGACTTGCGCAATGAGGACATCATTTACGCAGTCAACCGGTTCATGGTGTATGCCCTGTTCCCGGATACCAATATTTCCATCCACGTGTTGTGGGGTCTGCAAAAGCAAAACACCGTGTTTGCGACCGGTAAATCGATTACCAACCGCAGCTCCAAAACCCATGTTGGCGAATTGATGCTGAGCTACGACGGCGGCGGCCATGCCAATGCCGGCACCTGCCAAGTGGATAACGCCCAAGCCGCCGAAGTGCTAAAAGCACTGATCCACAAAATTAACGCAGACGGCTGAGTACGGCGGGGGCAGGAGCCATGAAGTGCTCGGTACAATGAGCCGAGCGCTCTTCGAGCAAGTTTCGTGCCCCTATGAAAAAAATTGTGTTGTCCCTGTCGGTTCTGCTGGTCTTGTCGGGCCTTGTGGGCAGCGTTCGCGCCGAAAAAGCGGACCGCAATAAGCCCATGAATGTGGAGTCCGACGCTTTGCGCTACGACGACCTCAAACAAGTCAGCATCTTCACGGGCAATGTCATCCTCACCAAGGGGAGCATCCTGATCCGGGGGAGCCAGATCGAGGTTCGCCAGGACCCCGAGGGCTACCAATTCGGCTTGGTGACCGGCTCACCGGACAAGCAGGCCTTTTTCCGCCAGAAGCGCGACGGCATCGATGAGTACATCGAGGGCGAAGGCGATACGATCGAATACGACGGCAAAGCCGACACCGTGCGCTTCATCAAAAAAGCCCAGATGCGCCGTTTGCGCGGCGCAACGCTGGCGGACGAGGTGACCGGTGCGGTCATCCTCTATGAGAACCTGACCGACCGTTTCACGGTTGATGGTGCGCCCAAGACAGCCGCAGCCCCTGCAGGGCGGGTGCGTGCCATGTTGACACCCAAGCCCGAGCGGGGCACTGCGGCGCCGGCTGCCAGTGGTGCTGAACTCAAAGTTACGCCCCAAATCGAGAAGGTCGGCCAGTGAACGACCTCGTCAAAGACACCCCGGACAGCAGTGCCGGGCGGCTCGAAGCCCGCCATCTGCAAAAGTACTATGGCAAACGCCAGGTCGTGAAAGATGTGTCGCTGGCGGTTCGCACCGGCGAGGTGGTAGGTTTGCTGGGCCCCAATGGCGCGGGTAAAACCACCTCGTTTTACATGATCGTTGGTTTGCTGCGGGCCAGTGCCGGCGACATCACCATCGACGGCCAAAGCATCGAGCACATGCCGATTCACCGCCGTGCCCGTCTCGGTTTGGGCTACTTGCCGCAAGAAGCCTCCATCTTCCGCAAGCTCAATGTGGAAGACAACGTGCGCGCTGTGTTGGAGCTGCAGCGCGACGATGCCGGAGCACCTTTGAAGTCCGATGAAATTGAACGCCGGCTGACCGATTTGCTGCAGGAGCTCCGGGTGGAGCATTTGCGGGAATCGCCCTCGCTGGCCTTGTCGGGAGGTGAGCGGCGCCGTGTCGAAATTGCGCGGGCGTTGGCGACCCGGCCCCGCTTTATTTTGCTGGATGAGCCCTTTGCGGGTATCGACCCGATCGCGGTGATTGAGATCCAACGCATCATCAATTTCCTGAAGGCCCGCGGTATCGGCGTGCTGATCACCGACCACAACGTGCGTGAGACCCTGGGTATTTGCGACCACGCATACATCATCAGCGACGGCCATGTGCTGGCAGAGGGCACGCCCTCAGAGATCGTGAATAACGCCGATGTGCGCCGGGTGTACCTCGGTGAACATTTCAAGATGTAGATGAAACAAGGTCTCTCGCTCCGAGTTTCGCAGCACCTGGCACTCACGCCCCAGCTGCAACAATCCATTCGCCTGTTGCAGCTCTCCACCCTGGAGCTCAGCCAGGAAGTGGAGCAAATGCTGGATGAAAACCCGTTTCTGGAGTTGACCGAAGAGCGTGCCGAACGCGAGGACTTCGGGCTCGATACGGTCGATGCCACGGTGAGCGAAGGCGATCGCCTGAGCGAGCAAGAGCCTGATTTTGCTATCAATTCAGTAGCTGAATACGCAAGCAGTACGAGCGCTAGCAGCTCCAATGAGGAAGAATCCGCGCCCTTGTCGAGCAGCGACGAACCCAGCTGGGAGGGCGACGGCACGACCGAAATGACCCCGGACGATGGCGAATGGGGCGTTGACGCGAAGGCCAAAGCCAACAACCTGGACGACGATGAGCAGAAACACGCCACCGAACTGGCGCGCTCGGGCGAGTCATTACAGAATTTTTTGCACCGCCAAGCGGCGGGCCTGCGCCTGAGCCCTGAGGATGCAGCGGCCTTGCGGTTCTTGATCGAGTCCCTGAACGACGACGGTTACCTTGAAGAGCCGCTGGTGGAATTGGCCCAAAGCCTGCACCCCGGTGACGAAGAGCAGCTCCACGAACTGGTGCACCACTTCACCGTCGCACGGGGCTTGTTGCACAGCCTGGAGCCGGTGGGGGTGGGCGCACGTGACCTGGGCGAGTGTTTGCGCTTGCAGATCCAAGCCCTGTTGCAAACCGCGGATGACGATGGCGAATGGGCCCGCATCGAGGTGCTGCAGGTCGCGTTGGCGATTTGCCAACAGCCCATTGAGATGTTGGCCCGCCGGGACATCAAGCGACTGGTGCAAGCCGGTGCCGGCAGCGACGCGCTGGTGCGCGAAGCGATTGCCCTGATTGCCCGCCTGGAGCCCAAGCCTGGCCGCCGTTTTGTGGATGTCGAGCGCAACATTGTGGTGCCCGATGTGCTGGTCGTGCCGATTGGCCGGGTAGGTGGCGCCGCTAAGTTTCGCGTGCAGCTCAACCCCGATGTGATGCCGCGGCTCAAAGTCCACGACATCTATGCCAATGTGCTGCGCAACCACAAAGCCAGCTCCAGCCATGCCGGGCTGCAGCAGCGATTGCAGGAAGCACGCTGGTTCATCAAAAACATCCAGCAGCGCTTCGACACGATTTTGCGGGTCAGCACCGCCATCGTCGAGCGACAAAAGAATTTCTTCACCCACGGTGAGCTGGCCATGCGCCCTCTGGTGCTCCGTGAAATTGCTGACGAGCTGGGCTTGCACGAGTCGACCATCAGCCGCGTCACGACCGCCAAGTACATGGCCACGCCGTTCGGCACCTTTGAGCTGAAATACTTTTTCGGCTCCGGCCTGGGCACCGAGAGCGGTGGCAATGCGTCCAGCACCGCGGTGCGGGCGCTGATCAAGCAATTTATTGCCTCCGAGAGCCCCAAAAAGCCCTTGAGCGATAACCAGATTTCCGACATGCTCAAAGAGCAGGGCATTGAATGCGCCCGGCGCACCGTGGCCAAATACCGTGAGGGGCTGAAGATTGCCCCCGCCTCACTCCGCAAAGCGCTATGAACCAATTGACTCTTTTTCTCCCCTGCGCTGCCGGCGTGGAGGACTTTCTTGCCCCCGAAATTTTGCAGATCACCGGTCTGCCCCCGGGCTGTATCACTAAGCAGCGCGGCGGCGTAGCCGTGCGCACTGGGTTTGAGCATGCGATGCTGCTCAACCTCTACAGCCGCCTGGCCCAACGGGTACTGGTCTTGGTGTCGTACACCGAGTACCGCAGTGAGCAGGACCTGTACCGCGCTGCCATGCAAGTGGCGTGGGAGCGCTGGTTCACGCCGCGCGAAAGCATCAAGGTCGAGGTCACGGCGCAGCACAGCCCCTTGACCTCGTTGAACTTTGCCGCGCTGAAGGTGAAAGACGCAGTCTGCGACCGCTTCCGCGAAGTGGCGGGCGGCGTGCGCCCGGATGTGAACACCCAGTGGCCGGATGTCCGCATCTTCGCCCACCTGACCACCGACAGCTGTTCGCTCTATATCGATACCTCGGGTGAGCCCCTGTTCAAGCGCGGCTGGCGCGAAGACAAGGGCGATGCGCCGCTCAAGGAAACCCTCGCAGCCGCCATGATCGCCGCCAGCGGCTGGGCCTCGGGCGATGCCGATTTGCTGCCCCTCTACGACCCCTGCTGCGGTAGCGGCACGGTGGTCATTGAAGCAGCCCAGATTGCCTGCAATATCGCAGCAGGCTCGCTGCGCCGCTTTGCGTTCGAGAAGTACAAGCCCTTCCGCTCGGAAGAGTGGGCTGCTATGAAAAAAGAAGCGGCAGAGGCTGTCGTGAAGCCGGAGGCGGGCCAAAAAGCCTTGATCTACGGCAGCGATGTGTCCTTCCGGATGGTCGACTTTGCCGAGCGCAATGCGCAGCGCGCGGGTGTGGCTGATGTGATCGAGTTCCGCGGCGGCGATGCGTTGCAGCGCATGCCTCCTATTGATGTGAGCGACACCGGGGGTGGCGTCATGCTGATCAACCCACCGTATGGCGAGCGTATCGGTATCAGCGGCGTGGCGGGTGAGGGTGAAGGCGCCCGTTATGGCGCGCGTGAGCTGGCGGAGACCGATGAGGGCGTGGACTTTTTCAACCAGCTGGCCAGCCACTGGAAGAAAAATTACAGCGGCTGGACCGCCTGGATGCTCACCCCCGACCTCAAGCTGCCCAGCAAAATGCGCCTCAAAGAGTCGCGCCGGGTGCCGATGTGGAACGGCCCGCTGGAGTGCCGCTTGTTCAAGTTCGACATGGTCAAGGGCCGGCTTGCCAAGCCCGGTACACCGGCTCCCGATGCCTGAGATGGCGCCGGGCATTGTGCTCGACACCAACATCGTCCTCGATTTGTTGGTGTTCAAAGACCCGCTGACCCAGCCCTTGCAGGCCGCATTGAGCACAGGCGCGCTGCGGTGGATTGCGACTCCCGCCATGCGGGACGAGTTGGAGCGGGTGCTGGCCTACCCCCAAATCGCCAAACGGCTGGCGTTTTATGCCCTGCTGCCCGAGGCGGTACTGGCCGCGCGCGATGCGCTGGTATACACCGTGGCGGTGGCCGACAAGGCCCCGGTGACCTGCAAGGACCCGGATGACCAGCGCTTTATCGACCTCGCGGTCGCGCACCAGTGCACTGTGCTCAGCAAGGACCAGGCGGTACTTTGTATGGCAAAAAGGCTGCTAGCGCTCGGTGCGCATGCGCGTACCGCTATTTAAAGCATAGCAACTCAGAATCCGGGCTGGCTGACACCTTTGGCCAAAGGGTTGGTGGCTACGTCCGGCGCAGTGCGCGGGATCGTGATGTCCACCCAGGTGCCCTCGCCAGGCGGGCTTTGTACTTGGATGCGCCCTCCAAGAACATTGCTCACCAGGTTGTAGACCAGGTACATCCCGAGTCCGCTACCGCCCTTGCCAAGTTTGGTGGTGTAAAACGGCTCAAAAATGTGGGCCAAGTTGGCCGCGGGAATGCCGCAGCCGTTGTCCCGGTAGTGCAGCAGGATCTGCTCACCCTGCGACTCAGCCCGAATCACCATTTCGCCGGCCCCATCGGCTGCAAACGCGTGGTGGACCGAGTTGGTCAACAGATTGGTCATGATCCGCTCCAGCGGGCCGGGGTAGCTGTCGAGTTCCAGGTCAGGCGGGATATCCAGTGTGACGGTGTGGCCCTTTCCTTTGAACAGCGGCTGTGTGGTGTGCAAAATTTCCTGCATCACCTCCAGCAACGAGAAATGGCGCCTGCGCGAGCTGGTCTGGTCCACGGCCACCTCTTTGAAGTCGCTGATCAGCTTGGCTGCACGGGTGGCGTTGCGCTCGATCAACACGCTGGCCTCTTGCAGGCGGAGTGCGCCTTTTTCAACGTCGCCCCGCCGTGCACTGCCGGAGAGCAGTTTTTGGGAAAACGAGGCCGCATCTTCGGTCAAGGTGCTTGCGACCGCCAAGACATTGCCGATAGGCGTGTTGAGCTCATGGGCCATGCCAGCCACCAGGCTGCCGAGTGCGGCCAGCTTTTCACTTTGCAGCAGCTGACCCATGGCGCGCTGTAGCTCTGCATTGCGAGTCTCTACCCGGGCTTCAAGTTCGCGGTTCAGGGTCTCCAGATCGGTTTGGATGAGCTTGAGTGGCGTGATGTCGATCATGGTTTCAATCGCACCGGTGATGGTGCCGTCTGCGTCACGCAGCGGCGCTGCGCAGAAGCGGCCCCACATGCCCTGTGTCTGGTCCGCATTCGTGAAATAGCCTTCGCCCTCCAGCGCCCCGGGCACAAGGGTGCTGGCTCGCAAGTTGTCGCCAAAGAACCGGGTGATGTCATCGGCCTTGGTACCGTCGACCAGCACATCCAGCAGGCAGGGGCGTTTGGAGGGGTAGATACCGCGCCAACTGTCAGTAGTGCCCACGACGTCTTGCGCTTTGACGCCGGTCAGGCGCGTCATTTGCGGGTTCCAGAAAGTCACGCGGTGCTGGGCGTCAATGGCAAACACCGCGACCGGGAGGTTCTCGTAAATCTGCCGGATGCGGTGTTCCATTTCTTGCGCCAGCGACTCGGCCCGCTTGCGGTCGGTGATATCGCGCAGGTTGATGACCGTACGGTTGGAGGTGCCCACCTGCAGTTCGATCGCAGAGACCTCGGCCCAGAACACGCTGCCGTCTTTGCGCCGGAGCTGGGCCTCAGCCGCCTGCGTCGTGCTCAGAGGGGCGGCCCCAGCCTCCACGCGCAAATCTTTGAACTGCAGTTGCCGTGCCTCGCTGGCGGAATAGCCGAACATGCCCAGAAAGCGCGGGTTGACCTCTATCGTGTGCCCACCGGGAAGCGCTTGGATCAGGATCCCGTCCGGGCTGTGGTCAAACAAGTCGCGGTAGTTTTTCTCGCTTTGCTGCAGTGCGCGCGCTGCGATCTGGCGGCTGCGAATGCCGTACAGCAGCAAGCCAATGATGACCAGCAGACTCCCGAACAATGCGGCCAGCCACACCAGGTAAGGGCGCAAGTCTTCGAGCGGGTTGGGCGGTGGGTTGAGCACCACCGCATCAGGCGGCAGCAGGTCCGGGTCTATGCGCCAGCGCTGGAGTTGCGGGTAGTCAAACGTGGCCTGCACCGGGGCTGCTTTCATCGGCAGGGGTTGGGGGGTGCTGCCGCTGATGAGCTGCTTCGCCAGTTCCCCCATCGCCTGCCCCTGGGCAAGCCCCGACACCAGAAAACCACCCAGAATCCCGGGCCGCATGGCGACATCGCGGGTTACCGCGACCGGCGCTCGCGAGGCGCTAGCCCAAAGGTCTGCAGCCTCCTCGTGGCTGAAGAGGGCGCCGTTGGCATCCCGGTTGAATGGCAGCGCAAACACCAGGTCCTGCGGCCCCAGTTGTGCCAAGCGCGCTTGCACCGCGGCGGCAGGCATGTCGGTCAGGTATTCCACCTCCAGCCGCGGTTGGGCGGCCAAGCCTTCGCGCAGAGTCTCGACTTGGGCCAGGCTGGTGCGGCTTTGGTCGTGTACCACCACAATGCGCCGGGTGGCGGGGAGCATTCTGAGGACCACCGTGAGGCTGCTGCCCACGTTCACGTCGTCAAACACGCCGCCGATGCGGGTTTCGCGAGCCAATGCTTCCGAGCGGCTGATCGCCACGCCAGAAAACAACACCGGCACTTGCGGATAGTGGCGTCTGCGGAGTTGCAAAGCGAGGTCCAGGGCATCATCGTCCGAAGCCAGAATCAAGGCAGGAGCAGATGCCCCGATCTTGCTCATCAAGACCGCTTCTACCAAGCGGAAATGCTTGTCGCTCGGCGCGACGCGCTTGGTGTCGAGGTACTCGATTTGCAGGTCAACCGGTGGCGCGACCCCCTCAAGGGCCGTGCGCACACCAGCGAGTTGTGCATCGCTCCACGCCATGCCCGGGTGGTACGACACCAGCATCAGCACCCGTGTGCCGTCTCCAGCCAGCGCCGGAGATGCGACGCACCAGAGCCACGCCATCTGCCATAAAACCCGCCTGTAAAACGCTGCCGGCCGGAACTGCATTATTCGGGGCGGAGCGCAAAACTGTGGGCCTGTGCCCGGGGCCAGGTTTGGCGGTAAATCAAGGGCAAACTGGCTACTGATTCGCCCAGCAAGGCGCCGTTGGGCAACTGGGTCAGGATGAACTGTGCCAGCGAGCGGACCTTATTGTCGCTGCGGCGCACGATGTGGTGGGCCGTGATCTCGCTCGGGTGGTGTACCCCCACGGCTTGCACCATTTCCTTGAGCGCAAACAAGGTCTGTTGGTGGAAGTTGTAGACCCGATCTGCCTTGTCGGGCACGACCAGGCTTTGCTGTCGCAGCGGGTCCTGGGTGGTCACGCCCGTGGGGCAGTGGCCCGTGTGGCAGTGTTGCGCCTGGATGCAGCCTAAGGCAAACATGAAGCCCCGCGCACTGTTGCACCAGTCGGCCCCCAGCGCCATGTAGCGGGCCACATCAAATGCGCTCACTACTTTACCGGCTACGCCAATTTTTACGCGATCCCGCAGGCCCACGCCCCGCAAGGTGTTGTGCACCAGCAGCAGACCCTCTTGTACCGGAGCGCCCACGTGATCAGTGAATTCGAGCGGTGCAGCTCCCGTGCCGCCCTCGGCACCATCCACCACAATAAAGTCCGGGGTGATACCGGTTTCCAACATGGCTTTGACCATGGCAAACCACTCCCACGGATGGCCGATACACAGCTTCATGCCGGTCGGCTTGCCACCCGAGAGGTCGCGCAAGCGGGCAATGAATTGCATCATTTCGATCGGTGTGGAAAACGCGCTGTGCGAGGCCGGGGAAATACAGTCCACCCCGACCGGCACGCCGCGTGCCTGTGCAATCTCGGGGGTGACTTTGGGGCCCGGCAACATGCCGCCATGGCCCGGCTTGGCACCTTGGCTGAGTTTGAGCTCAATCATTTTGACCTGCGGGTCGCGGGCGTTGTCTGCGAATTTGTCTGCGTTGAAACTGCCGTCGTCATTGCGGCAGCCGAAGTAGCCTGACGCGACCTCCCAGATCAAGTCGCCACCATGCACTCGGTGGTGGGTTGATATCGATCCTTCGCCCGTGTCGTGGGCAAAGTTACCCCGCTTGGCGCCTTTGTTGAGCGCGAGGATGGCATTGGCACTTAGCGACCCGAAGCTCATGGCCGAGATGTTGAACACACTGGCTGAATAGGGTTGTGCGCTGTGCTCGCCGATGGTGATGCGGAAATCGTGCGAGGTAATTTTGGTGGGCGACACCGAGTGGTTGACCCACTCGTAGCCATCGGCATGGACATCCAACTGGGTCCCAAAGGGCCGCTTGTCCGGATCCCCCTTGGCTCGCTGGTACACCAGTGAACGCTGAGACCTTGAGAACGGCGTGGCCTCGTTGTCGCTCTCGATAAAGTACTGGCGTATCTCGGGCCGCACAAACTCGAGGATGAAGCGCAGATGCCCGATGATGGGGTAGTTGCGCAGAATAGATCGTTTGGTCTGGCGCAGGTCGTACACCCCCACGCCGACCAGCAAGCCGGTGATCAGCAATGAGCCGAAGCCCACACCGAACACCAACACGCTGAAAACGCTCAGCAGCAATGCGAAAACACTGAGCCCCAGCACGGTATAGCGAATCGGGAAAACGGCATTCAGGGTATTGAGCATGGCATGGCACTCCTTCGGAGAGACAATACCAGCCTGCACTCTCTTTGCACAGCTTATGACCACCAATACACCGACCGAATCCGCAACTGATCTGGAAATGTCCCAGGGCTACAGCCTGAGCCCCGAGGAATTTGATGAAATTGACACCATCCTGGACGATCTGCGGACCCGCCATGACGAAATTCCCCAATGGGAATTCTGCGAAGGCTTTATGGCCGCGCTCGTGGTTTGCCGTCGCCCGATTGCGGCTGACGAATATTTCCCGGTGCTCCTCGACATGGAAGTCCCGGCCCCCGGCGAGGCCGGTGGATTTACGGATGCCGCGCAAGCTGCGCGTTTCATGGCCCTCTGGACCCGCCGCTGGGACGATGTCGTGCGCGGATTGGGTGTGGAAATCAACGGCCTGGATGACGAAAACGCCTACCACCCGGAGGTGATGGATGTCCGCGGTGCAGTCGCCTCTTTGCCGGAGGAAGACCGCGCGAAGATGGAGGGCGAAGACTTGCCTTCGTTCGGACAGGTCTGGGCCTTGGGCTTTATGTTCGCCGTGGAATCCTGGCCGGAAGAGTGGGCCGCCCCCCGCGATAAAGAGGCGGAAAAGTGGCTGGACGCCTCCTTGCAAGCCATCGTCGCGCTCACCGAAGACGACACCGACGAACCCACGATTTCGGTGTTTGACGACAACGGCCCGGCCAGTGTGAGCCAGCGCCGCATCAATGACTTTTCAGATGCGGTGTGGGCGGTCTACGACCTGCGCGAACTCTGGCGTAATTTCGGCCCCCGTGTCGAGACCGTGCGCAAGGAAGCTGAACCCGGCCGCAACGACCCTTGCCATTGCGGCAGCGGCAAAAAGTACAAGAAGTGCCACGGCGCTTAGAGCGGCTAGGTCACCACGGCAGCTCTGTGCCGTCGTGATTGATAAACCCGCCGCTCTGCTCCGGCTGCAGGTGGTGGATCACTGCCAGCAGGCGTTCGGCAGCGGCGTCTGGTGTGCGCACATCCAATCCGGTTTTTGCAAACGGGGTGGACAGGCCGGTGTCCACCGTGCCCGGGTGCAGGGCGACACATACGGCATGCGGGTGGCGGCGCTTTAACTCAATCGCTGCGGTGTGCACCAGTTGGTTGAGTGCCGCTTTGCTCGCGCGGTAGCTGTACCACCCGCCCAGCCGGTTATCGCCGATGCTGCCCACCTTGGCTGACAAGGTGACGAAAGCCGTTTTCCCTTCGCGGGTCAACAGCGGCAAAAAGTGCTTCATCAGCAGCGCCGGTCCGATCGCATTGATAGCGAAACTGTGCGCCATGTGCGCGGGGTCGAGCTGTTGCCAGCTTTTCTCCGGGCTCCAGGTGTCGTTGTGGAGAAAACCGGTCGCATCCAGCACCAGCCGGACGGGTAGACCGGCGGCTTGAATAGCCTGTGCCGATGTCCGGATGCTGTCTTCATCCAGCAGGTCCAACGCTGGCGTCGTGTGGCGCCCCAAGCCCCAGACTGTTTCGAACTGGCCAGAAGCCTCCAAGCTGCGCACCAGCGCAGCGCCGATGCCGCCGCCAGCGCCAATGACGATGGCTCTGCCACCACGGGGCAAATGGGTGATCCCGGTGCTCTCATCCATGGAAAAACTCCTTCAGATGGCGCGCAGTGAGCTCAGGAAGCTCTTCGGGGATGAAGTGGCCCGCGGCCATGGCCACGCCGGTGACTGTCGCAGCACATTGGGCCTGCCACAGTGCCAGCGGGTCAAACAGGCGGTTCACCACGCCCCGCTCTCCCCACAACACCAGCGTGTTGCAGGCAATGCGCCCGGCCCCGTTCGGCATTGCCCGGCTGGCGCGGTCGTGTTCGAGGTCTATGCCTGCGCTCGCCCGGTAGTCCTCGCACATGCTGTGCACCGTGCCCGGCAACACAAAGCAGCGCTCGTACTCTGCCATAGCCTGCGGCTCAATGAAGGTGGTGCCCGTGCCGCCCCAGCCGCCCAGCTTGGTGTGCAGGTAGGGCAGGGGTGCACCCAGAATCATGGTCTCGGGCAAAGGCGTGGGTTGGATCATGTGGAACCAGTGGTAATACGCACTGGCATAGGCAAAGTCGGTGGCGGCGTACATGTCCAGCGTGGGGGCGATGTCGATTACGCACAGGCCCTGCACCCGTTCCGGGTGGTCCACTGCGAGCCGGTGGGCGACGCGCCCGCCCCGGTCATGCCCGCAGACGCCGAAGCGGGCGATGCCCTGCGCATCCATCACGGCCACCATATCGGCAGCCAGTGCGCGTTTGCTGTAGTTGCTGTGGTCCGTAAGGCCGGTGGGTTTGCTGGAGTCGCCGTAGCCGCGCAAATCCGGCATGACCAAGTAGAAATCCCGCGCTAGCTGCTTTGCCACCCGGTGCCACAGCACATGGGTTTGTGGGAAGCCATGCAAGAGCAAAAGCGCAGGCCTGTCCCCTTGCGCGTCCTGGGGTACCCGGGCGTGGATGCGCACTCCATGGACCTCGAAATCGCGTTGCTCGAAACCATCAAACCAGGACATGTGTGTCTCCATGAGTGTGCAAAACCGGGGTCTAAGGCTAAGTGATTTGTAAAACAGGGCTTGTCCCGCGTGCAATAGCCACAGGCCGCACTATGATGATCAAGGGATTCACACAGGCATGACATCGATGGGCTTCACCAGTTTTCAACTGCAAGCTTTTCGCTCCAGCATCGGGGCCGCGCTGCTGTCGCTGGCGTGTGCGTGCGCGCCGGCTGCCGCTCAGGTGCTTCGGCTAGCGACCGGCCAGTTCCCACCCTATGCCACCCAGGAGCGGCCGGATCAAGGTATTGCATTGGACATTGTCCGGCGTGCCTTCGTCCTGGAGGGGTTCGAGGTGGAGTACACCTTCAAGCCCTGGACCCGCACCCTCGAAGAGTCGCGCGCCGGCTTGTGGGATGCCACCGCCTATTGGGGCCGCAACCCCGAGCGGGACAAAGGTTTCCTGATCAGTGACAACGTGCTGACCGAGCAATGGGTGCTTGTGTACCGCCAGGCCGGCTTCAAGGAGGCTCCGTTTGACTGGAAGGGGCTCACTGACCTGAAGGGCCTGCGAATTGGAGTGGTGCAGTCCTACACCTACACCCCGGAGTTCTTGGCTCTGCAAAAGGCGGGCACTTTGACCACGGTCACCGCGCCAGACGACCTGGCGAGCCTGCGCTTGCTGATTGGCGGGCGATTGGATGTGGTGCCCATGGAGCGCAATGTAGCGTGTTACTTGATGCAGCACCATTTCATGGACAGCGAGGTGCAAGACTTGAGGGCGCACCCCCGACCCTTTGTCCCGAACTTCACCACCCATGTGATGTTCAGCGACAAGCTGCCCGACAGTGCTGCCCGCTTGCAGGCCTTCAACCGCGGCTTGCGGGCGCTGAAGCGAACGCCTGCCTACACAGAAAAGCTCAATTGGCCCGGCTGCCGCCTGAATGCCGCGGCCCCGGCGCCTGAGCGCCCGCCCGCCAAACCCAAACGTTAACGCGGCCCTTCAGGTCGCAGGTGTGAGCAGCGTCACCAGCCGCGTGAGGCTGTGGTGCAGGGTCGCGGCGCGGACGGCGGCGCGGTCGCCGTCAAAGCGCTGCATTTCGCTCCACACACCATCGGGTGTGGCCCAGCCGAACCAGATCGTGCCCACCGGCTTGTCCGGGCTTCCTCCGCTGGGGCCGGCTATGCCGGTCACCGAAAGAGCCACTTGGGCCCTGGAGTGTTGCAAAGCGCCGCTGGCCATGGCCCGTGCCACCGGCTCGCTGACAGCCCCGTGGGCGGCGATCAGTTCAGACGGTACGCCCAAAAGCTCGGATTTGGCTTCGTTGGAATAGGTCACAAAGCCGCGTTCAAACCAGGCGCTGGAGCCGGCGAGGTCGGTGCAGGCAGCTGCAATCATGCCGCCGGTGCAGCTCTCGGCGGTGGCGAGCATCCATTGGTGTTTGAGCATCAAATCGGCCAGTGGCGCAGATGGAATATGCGCAAGTAGCTCCTGATTTGATAGCGAATTGTCGGGTGTGGCGTTCATGCAAACCTCCAGATGGCAATCACCATCAGCGTGCAGCCTGCGGCCACCAGGTCGTCGAGCATGATCCCCCAGCCGGCCTTGGTCCAGGCATGGCGGTCGGTGTCGGCCTTCAGGCCGTGAAAGAGCCGGTCGGCCCAGCCCACCGGGCCGGGTTTGGCCGCGTCAAAGTAGCGGAACAGGCCGAAGGCCAGTGCCTGTCCCACCAGTGAGGTGGGGGTGACCAACCAAAGTACCAGCCAGAAGGCCACGATCTCGTCGATCACGATGTTGCCCGGGTCCAGCACGCCCATGTTGCGTGCGGTGACGGTGCTGGCCCACCAGCCCACTGGAATGCTCAGGGCAATCAATACGCCCCAGCCGAACTCCCCCAGCCACTGCGACAGCGCAATAAACGCCACCCAGGCCCACAAGGTGCCCGAGGTGCCAGGCGCAATGCGAGACAGGCCGGAGCCCAAGCCCAGCGCAATCACATGCGCGGGGTGGGAGAACATAAATTTGGCGGTGGGCCCAGCCGGCTTGCGCGGGCGGGGCGGGTACAGGGGTTCGCCGGTCTGGGTATCCAGGGGAATCAGGGTGACAGGTTCGCTCATGCCCCGATTATTCAACGGCGCAGGCGGTGTGCACTCAATCGTGCAACGACTTCAGGAATTGCTGTAGCTCCGACGTTTGCGGATTGCCGAACAGCTCTGCCGGCGGCCCCATTTCGTGTACGCGGCCCTGGTGCATGAAGATCACCCGGTTGGATACGCGGCGTGCGAAGTTCATCTCATGCGTCACCATCAGCAGGGTCATGCCTTCCTGCGCTAGTGTTTCCACTACGCGCAGCACCTCGCCCACCAGTTCGGGGTCCAGGGCGCTGGTGATTTCGTCGCACAGCAACACCGCGGGTTCCATAGCCAGCGCGCGGGCAATCGCCACGCGCTGCTGCTGCCCGCCGGAGAGCTGGTCGGCAAAGGCATCGAACTTTTCTGCCAAGCCCACACGCTCCAGCAAGGCGCGGGCATGGGCCTCGCCGCTGGCTGTGTCTTTGGCTTTTACCAGGCTGGGCGCGAGCATGATGTTCTTGCCCACGGTGAGGTGCGGGAAGAGGTTGAAGCCTTGAAAGATCATGCCCACCCGCTGGCGCAGGGCGCGCATGGCGGCTGCGTTTTTGTGGAGCAGGGGTTTGCCGTCTACCGTGAGCTCACCGCTCTGGAATTCTTCCAGGCCGTTGATGCAACGCAGCAGCGTGCTTTTGCCTGAGCCGCTTTTGCCGATGATGGCAATCACCTCGCCGGGCTCCACTTGCAAGTCGATGCCCTTGAGCACCTCGTTGCTGCCATAGGATTTGCGCAGGGCGCGGATATCAACGATGGGCATGTAACTTTCTCTCCAAAGATTTGGCGTACAGGCTCACCGGGTAGCACAGCACGAAATACATCAGCGCAACGCAGCTGAACACCAGAAACGGGCTGAAAGTGGCATTGGCAATCGTCTTGCCCACCTTGGTCAGCTCCATGAAGCCGATCACCGAGGCAAGCGCCGTGCCCTTGATGACCTGCACCAGAAAACCCACGGTGGGAGCCACCGAAATCTTGAAGGCCTGCGGCAGGATGATGTAGCGCAGCTGCTCGGCAAAGTTCAGTGCCAGGCTTTGCGAAGCCTCCCACTGGCCGCGCGGAATGGACTCCACACTCCCGCGCCAGATCTCGGTCAGGAAGGCGCTGGCATACAGCGTGAGCCCCATGCCTGCCGCTACCCACGGCGAGGTGTTGATGCCGAACAGGCCCAAGCCGTAATACGCCAGAAACAGTTGCACCAGCAGCGGTACGCCTTGAAAGAGCTGCACATAGCAGCTCACAAATACGGTGGCGCCCGGCAACTTGCTCAAACGCAGCATGAGCAACAGCAGCCCGACCACGCCGCCACCGATGAAGGCGATCAGCGAGAGTCCCACCGTCCAACGCAGGGCCAGCAGCAGGTTGCGAAAAATGTCCCAGAGGGAAAAGTCCACCATGGCTCAGCGCCTCCCGAACACAAAGGTGGCGCCCAGCCAGTTGAGCACATGGCGCACCACAAAGGACAGCAGCAGGTACACCGCCCCCACCACCATGAAAGCCTCAAACGAGCGGAAGTTGTTGCTCTGGATCAGGTCGGCCGCGTAGCTCAATTCCTTGGTTGAAATCTGCCCGCACACCGAGGAGCCCAACATCACGATCACCACCTGGCTGACCAGGCTGGGCCAGATCTTCTTCAGGGCCGGTGGCAGCACCACGTAGGTGAAGGTTTGCAGGCGGTTAAGCGCCAGGCTCACCGCCGCTTCGATCTGTCCCTTGGGCGTGGCTTCCAGCCCGGCACGGATGATCTCGGTGGAATAAGCCCCGAGGTTGATCACCATGGCAATGAAAGACGCCGTTTCGGCAGACAGTTTGAAACCCGCCGCAGGCAACCCGAAGAAGATGAAAAACAGTTGCACGATGAAGGGCGTGTTGCGGATCAGCTCCACATACCCGCCCACCAGCGCTTGCAGCCAGCGCGGTGCATGGTCCGCGCCAAAGCCGCGTGCCCGCACCCATGCGCAGCCTACGCCCAGGGCGGTGCCCGCCACCACAGCCACGGCCGTGAGTGCCAGGGTCCAGCCCACACCGGTGAGCAGCAGCGGCCACTCGGCCAGTACCGCCCCGAAGTCGAGTTCAATGCGCATGGAATGCTCTCGTCAGTTGCGTCAGGCCTTACAGGGGCAACTCACCCAGACCGCGACCCAGCCACTTCTTGGCCATGGCTTCGAGCTCGCCGCTCTTCTTGGCGTCGGCAATGATTTCGTTGACTTTGGCCTTGAGCTTGTCTTCACCCTTGGCGATACCGATGAAGTTGGGGCTGTCTTTGAGCAGCAGCTTGTACTCGGCAGACAGCTGCGGGTTCTTGGTCATCATGTTGCCGGCCACCGATGCGCCCAGGGCCACGAACTGCACTTGGCCGGCGGTGAAGGCGGCGATGGTGGCGTTGTTGTCTTCAAAGCGCTTGGTATCGATACCCGACGGGGCCACTTTGCCGAGCTCCTGGTCTTCCATGGCACCACGGGTCACGCCCACCGACTTGCCAGCCAGATCGGCAAAGCTCTTGACGGGGATGTTTTTGGGGCCGAACACCGCCTGGAAGAAGGGGGAGTAGGCGGACGAGAAGTCGATCACTTTTTCGCGGTCGGGGTTCTTGCCCAAGGTGGCGATCACCAGGTCGGCCTTTTTGGTTTGCAGTGCGGGAATGCGGCTGGCGCTCACCACCACCACCAGCTCCACCGGTACGCCCATCTTTTTGCCGATGAGGTTGGCCATATCAATGTCCAGGCCGATGGGCTTGAGGTCGGTGCCCACAAAGCCGTAAGGCGCGGAGTCGGTCTGCACCGCGACCTTGAGCACCTTGGATTTCATGATGTCGTCCAGCGCGGTTTGCGCTTGCACGCCGGTGGCAGCCAGCAAGGCGCCGGTGGCCAGCGCCAGGGCAAAAGTGCGTTTGTTCAAGGGGAAGGTCATAGCAGGGCTCCAAGGTAGGTTGAGGGGGATGAAGAGGATTTGTCTGCAAGGCTTGTATGCAAGCCCTGTGCCAAACGCACCGGTTTGGCCTTGCTGCTTTCGCTCACGGGGCTGAGGGCATTGCGCAGCTCGGCCAGCGGGTCCTCAGTCGCGGGCTGCAGGCGCAATGCGTCCTGCACATGGCCGATGTGTTGTTGCATGAGTTGTTCTGCGAGCACCCAATCGGATTGCTCCAGCGCTTCGACAATGCGGCCGTGCTCCGCGCACGAGTGGGCCGCATCGTGGGACGACTGGTAGAGCATCGCGATCAAGGTGGTGCGCGCGGTGAAGTCGCGCAGGGTGTCGGCCAGCAGGCTGTTACCCAGGCATTCGGCCAGGCACACATGGAAGTCGCCCAGCAGGTAGCTGCGCAGCCCCACATCGGTGCCTTTCACGGCAGCCTGCTCGGTCTTGATGTGCGCTTTGAGGGTTTTGATGGCCGCCTTGCTCACCTCGGTGGTGCAGCGGATCAGGCCCATCTCGATCACGCGGCGGGCTTCAAAAGCCTCGCGCGCTTCGCTCAGTGAGGGCTCGATCACATACCAGCCGCGCCGGCTACTGACGGTGACAATGCCGCGCGCCGCCAGGCGGGTCAGCGCCTCGCGGACTATGGTGCGGCTGCAGTCAAACACCATGGCCAGTTGCTGCTCGCCCAGACGTGCGCCGGGGGCCAGCTTCTGGGCCATGATGGCTTCAATGATGCGGGTGCTGATGTCGGATGCGTGGGCCATAGTGCATCCGGACCAGCAGATTCCGTGCCACTGGTATACAAGCTCTGTGCACCATGGCAGGGACGGGTGTGCACGGGAGCGGGGCTCAACCTCCCTATCCCGGTGCGGGGGAAGCGTCAGGACATGCCGGCAATCCACTCCGCCCAGTAATCGATACAGGCGCGGATTTTCGGCAAGCGGTGCCGCTCCTGCAGCATCACAGCAAAGATGGGAACCCGGCCACCGTCGAAATGCGTTTGCAGCAAGGGCACCAGTTCGCCAGAGCGCACCAAGGGTGCTGCCATCAAGTCATTCAGGCGGGCGATACCTACCCCGTGGCGCACCAGGCTGAGCACCACTGCCGTGTTGTCGGTGCGGGTGTGTCCGGGCACGGCCAGCGCCGCGGTGGTGCTGCCTCCAGCGCGAGTCCAGCGGTTCAGGGTGGGGCTGGCGCTATTGGCGATCAGGTGATGGCGGGCGAGGTCGTCCGGATGCTGGGGTGTGCCACAGCGCGCCAGATAAGCGGGTGCGGCATAGAGGCTGCGGCCGTGTTCACCAATTTTTCGCGCCACCAAGGTGTCGCTGTTCGGACTGCCGGTGCGGATGGCAATGTCAATGCCGTCGCGGGCCATGTCAGCAACGCGGTCGTCGGCATTAATGTCGATGTGCAAGGCCGGGTGACGGTCATACAAGCCCTGCAAGCCGGGTGCAATGACACATTCGGCCAGCAAGGGGCTCACGCTGACACGCACCCAGCCACTGGGCCCGCTGAGCTTGCCGTTGAGTTCGCTGTCCAACTCGGCGGTGGTGTCCAGCAGGCGCTGGCCGTAGGAGAGTAGGGTGTCGCCTTCGTCGGTCAGGCTCAGGCCATGGGTGGTGCGGTGCAGCAGGCGCACGCCGCAGGCCGCCTCCAACCGGGTCAGCGCACGGGTGACCTGGCTCACCGGCACATTGCGCTCGCGGGCTGCGGCTGACAGGGTGCCCAGCTTGGCAATACGGGTGAACAGGGCGACGTCATCGAGTTGGAGTTGCATGCCGCGATTGTGCTGGCGGGAGCTTTGGTTTTGCAAATAGTGCAAAACCAATATGGGTTTGGTGATGTTTCCGAAGCTTTGTACTTTCCATAAAGTTCAAACCATCGCAGCAAGACCTGAACCTACCGGAGTCCACCATGTACCCAGCCGCCCCTGAAAACACTGCACTCGTCCAACTTCATGATCACTCCCGCCGAGAAGCCAGTCGCCTGCGCCGCGAAGCGGTAAATGAGTTCTGGTGCAACGCTGCCCGCCTGATGGCGCACCTGGTCCGCCGCCTTACCCATTCCACCCCAACCACCACCCAGAAAGCCTGACCATGCCAACTTTGCAACTCAAAGTCTCGCCACTTCAAAACCCATCTCGCTATCGC